>DATAPC010000097.1:0-4477 GCA_036265415.1 Gaiella sp.
AGCAGGCCGAGATGGAACCGCACCGTCGCCTTGTCCGGGAAGCGGCGCGTGAGCGGGCCGAGACGCGAGAACGCATCCGCCGGGCGCGCCTTGTCGAACCGGCCGACGGCCGCCGCAACCTGCGCCTCGGCGTCGCCGGGCGCCTCGCGCGACGCCTGCGAGAAGACCCGCTCCGCCGAGCGTTGCATCCCGAGCCGTTGCAACGCGACGCCGTACAGGAGCTTGCCCTCGACCGTCTGCTGCGCACCACGCCGGAGCAGGTCGAGCTGCTGCGACGGCGTCAGGCCCTCGAGCTCGCTCGGCAGCGGCGCCGTCGTCACGAAGATCGGCAGGCCCTTCGCATACTCGGGATGCAGCAGGTTGCCCGCGACGACGGCGTAGGCGGTGTCGGGCTCCGAGGCCGCGGCGGCGCGCCACGCGTCGCGCGCGCCCGCCAGACCGGCCCAGAAGAGCGCGACACCGAGGTTGAGCTGGACGACGGCGTCCTGCGCGTGGAGCCCCGCGAGGCGGTTCATCCGGTCGACCGTGCCGTCCGGCCAGGACGCGAAGGCCTGTCCGACGCGGCCCTCCAGAGAGTCGATGCGCGCGAACGCCCGGCCCGCCTGGGCCCGCTTCCCCGCCGCGTAGAGCCGTTCGGCGCGGCGTATCGCGACGGCCTGCGAGTCGTTCCGGATCCCGAGCTCGAAGGTCAGAGGAGGCGCTCCCTTCCGCGCCTTCGGCGCCGGTGCGGCACGCTCCACCGGGTCGGTCTGCAGCGCAACGACCCCCACGACGACGGCCACTGCGACGACTGAGGCCGCGGCGGTGATGGCGACGACCCGGGCGAAGGGCGACACGGCGCCACGGTAGCCGCGGACGACCCGAGGCGGGTCGCCCGCGGGCACCGCTTCCCCCAGCGAGCTGCCACACCATCCGGACGAGCGGCGGGCTCGCGATCTTCCACGCGCGCATGCGTCGCCCCGCTATATTCGGGAAAGTAATGCCGACCTATCGAGAGCTCCTTGCCGCCGCGCGCGCCGAGATCGACGAGATCTCGACGCCCGAGGCGCGCGCACTCCTCGACCGCGACGGCGGCGACGCTCCGCTGTTCGTCGACGTCCGGCCGCGTGACGAGTGGGACGAGGGTCATCTCCCCGGCGCGCTGCACCTGCCGCGGAACAACCTCGAGTCCCGCGTCGAGGCGCTGATCCCCGACAAGTCGCGGGAGCTGGTCGTCTACTGCGAGAGCGGCACGCGCTCGGCCTTCGCGGCCAAGTCGCTCCAGGAGCTCGGCTACGGGAACGTGGTCAACCTCTCGGACGGCTTCGCGGGCTGGAAGCGGAACGGCTACGACTTCGTCACGCCGACGGCGCTGACGCCCGCGCAGCGGGCGCGGTACTCCCGGCATCTCCTGATCCCGGAGGTCGGCGAGGAAGGCCAGCAGCGCCTGCTCCAGTCGCGCATCCTCCTGATCGGTGCCGGCGGCCTCGGCTCGCCCGCGTCGCTCTACCTCGCCGCCGCGGGTGTCGGGACGATCGGGATCATCGATGCCGACGTCGTCGACGACTCGAATCTCCAGCGGCAGATCGTGCACTCGACGGAGCGCCTCGGCGAGCCGAAGGTCGAGTCCGCGAAGCGGACGATCGAGGCCCTGAACCCGGACGTGACGGTCGTCCCGTTCCAGGAGCGGCTCGACTCGGAGAACGTCGAGCGGATCCTCGCTCACGGGTGGGACGTGATTCTCGACGGCACGGACAACTTCCCGACCCGGTATCTCGTCAACGACGCGTCCGTCTGGCACGGCATCCCGGTCGTGCATGGGTCGATCTATCGCTTCGAAGGGCAGGTCACCGTCTTCCACCCAGGCAACGGACCGTGCTACAGGTGCCTCTACCCGTCGCCGCCGCCGCCCGAGCTGGCTCCGAGCTGCGCCGAGGGTGGCGTCCTGGGCGTCCTGCCCGGCATCGTCGGCTCGCTGCAGGCGAGCGAGGCGCTCAAGCTGATGCTCGGCGCGGGCGAGACCCTCGCCGGCCGGCTGCTCCTCTTCGACGCGCTCCACACCACCTTCGACGAGGTCGCGATTCGCCGGAGCCCGGAGTGCCCGGTGTGCGGCGACCACCCGACCATCACCGAGTACATCGACTACGTCGAGTTCTGCCAAGGAACAACGGTGCACGCGTCGTGACCGTCGTCCGGATTCCCCCCACGCTGCGCGGCGAGGTCGGCGGCGCGCGACAGGTCGAGGCCACGGGCGAGACCGTGCGCGAGGTGCTCGAGGACCTCGTCGAGCGCCATCCCGCCCTCGGCAACCAGATCCTGGCGAACGGAGGGATCGCGCCGTTCGTGAACGTCTACCTCGGCGGCGAGGACGTCCGCACCATGGACGGCCTCGACACGACCGTGCCGGACGGCGAGACCCTGATCCTGCTTCCGGCGATGGCGGGCGGCAGCTCGCAGCCGTGGTCGCCCGCGGTCGCGAGCAGCCTGCTCGATCTCGTCGGGCAGACGCCGCTCGTCGAGCTGCCACGGATCTCTCCGAAGGAGAGCGTGACCATCTACGCCAAGCTCGAGGGCCAGAACCCGACCGGGTCGATCAAGGATCGCGTCGCGAAGTCGATGATCGAGGCGGCCGAGGCGTCGGGCGAGCTCGAGCCGGGGCGGGCGCTGCTCGAGCCGACGTCGGGCAACACGGGAATCTCGCTCGCGCTCGTCGCTGCGCTCAAGGGCTACCCGCTGACCTGCGTGCTCCCCGAGAACGCGACGGAGGAGCGGAAGCGTCTCTTGCGCCTCTACGGCGCCCACATCGTCCTCTCCCCCGCGTCCGAGGGATCGAACGGCGCGGTGCGACTCGCGCTCGAGATGGCCGAGGCCGACCCGCGGTGGTTCGTCCCGTTCCAGTACGCGAACGAGGCGAACCCGCGCGCGCACTACGAGGGAACCGGCGCGGAGATCGCGACGGCGCTCGACCGGGTTGACGTGCTCGTCGCCGGGCTCGGCACCGGCGGGACGCTGATGGGCGCCGGCGAGCGGCTGCGCGAGACCTTCCCCGACGTCGTCGTCGCCGCGGCCGAACCTCTTCCGGGCGACCCGGTGATGGGCCTGCGCTCCCTCGACGACGGGTACGTGCCGCCGATCCTCGACGTCAGCCGCCTCGATCGGAAGGTGCTCGTCTCCAACGAGGAGTCGGTCGCAGCGGTTCGCGAGCTGCTCCGGCTCGAGGGGATCCTCGGCGGCGTCTCCGCGGGCGCGGCGATCCACGTCGCGCGGCGGCTCGCCGCCGAGCTGGAGGAGGGCGTCGTCGTCGCGATCCTCGCGGACGGCGGCTGGAAGTACCTGAGCGCCGACTTCTGGGACGCGCCCGAGGCGGGTGTCGAGGAGTCGATGGAGTCCACCGTCTGGTGGTGATCCCGGCCGCGGTGCGGGCGGCGATCGCCGAGCACGCCCGCGCCGAGCTTCCGAACGAGGCCTGCGGGCTCCTGCTCCTCGACGGCGACCAGGCCGTCGAGTACGTGCCCGGCGAGAACGCCTCGCCGTCGCCGTACTTCTTCGAGCTCCGCCTGGACCCCGTCGCCTGGGCGGATATCGGCGACCGCGATCTCGAGCAGGCGGTCGTGCACTCGCACGTCTCGGCCCCGCCGCGCCCGTCCCGCACCGATGTGGAGCGGATCGGGCTCTGGCGGGACCGGCCGTACGTCATCTACTCCGTGCGGCTCGACGAGCTGGCGTCCTGGCGGGTGTCACCCGACGGGTACGAGCCGATTCCCCTCGCCTGAGCCACGCTCTAGTTGACCTTGAACGAGCCCTTCATGAAGCTCGCGTGCGGGTCGCACATGAACTTGTAGGTGCCCTTCTTCAGCGTGATCGTGAACGTCTTCGTCCCGCTCTGGCCGACGCTGGTCTTGACGTTGACGCCGGGGCCGCTCAGATGGAAGTTGTGCTGTGACGACTTGTCCGACACGACGAGCTTGATCTTCCCCGCCTTGGTCGGCTTGGTCGCCATCTTGATGGTGAATCCCGGGCCGACGGTTCCCTTGTAGGTCGGCGTCGCCGCGACTGCGGGCAGCGCCAGCGCGAGCATGGCCAGGAGGGCCGTCGCGGCGACGGTCAGCGTGCGTGTCATCTGTCTCTCCTTCGTGTCTGGTGGCGGATGCAGTGCATACGTCCGTCATCCTTGCGCGGATTGGGCACTGTAGGGTCGGCCGGCGATGATCGCCGACGCCCACGTCGACCTCCTGATGGAAGTCGCCTACCGCGAGCGCCGGCTCGGCGAGACGAACGTCTTCGCCGAAACGTGGCTCCCGCTCTTCGAACGCGGCGGCGTCGGCCTCCAGGTCTGCGCCGTCTACGTCGACGTGGCCGTGCAGCCGGAGGGCTCGCTGCGCGAGGCGCTGTCGATGGTCGCGGCGTTCCAGAATGCGCTGCGCGAGAACCCCGACCGCGTGAAGCAGGTGACGTCCGCCGCCGACCTCGACGCGGTGGAGGCCGGCGAGCGCATCGG
>DATAPC010000098.1:0-3740 GCA_036265415.1 Gaiella sp.
GGCGCGTTCGGACGTCGCTCAGCCGCGCCGAGGCGGTCTGTCCGTCGGCGGTCGTGAGCCGCATAGCCGCCGGCTTCCCAGGCGAGCCGGGGACGTAGGCGACGTCCGCGACCGGGTTTTTCAGCCCGAAACGGGACGCGAGCTGGGCGCCGGTGAGGAGCTGCGGCGTCCAGGCGTGGTTCGGCGAGGCCGCGTCCCACGGATCGTCGACGGCCACGAGGTAGGGCAGATCCATTCCGAACGCGTCGAGCGAGCTGATCGTCCTGCCGCCACTCGACGAGAAGTAGAGCGTCTGTGCTGGCGCGCCGCCGTACGTGAGGATCTGCCCGCGTGTCTCCCGCACCGCACGGGTGGGACCGGGCGCCTCCGAATCGACGCCGTAGTAGACCTGGCTGCGCCAGTCCGAGTAGAGGTCGAACGGGCGTCCGCGAACGATGTTGCCGACCGCGTACGTCCGCGCGGCGACGGCCTGCGCCTCGAGCGCCGAGAGCGGCCAGTCCTTCGGCATCTCGCCCGGAACGACCCCGAGGAGGTACGCCTCCAATCCGACCACGTTGACGAGTTGCACCCGTCCGCCGACCGCGTCCACCCTCAGGTCGCCTCGGAACTCCTTGCCGCCGTACGAGAGGAACCCGCTCTTCGATGCCCGGATCGTCACGGGGCCTGTGAGCTTCACGGGCTTGCCGTCCTTGCCCACCGGGAGCTCGAGGTCGGAGCCTGTGGTGATGGTCCCGCCGGCGATCGGATATCGCTTTCCCGCGCCGTCGAAGACCGCCGCGACGTTCGCCACCGAGGCCTTTGCCACGCCGTCGGCGACGAGTACGCGAACGCGCTTGAGCAGCGTCTCGGGCGCCGCGCCCATCGCGGTGCCGCGGTAGTACGTCGACAAGATCTCCCGGTAGTCGCGGCCGGCGTTCGCCTGGCCGTAGGCGCCCCACTGGCTCATCCCGACGCCGTGACCCCATCCGCCACCGGCGAGGACGAACACCGGAGCGGGTGGCTTCGGCGCGGTCGCGGCGGCTGCGACGCCGAGGCTCAGAAGGAGCAGCGCAGCAAGTGCGACGGTCCGGCGCATGAGCTGTCTATCGACCCGCGAGCAACTAGGCCCGGAGCCGCTCCGCGTACTGCTCCTCGTAGTAGCGGCGGTACTCGCCGGACTTGATCGGCTCCCACCAGGCGCGGTTCGTCGTGTACCACTCGACCGTCTCGGGCAGCCCGCCTTCGCCGAAGGAGTGGCGGGGCGCCCAGCCGAGCGCGCGCAGCTTCCCGTCGTCGAGCGCGTAGCGGCGGTCATGTCCCTTGCGATCCTCCACGTGGCGGATCAGCGACGGGTCGGCCCCCGTCAGCTCGAGGATCCGATGCGTGACCTCGAGATTCTCGTGGTCCTCGCCGCCGATGTTGTAGATCTCGCCGGGCGCGCCCTCGCGCAGAACGAGCTCGACGCCGGCGCAGTGATCCTCGGCGTGCAGCCATTCGCGCACCTGCTTCCCGTCGCCGTAGACCGGGAGTGGCTCACCGTCGAGAGCGTTCGTGACGAACAGCGGCACGAGCTTCTCGGGGTACTGGTTGGGCCCGAAGGTGTTCGCGCCGCGGGTGATCGAGGCACGCACCCCGTACGTCCGCACGTACGCGAGCACCTGCAGGTCGCCGCCCGCCTTCGCGGCGCTGTAGGGGCTCGACGGCCGCAGCGGATCGCCCTCGAGCGCGCGCCCTCCTGCCTCGAGGTCGCCGTAGACCTCGTCCGTCGACACCTGGACGTACCGCGCGTCGTTCGTGCGCGCCCACTCGAGCAGGGTCATCGTCCCGAGCACGTCCGTGTGGACGAACTCCTGCGGGCCGAGGATCGACCGGTCGACGTGCGTCTCCGCGGCGAAGTTGACCACGGCGTCGCAGCCCTTCGCGGCGCGCTCGACGGCGTCGGGGTCCGCGATGTCCCCGACGACGAGCTCGATCCCGCTGTCCAGGTTGGCGGGATTGCCGGCGTAGGTCAGCTTGTCGAGCACCACGACGTCGTCGCCGCCCGCGACCAGCCGCCTGACGAAGTGCGAGCCGATGAAGCCGGCGCCGCCGGTGACGAGCACGCGCATCGCGGAAGGGTAGTCGACATGGGGGAACCCCTGGTTCCCCCACGTGCCCCCTTTCTCCAGGCTTGCGGCGTTGCCTGCCTGTTCTGGCCTCCCGGCCGGCCAAGCCGGCCTCCGGCCGCACATGTCTGATCCATCATCGGCCGTAGCCGAGTGCAGCGAGGCAGGCCCGGAGCCCGTCGCGCCAGTGCGGCAGCTCCGGGGCCCCCTTCTCGCTGCGGAGGATCGACATCGCAGGCCGCGGCGCCTTGGCGCCGTACTCGGCCGTCGTGATCCGCCTCACCCGGCACTCGAGGCCGCTCTCCTCGAAGATCGCCTCGGAGAAGTCGGCCCAGGTGCAGTCGCCCTGTGCCGCGAGATGCCAGATCCCGAACCCGGCCCGGGCGTCCACCAGCTCGCGCGTCGCATCCGCGAGGTGGCCGACGTACGTCGGACAGCCGCGCTGGTCGTCGATGACGGCGAGCTCGTCGCGCTCGGCGCCGAGACGCAGCATCGTCCGGACGAAGTTGTGGCCCGTCTCCCCGAAGAGCCAGGAGGAGCGGACGACCCACGCGCGCTCGCCGGCTGCGGCCTCGCCGTGCAGCTTCGAGCGGCCGTAGGCCGACAGGGGCGCCGGAGCATCGGACTCGACGTACGGGCCTTTCTTCGTCCCGTCGAAGACGTAGTCGCTCGAGAACGCCACGAGGGGTGCCCCGAGCGCGGCGACGTGCGCCGTCCCGCCGACGTTGGCGGCCGCCGCCCCCTGCGGGTCGTCCTCGGCGCCGTCGACGTTCGTCCACGCGGCGGCGTGCAGCGCGAGGTCGGGCCGCCACGGAAGCGCCGGCGCCTCGTGCCGCACGTCCCACGCCCCGCGATCGAGCGCGAGCAGCTCGTCTCGGGCAAACGCCTGCGCGAGGGCGTGCCCGAGCTGGCCGCCCGCACCCGTGATCAGGGTGCGGCGTCGCGCTCCGAGAGGGTCGGTGTGGTCGTGCTCCACAGGTGCGCGACCCGCGGGTCGTTCCACGGGACGCCGTGCTCGTCGGGTTCGGCGGGGTCGTACTCCTCGGTCACGTGGTAACAGAAGAGCAGGTCGGTGAGCGCCTCGAAGCCATGCGCGTGGTGGCCTGGCACGTAGATCGCGACGGGGTTCTCGTCGCCGATGTCCTCGGTGAACGTCGCGCCGCTCACCCGGTCCAGCACGACGACGCGCGCGGTGCCCTGGAGACAGACGAAGAGATCGTCCTGACCGCGTTCGTGGAAGTGGAGGCCGCGGATCACTCCCTTCCGCGAGAACGAAAGGTTCGTCTGGACGGTGGGCTTCGGCAGCGCGCTGTCGCGCCGGAGCTCGCAGAACCAGCCGCGCCCGTCCTCGAAGCGGCGGAGCGGGATCCGCCGCACGCCGTCGACAGTCACCCGTTCGCGCCCGTCTCGTCGACGCGGCGGCCGATCTCGGCGAGGTGCTGCCAGTGCTTGCCCGCGTCCTCCCACCAGCCCTCCACCTGGACGACGTCGAGGCGTCCCTGTTGCGCGTAGTGACGGTTGACGTCGGTGATCTCGAGCTCACCGCGGGAGGACGGCTCGAGGCGCTCGATCACGTCGAAGACGTCCGGCGGGAAGCAGTAGAGCCCGACGACGGCCTCGTTGGTCGGCGGCGCCGGGTAGCGCTTGTCCACGACG
>DATAPC010000099.1:0-32246 GCA_036265415.1 Gaiella sp.
TCACGGCGCACCGTATGCACGAATCCTTCCGCCATCGTGATGCGTTATCCCGCGGCTGAGCCAGCGCCAAACGCACGGCACCTCGTCATCTGACACTCGTCCGACCAGCGTGCCCCATTCATGCCCGAAACGTCCGCGAACCAGAGGCTTTCAACAGCCGCGAGACCGCTGAAACGCGCATGGTTGCAGGCGTTCGTCGTGGTTCGTTGTCGAGCGTTGCGGGTTCCGGCACGGCTTGCCATGCAGAAGGTCGAGGGTTCGAGTCCCTTCATCCGCTTCTCTGAAAGCCCCGGAAGTCGGGGCTTTTTCTTTGCGTGCGAGGTCGGTTCGGCGCGAGCCAACGTGCCTTGGCTAGGGGTTGGCTAGGTTCGGGCGGCCACGCGAAGCCTCGTCGAGCTCTCTGCGCATCCGCTCTAGCGCGCGCCACGACTTGCGATGCCATTCCGCGCGCGTTTTCGCATCGACCTGCTCCGGGTCTCGTCCGGTAAGCGCATAGACGTTCGCGCTGCGCGGACCACCACGCTTGCTGATCGTGACGAGCCCCGCCGCCTCTGCTCGGCGCATGAGTTTCAGAACGTGCCGGGCTTCGAGTCTACGCTTCCGCGCCCAACGCTCATGGTGGCTAGTCCAGTGGTCGCCGTACTCCATGAACTCGCGTGCCAGGGCGAAGAGTTCGTGATCGGTCCAGAGTCGCGGTCGCCCGAGCTGGGATCGCATGGCCGCCATCTCAGACACGCCTGCGACCATGAGCATCGCCTGTCCTGACGGAGTCGCCGCCAAACGCTCGACGTCCGCGTTGACGATCTCGGCCAGCGCAACTCGATCCGGAAGGGCGAGCTCATGCGTCGGCTCCCACGTTGCGACTTCGAGGAAACCCTCCCCCTCGTCGTGTAGGTGAACCACAGCACCGTCGCAGTGCTCGTAGACGAGCCCGCCGCGTGAGAGGACGCGGACGAGTTGCCATACGGGTGGCCCACTTGGTGGCAAGCGAGTTCGGGAGTGGGCCCGTGCGCAGCGCGAGTGGGCCCACTCCATCGGTCTTGGTCGGCTCAGTGTCCGGGTGGGGGGCCTGGGGGGCCGAGGATCTCGAACCCGTTTCGCAGTGCGATCGGGGCGAGCCGTGCCATGTCCGGGTGGCCCTCCATCGGGGGCGGCAGGACGCGCTCGGGTGCCGACTCGCCGACTTCCCGCTGGAATCCCTCGAACTGCATCGGTGCGAAGCCGACCAGCGCCTTCGCTCCACCTGCCTCGGCGTAGAAGGTGTGCGGCACGCCCTTGGGGCCGAACGCGAACGAGCCGGCCTTCAGGGACAGGCGGGCGTCGGCGAGCCAGAAGGTGATCTCGCCCTCGAGGACGTAGAACCATTCGTCCTCCTCGGGATGGACGTGCCAGGGCGAGCCGACGCCTTCGGGCACGACGATCTCGACGAGACCGCACTGCCCGTCCGTGTCGTCCTTGCCGATCTTGATCGTCTGCAACATGCCGAGCAGCCAGAACGCCTCACCCTCGTTCTCGTTGAGCGCGTAGCCGGCCTGCGCTCGCTCCGGGGAGATGGCAGTCATGTGCGCTCCCTTCCTCTACTGTTGATATGCTGTCGGATCATCCGTAACAGCATAGTTGCAAAGAGGACCATCTCACATGGAACAAGCCTTGTCAAGTCCCTCGCCCGAGCGGCTCCGCGCCTGGCGCCTCTACTTCGAGAGCGCGCTCGCGCTAACCGACGTACTCGGCACCGAGCTCGAGCACAACGCGGGCATCCCTCTGCGCTGGTACGACGTCCTCGTCCAACTCGAGGACTCACCCGAAGGCATCCCGATGAACCAGCTCGCCGAACGAATCCTCCACAGCAAGAGCGGCTTCACCCGCGTCGTCGACCGAATGGAAGAGGAAGGCCTCGTCCGCCGTGTCCGCCCCGAACACGACCGCCGCACGATCCTCGTCGTGCTTACCGACACGGGCAACAAGACGAAGGAACGCGCCCGCCTCTACCACCGCGACGGAATCGAACGACACTTCGCCCAACACCTCACAGACGCAGACGTCAAAGCCCTCACCCGCGCGCTCGAAAAAATCAGCACACACGCCCGCCCGCTCCGACCCGGCCGCATCCGGGGCTAGAAACTCTGGTCAAATCCCGAGACCTCAGCGAGACCTCATTGAGTTAGGACTTCTTAGGGCCGGTCAGGCGCCGAAGCGCTCGACGAGCACGCGATGGCGAAGGCCCCGATCGCTCACGACGACGGACGTCGACTCGAGCTTCTCGAGCACAGTGCGCACGATGCACGCGCCCGCGAGGATGATGTCCGCCCGCTTCTCCTGCAGGCCGACGATCGACCGCCGCTCCTCGGCGCCCATTGTGCGGTAGACCTCGATCTGCCGGTCGAGCTCCTCGCGGTCGATCACGGTGCCCTGGACGACCGCGGAGTCGTACGTCGACAGCTCGAGCTTCACGGCGGCGATGTTCGTCAGTGCACCGCCCATGCCGACGAGGAGGTCGGGGGCCGGACGACCGTCGAGGCGCGCGAGGTCGCCCGCGACGGCGCTCGACGCCGCGGCCAGCGTCTTCTGGTCCACGGCCCTCGCGAGGCCGAATCGCTCGGTGATGCGGACGGCCCCCACTTCGACGCTGAAGCGCTCGTCGATCCGCTCGCCGTGACCGAAGGTGAACTGCGTGCTTCCGCCGCCGGTCTCGAACACGACGACCGGCCCGTCGTTTGCCTCGATCGAGCCGAGGCCCGACAGCGCGGCGAGATAGGAAAGTCGAGCCTCGTCCTCGCCGTCGATCGGCGTGATCCGAACGCCGGCGCGCTCTCGCACGGCGGCCACGAGCTCGTCGGCGTTCTCCGCCCTTCGCATCCACGCGGTGCCGACCGCGACGACCCGACCCACCTCGTGTGCCCGGGCCTCGTCGACCATGCGCGGGATCGCGTCGACCGTCCTGCGCATCGCCGCGGGCGCGAGCCGGCCCGACGTCGCGAGCCCCTCGCCGAGGCGAGTCACCTCGGCCCGGTCGACGACCGGTCGCCATGCGCCGTCCGCGGCGCGCAGTGCGACGAGGAGCTTCACGGAGTTCGTCCCCACGTCGAGCACGGCACCGCCACGTGCTCCGAAGCCGACGAGGAGCGCCAGGCCGCGGGGGAAGTTCACGTTCGGCCGAGACCAAAGCCCGAGCGCCTCGACGGTCGCGCGCACGACCACCGGGTCCTCGCTTTCGACGGCGAGCGTGCGCGTCGCGTGCGAGCCCGACCTCACATCGGTGAGCTCCGCCATGCAGCCGTCCACCCTGTGGTGCACCCGATGCTTCCGCACGGGAACCGCGCGCAGGTCGTCGTGAGGGGCGACGACGTCCTCGACCAGCTGACGGAGGTCGTAGGTCTCCCGAGCGAGGAAAGGCACGCTGGCATCGAGCGCCTCGAGCAGCGAGGCGACCTCGTTCGCACGGACGCCGAACTCCGCCGTTGCGACGGGCCTCCACTGCTCGAGCCCGTCGTCGTCCACCTCCTCGAGGAGCTTGACGTCCAGGCGCCCGTCCCGCACCTTGATGCTCCCCTCGACGCGGTTCGAGAGGATGTAGAGCTCGTCGCTGTCCTGGACCTTCGTCGGCGCGAGCGCTCCCAGGCGCGGCTCCGCATCGTCGAAGGCGTCGCCGAACGTCCGCCACTCCCAGCGCGGCACGACCAGCGGACGGCCGGTGATACGCCGACGTCCCACGTCAGGCCGACGGCCCTTCGGTCGGGGTCGTGTCGAGGTCGTGCACGGCTGATCGGTTGTGCGGCATCCCGCGAGTTCGCTGGCACCGCCCTCGGCGCCTAGTGGACCCAGAGCTGCTCGATCAGTATCCCGAAGACGGAGTGCCGCTGGAAGTTGCCGACGCGTCTCGAGACGAACACCACGTCCTGCGGATTGAGAAGCGGGATTGCGACGGCACGGCCGACTCGGCGTCATCGCGGCGCGGCCAACGACCGAAGGCGGGTTCTTCGCCCGACCCTTCGAGGCGGCAGGAATCGGGCTCATCCGGCCGGAGGAGGCGGACCGGGCATTCATCCACGACGTCTACTTAACGATCTCGTCAAGGGCCGCTTCACCGACGAGGCCCGTGCGCGCCTCGTCGACGTCATCGAGCAGTTGAAGACCGGCGAGACATTTGGCGTTTCCTCGGATGTCCGAGCGAACGTCGTGCCGCGTCGTCGGCCCTGCCTTGCGCTCGGTCAGCTAGCCTGACGCCGCCTGAACGACCAACCGTGAGGCCTGGTCCACGGAGAGGAAGTCGGTGTTGACGACGAGGTCGTATTGGGTCGGCAGCTCCTCGTCGATGTCGTAGAAGCGCCTCAGATAGTCGCGACGGGCGGCATCGGCGCGCTTGATCTCACGCATCGCGAGCGCGTCGTCCAGCCCCTTCGCCTTTGCGACCCGGCTCGCACGTGTCGTCGGAGATGCCGTCACGAGCACACGGAGCGCCCCTGGACCGCGCGGGACGACGTGCGAGGCCCCGTGCGCGACGATCACAACCCGGCCTCGTGCCGCCGTCTGGGCGATCGTCTCACGGATCAGCGCCCGTACGTCCTCACTGCGTCGCGCCTCCACAGTGGTCGAGCTGCCGTGGGTGACCGCCCACGCCTCGCCCCCCTGCCCGAGCGCCTCGACCAGACGGGCGGCGAGTGACTTCCGCCTTTCCTCGTCCGCAACCTCCGCCGGCTCGATCCCGCCGGTGGCGGCCGCCCGAGCGACGATCTCGTCGTCGACGAACAGAAAACCGAGGCCCCCGGCAACGAGCCGACCGACGTCCTCGCCCCCTGCTGCCGTTGCATGGGAGATGCACACTGCGCTGCACGCCACGCCTCGACGCTACGAGGGAAGCGCACCGTCGTCAAGCACATGCCCGGATCGGAACCAGCGCTCCATCCCGATCATCCACCCGCCTCCGCCGCAAACAACTCGAACACGAGGCTCAGCGCAGCTCCTTGTTCGCCTCCTGGTCGAACCACATCGCGAAGAGCGTGAACTGCGTGCCCGAGACGAGGAGCAGCGCGACGAGGACGACGGTCGCCGTCGTGATCTCGTTGCCCCAGAAGATGCGCGACGCGGCGACGACGACGCCGAGCAGGAAGCCGACGACGCTCATCAGGATCCCGAGGACGTAGAAGAAGACGAGCGGGTGGAAGTCCCGGATCACGTACTTCTCCTTCAGCCGCCACCAGAACCCCTTGAACAGGAGCCACGCGATGCGCGGGGCGACGTGCCGGATGCGGATCCCGGAGCGCTCGCCGACCCCGTAGACCGGGCGCGACGGGACGTCGCGCACCCGTGCGCTCTGGACGTTCAGGTGCACGAGCATGTCGTTCGGGAAGCCGTAGCGCCGGTAGAGCCGCTCGAGGTCGAGCCGGCGGAGCGCCTCGAGGGACAGCGCCGTGTACCCCGCCTGGGAGTCCGCGACGTGCCAGTACCCAGACGCGATCTTCGTGAGGAGCGAGAGGACGGCGTTGCCGAGGTAGCGCGAGCGGGGGATCAGCTGCCACGCCTCGCCGCTCACGAGCCGATTCGCCTTCGCGTAGTCGACCTCGCCGCGCGCGACCGGGGCGACGAGCGCCGCGAGCTCTCCGGGATCCATCTGGTTGTCGCCCGCCATCACGCAGGTGACGTCGACGCCGAGCTCGCGGCAGCGGGCGTACCCGGTCGCGATGGCGCCGCCGACACCGCGGTTCTCCACGTGCTCGATCACCTCGACCCGCGGGTCGCCGAGGTCGCGCGCCCGGTCGGCGGTGCCGTCGCTCGAGTGGTCGTCCACGACGACGATCAGGTCGACGAAGGCGGGGATGCCGCGGATCGTTTCCGCGACGAGCAGCTCCTCCTGGAAGGCCGGGACGACGACCGCGACGCGCTTGCCCTCGACCACTGCCGCCTCGCTACGCGGCGGCCGCGCTCCTGCGCCGGATCCACGGATCGGCGAGGATCGCGGCGAGCGCACCGAGGAGGAGCCCCGC
Source organism: Gaiella sp. (assembly GCA_036265415.1). GTDB lineage: Bacteria > Actinomycetota > Thermoleophilia > Gaiellales > Gaiellaceae > Gaiella. The sequence continues at coordinate 5,982 of DATAPC010000099.1, forward strand.
GAGTGCTCCGACGGCGGCGGCGTTCCGGCGGCTCGTCGCCGACGTCCTGACGCCCACGCCGGGCTGGACGACCCGGCTGAGCTCGACGTTCTCGGCGAGCGAGTGGAGCTGGCGGGCGCTGTTCAGGTCCTGCAGCACCGTTCCCCGGCGCTGCTCCGCCGCGTTGACCGTCGCGTTCGAGTTGGTGGAGACGAGCAGCTTCTCGGCGAGCGAGAGCGTCTTGCTCGCGGACGCGAGCCGCTGCTGCTCGTTCGCGGCGTCGATGCGTGACGCGATCTCGTCGAGCTGCCGCTCGTCGTTCGTGATCTGCGCCTCGAGCAGCTTCATCTTCTGCGTGATGTAGGGGACGACCTGCGTGACGACGGTGTTCGCGAACGCGTTCGCGGCCTTCTCGGACTTGAGCTTCGTGGGTGCGCGCACCTCGATCTGCACGAGCGGCGTGAAGTTGCGCGCCACCTGGCCCGGCTGGACGACTGCCGTCGACGTGACGTTGCCGCGGAGCTGCCCGGGGCGCAGGCCCGCCGCGGCCGCCGCCGTCTTGATCGCGGCCTCGCTGCGCACGATCTCGCTGACCGTCTTCGGGTTCGTCTGGAGGCTCTGGAGCTGTCCCCCGCCCGACGGCGTGAACGGCTGGCCGAGGTAGACGAGCGCTTGCGAGCGGTAGACGTCGCCGCTGCCGACGGAGACGAGGACGCCGAGGACGGCCCCGAGGATCAACCCGCCGACGGGGAGCCACCACCGGGCGGTGATCCGGTCCCAGGCCGACCTGAGGTCCACCTCGCGCTCGGCGTTCGGGTCGACGCCGCCCTCTCTCCGCCGATCGTCGCTCAAGGCGCCGCGACCCTAGCAGTGACCCAGTTCCACTGTGCAGCGAGGCCGTCCGCCAGCGCCGTCGTCGGCGCCCACCCGAGGTCGCGTCCCGCCTTCGAGACGTCGGCCCGCGTGCGGCGGACGTCGCCGGCCGCCTCCCCGTGTCGCTCGACGGCCAGCTCGCGGCCCGCGATCTCCTCCGCGAGCGCGATCGCCTCTGCCAGCGACGCCTCCTCCCCGCCGCCGACGTTGTAGAGCTCACCCGACGACCCGCGCTCGAGCGCGGCGATCGTGCCGGCGACCGCATCGGCCACGTACGTGAAGCTCCGCGAGGTCGAGCCGTCGCCGAACAACCGGAACCGGCCGCCGTCCGCGAGCGCCTCGAGCATCGGCGTGAAGGCCATGTCCGGACGCTGACGCGGCCCGTACACGGTGAAGTAGCGGATCCCCACCGCGTCCAGGCCGGTCGTGCGCCGGTGCGCATAGGCGAGGTGCTCGACGCAGAGCTTCGTGACGCCGTAGGGCGCGATCGGCCGCGGCTCCGCATCCTCGCGTGTGGGATAGGTCTCGGCGTCGCCGTAGATCGAGGAGGACGACGCGTAGACGACCCGCACGCCGCGACGGGCGGCGGCCTCGAACAGGCGACCGCTGGCGTGGACGTTCCGCGTCACGTAGTGCTCGAACCCCGGGCCGAAGCTCGCGCGGACACCCGGTTGCCCCGCCAGGTGGAAGACCCCCTCGACGCCCGCGAGCACCTCGTCGAGGTCGGCGTCGAGGATGTCCGTCTCGAGCACGTCGAGCCCCTCGGCGTTCTCGCGCTTACGACGGGTGTCGTAGTAGTCGGTGAACGCGTCGAGCCCGACCGCGTCGTGGCCCTGCTCGATGAGTGCCTCTGCGAGATGGGAGCCGATGAACCCCGCGGCCCCGGTGACGAGGTAGCGCACCTCAGACCTGGCCCGGCTCGACGGCGATCGGCTCGGGAAGCTCCTCGGCGAACGGTACGAGCTCGCCGTGGGGTCCCTCGACGAGGCAGAGATCGGAGAAGAACCGCGTCATCACGACGCCGGCCCGGAACTCGCCGAGCCGGGGCGCGGGGGCCTCCCCGCGCGCGAGCGCGAGGGCGAGCTCGGGGTAGCGGCTGCCCGCGGCGAGGGGAAGCGGGAAGGCGCCGCCGAACCGTGGGTTGACGTCCGTGACCGGCAGCGACCCGTCGGGCTCGCGGAAGCACTGGATGTTCGCGGGCCCGACGATGCCGACGGTCTCCGCGACGCGCGCGCCGTGGTCGACCAGCTCGCGGTCCTGGAGCGACTCGCCCTTGATCGACTCCCCGCCCTTCGACTGGATCATGGAGCGCGGGATCGCGTTCAGGCAGCGACCCTCGGTGTCGCAGAAGACGTCGATCGAGAACTCCTCGCCGAGGCAGCACTCCTGCACCATCGAGTCGACGGGCGTGGCGCGCAGGTGGAACTCGAGCTGCGTCGCGTCGTCGGCCCGGTAGATGTGGCGTGAGCCGAACCCTTCGCGGACCTTCACCAGGAGCGGGTAGCGCACGTCGGCGGGCACGTTCTCGGGGAGCCAGGTGCGCGGACTCGGGATTCCGTTCGCCTCGAAGAACACGTGCGCCAGGTACTTGTCGCCCATCGTCCGGCAGACCTCCGGGCCCGGCGCGAGGACGAGCGCCGGCGCGAGCTCCTCGCGGGCGCGCGAGACGATCTCCTGGTCGAGATCCGTGAGCGGGACCACGAGCCGCACGTCGTGCTCGGCGACGAGCTCGGCGAGCGCCGTGACGTAGCCAGGGTCGTCGACCCGCGGGACGAGCGCCTTGTACGCCGCGTGATAGAGCGCCGGCGCGAGCGGGTCGAGGTCGGCGGCAACGGTCGTCGCTCCGGCCCGCCCGAAGGCGCTGACGATGTCGACGCGCTGCCCCGCGCACGTGAAGAGGACCGCCGTCATCTCGACGTCGGAGCGTAGCGGCGTCACAGGATCAGGAAGGGGAGCTGGGCGGCGACGAACACGGCGAGCGCGACTCCGGTCACGGGGACCCAGAGGCCACGTCGCGGCCGCAGCACGTCGACCACGAAGGCAGCGCCGACCCCCGCCGCCGGGAGGATCATGAGCAGGTACGTCCCCTTGATCGTGTCGCCGTCCGTCGACGGGTAGCGCACGGCGAAGAGGACGTACGCGGTCACGACGGCGAGCCCCGAGAGGGGGAGGATCGCGAGGGCCGCCCAACGCCGCGTCGTCGCGAGGATCGCGAGAGCGAGCAGCCCGGCGAGAGCGAGCACGGACGGCACGATGCCCACCAGCATCTGCCGCGCGCGCTCCGACACGACGGCGGAAGGGAGGAGCTCGGCCGGCGCCGGCGGTGGTGGGCTGTCCCATGTCAGCGCCCAGTCGCCCCACCAGTCGGCGTACAGGTGCGGGACGAGCTCGTTCCGGGCGAGGGGCGTGATCGGATGCTCGGCGGAACGGAGCGTATGCAGCCCGAGGTAGAAGCTCGTCGGCCGTCGCTCGAGCAACGAGCCGGCGGGCGGTCGCCGGTTGAACGCGAGCGCGCTCCCGTGCGCGACCTGCTGGTTGACGAGCCAGGGCGCGAGGAGCGCGAGGGCGACGGCCGCGAGAGCGGCGACCGGCAGCCAATGCCGTCTTCGGCCGGCGTCGAGCGCGGCGGCGACGGCGACCACGACGAGCACGGGCAGCGCCCATGCGCGTGTGAGGCACGCGAGCCCGAGAAGCGCGCCGCACGCCACTGCCGAGGCGACGGTCCAGCGCGTGCTCAGCGCCCGGACCGCGACGAGGACGCCCGCGGTCGCCAGGGCGACGGCCAGCGTCTCGGGGTGGTACATCGCAGATGCGCGCACGAGCGCCGGCGACGCGGCGACGAGGATCAGCGCGACGAGGTGGAGCACGCGTCGCTCCGGCCACAGCGCCCGCGCGAGGAGGAACGCGAGCGCGCAGACCGTCAGGCCCGCCGCGGCGGCGAGGAGCTGCCCGGGACGCTGAGCGTGGCCCCAGCCGATCGCCGTCGTGACGCGGCCGAGCGCGCCCGCGAGGGCGAACCAGAGCGGCGGGCTGTGCCAGACGCCCGACTCCGCGTCGGACGGGAGCCGGTAGTCGGTCGAGACGATCTCCGCGTACCGGGCGTTCGCGAACGCGTCGTACCCGCGCAGCCAGTCGTAGTGCCACGCGTTCCACGCGAGGAGCACCGCATCAGCCACGAGCACCGCCGCGGCGAGGGCCCAGTAGCGGCGCGGGGTCAGCTCAGTACGCGCAGTCGTAGGTCACCTGCCGCTGGCCGCGTCTGGGCTCACGCAGCCAGAAGAAGACGTACCGCCCGTGTACGTCGAGTCGGCGCCCCGGATCGTCGTGTGTCGCATAGGCGGCGCGGAGGCGCTCGACCTCGGCGTGGCTCCCCGCGACGCTGACGGTGACGAGCCCGCCCTCGACGACGGTGCGAAGGGTGCCGCCGCTCGCCGACGCCGCGACGGAGTCTTCCGTCGTCGCTTCGATCGTGAGGCCCTTGTCCCGCTCGAGGCACTGCCGCGTGAGGTCGAGCTCCGTCGGGTCGTCGTTGCGGAGCGACCACGCGGCGCCGACGCCGAGCTGAACGAGCACGACGACCGCCGCCGCGCTCAGCCCGAGTCGCGCCGCACGCCGCTCGTCCACACGTGAGGCACCGACGAGGCCATCCACGCGGCCGCGCGTCATTCGTACCAGCAGTCGTACATCGTCTGCCGTTGCGTGGGCGACGGCGCCTGCGGCAGCTCCCAGACGTAGAGCACGCGGTCGCGCACGTCGAGACGGAGGTCGATCTTCCGCCCGGTTCGCAGGTAGGCGGCCGCGAGCCGGGCGGCCTCATCGCCCGAACGCGCGATCACGACCTGCACGCCGTTTCCCTGGACGCGGGTGGCAAGCGTGCCGCCGCTCGCCGTCCGCGCGATCGCATCGCCGGTCAGCGACTCGATCGGGAGCAGCTTCTCGCGCCTGAGGCACCTTTCGGTCAGCTCGAGCGCGGTCTGACCGTGGTGGACCGAGCGGTAGACCGCCCAGCCCGCGAGCTCGACGACGACGAGCACGGCGACCAGCGCCCACGCCGCGCGCAGGTAGCGCCACTCGGCGGTGCGCTGCTCGTCCAGGCGCTCGCTCACAGCGTCGGGACGGCGAAGAGGAACGGGCTCGCGGCGGCGGCGAGTGCCCCGAGAAGCACGAACAACGCAACCGACAGTCTCGGATACCGCGCCCGGAGCCCGTCGAAGGCAAAGCCGAAGCACGCAGCCCAGGCGGGCACCGCCGTGAGCATGAACGAACCCTTCACGGTGTCGCCGTCGGGGGTGGGGTAGGACGTCGCGAAGTAGACGACGCCCGCGAGAGCGGCGAGCGGGAGAAGTGCAACGAGGAGCGTTTCGGTACGGCGGCCCGGGTGCCGTACGGCCATACCGAACAGCGCGATCCAGCCGGCGAAGGCGACGAGCGTGAGCGGCAGGCCGACGATCGACATCGTGACGAGCTCGCGCCGCACGACGGCCGACGGTGGGTCGCCGTGCGGGAACCACCGCCACACCCCGAAGTAGTCGCCCCAGGTCTCGGTGTATGCAATGGGAAGGAACCGCGTCGAGAACGAGGGTCGGTACGGCTCCGTGACGACCTGCGGCAGCCCGGCGCCGACGAAGAACGCGAGCGGGCGGCGTGACCACACCGGCTGGGACGGATGCGGCCGGCCGAAGAGCGCGCTGTCGTACTGCGTGACCTGGTGGACGTACCACGGGGCGGGAACCAGCACCGCGACCGCGGTGACGACCGCGATGGCGCCGAGAAGCGGGCGCCGATCCCTCGGCCGCGTCACCGCTGCCACCACGAGCACTCCGAGTACGACGACCACGGTCCAAAGGGTCCACGCCCGGACGAGCTGCCCGAGGCCGAGCATCAGCCCGAGAGGCAACGCGATGCGAAGCCGGTAGTCCTCGCGCACGAGGAGCCACGCCGCGTACGCGAGCGCCGCCGTCGAGAAGAGCATCGACAAGGGCTCGGGATGGAACATCGCCGCCGACTTCATGACCACGGGACAGACCACGAAGAACACGGCCGCTGCGACGTGAAGACCTTGTCGGCCGGGCCACAACAGACGGACGAGGACGAGCAGGAGCAGCAGCGTGCCGAGCGCTGCGAGCGCGTTGACGACCTGTCCGACGCGCTCCGGGTGCTCGAGGCCGAGATGTCTCCCGAGCTCGATTCCCAGCCCACCGATCGCGAAGAAACCCGGTGGCGTGTAGTAGCTCCCGGTCGCATCCGGAAGCTGCCCGTGCTGCACGATCCCGTTCGCGTAGTCGATCGCTTCCTGGGCGTCGTACCCCGCGATCGCCGGGTAGACCGTCGCGTTCCGCACTGCAACGACTGCCGTCGCAGCGATCACGCAGCACGTGGCGATTCGCCCGATCCACTGCCGCGAATCCGGGCTCTGCATCGCGCGAGCGTAGTGCGCGACGCGGACGGTTGCCGGACGGCGCGGCTAGGTCCAGCCTCCGGTCGAGCCCTTGTAGGTGCCGCCGAGCAACGCGAGCGGCGTCCGGAGCAGGATCCTCAGGTCGACGAGCGGAGAGCGGTGCTCGACGTACCAGACGTCGAGCTCGATGCGCTCGTCCCAGGGGAGCGTCGCGCGGCCGTGGATCTGCGCCCAGCCCGTGAGCCCCGGGCGCACCTCGAGCCGGCGCCGCTGGCGCTCGGTGTACCGCTCGACCTGGTAGCGCAGCGTCGGCCGGGGGCCGATGACGGACATGTCGCCGCGGACGACGTTCCAGAGCTGGGGCAGCTCGTCGATCGAGGTTCGGCGCAGGAACCGGCCGACCCGCGTGATGCGCGTGTCGCCGCGGTCGACGGCGTAGCCGGCTCCCTGCCGTTCGGCGTCGACGACCATCGAGCGGAGCTTGAAGAGCTCGAAGTCCGCGCCGTCCTTCCCGACACGACCCTGCCGGAAGAGCACGGGCCCGCCGTCCTCGAGCTTCACCGCGAGCGCGGCGGCGGCCAGCACGGGGCTCGCCACGACGAGCCCGAGCCCCGCGAGCGCGACGTCGACCGCGCGGTTCACCGCGTCCCTTCCGCGACCTCCCACGTCGCGGGGACGCCGCGGCGAAGGTAGTTCCAGAGCGCCTGAACCGTGGCCCACGTGACGTAGACGTAGTACCGCGCGATCGGCACGCGGGCCGCGAACGCGGCAGCAAGCCCGAGGTGCGCGACGAGCGCGACCAGGTATGGCCGGCCCGCCCGTACGAGGAGCACACCCGTGCCCAGAAGCGCGAGGTGCAGGAGACCGCTTCCGTAGCGGAGAACGCGGTGCGAGACCATCGAGACGAGATACAGCGGAGGCAGCCGCCGCAGCATCGAGCCGCGGAGGGTGATCTCCCAGCAGTGCTCGAACATGCGCACCTTGCGCGCGTACTCCGTCTCGTTCGTCGGCGTCGGCTTCTCGAACGCGACCGCCGTCGGCTCGTACACCGCCCGCCGGCCGGCCTGCACCATCCGATAGGGGAACGCGAGGTCGTGCCCCCAGCGCGGGTCGACCTCGACGTAGTCGGCCCGCTTCAGGGCGTAGATCGAGCCGTTGCCACCGGTGACCGAGCCGAGGCGCGACTCCTGCTCGCGCAGCCAGAGCTCGTAGCGCCAGTAGAGGCCCTCGCGGTTCGATCCCGTCGCATCCCCGAGCCGCAGCCGGCCGCAGACGTAGGCCACGTCGGGGTCGGCGAGGTCGGCGACGAGATGCCGGAGCGCGTCGGGCGCCCACGTCGCGTTGGCGTCGGAGAAGGCGACGACGTCGGAGGTGCTCTCGTGGACGGCGCGGTCCTGCGCGGCGACCTTCCCTCCGCGTGGGCAGCGGAGCAGCCGGACACGCGGCTCGCGCGCGGCGACGCCCTCGACCAGCTCGTCCGTCCGGTCGCTCGACGCGTCCGAGGCGACGACGACCTCGATGCGGTCCGACGGGTAGTCGAGCGCGAGCAGGTTGTCGAGCCGACGCTCGATCACCGAGTCCTCGTTGTACGCCGCGACGACAACGGTGACGGACGGCTCCGCCGACGCATCCTTCGCGACGCGTCGTTCGCGCACGCGGGCCAGGGCGCCCGCGGCCACCGGGTAGCCGACATGCGTCCAGACGAGCGCCGCCGCGGAGCCCCAGAAGAGCGTCTTCGCCACGGACATCCGCGGAACTGTAGTGCGAGGTGCCGCTAGTCTCGACGCCCGATGGGCGGGGAGACGAACGGCCGGCCGATCCGCGTCCTCCGGGTGATCGCCAGGCTCAACGTGGGCGGGCCGGCACTGCACGTCACGTACCTCGCGCGCGGCCTCGCCGACCGCGGCTACGAGACGACGCTCGTGGCGGGAGACGTCGGACGGGGCGAGGAGTCGATGGCGTTCGTGGCGGAGAGCGCAGGGGTCGACGTCGTCCGGCTGCGCGGGCTCTCGCGCGAGCTCTCGCCGCTGCGAGACGCGATCGCCGCGTGGCGCCTTGCGCGGATCATCCGGAAGGTACGGCCCGACGTCGTCCACACGCACACGGCCAAGGCAGGTGCGGTCGGACGTGCAGCCGCGGTGCTCGCCGGACCGCGGAAGCCGGTCGTCGTGCACACGTTCCACGGGCACGTCCTGAGAGGGTATTTCGGGCGCGCTGGCACCCTCGTCTTCCGCGCGATCGAGACCGTGCTCGCACGGGTGACCGACCGCCTCGTGGCCGTCAGCCCCGAGGTCCGCGACGAGCTCGTATCGCTCGGAGTCGCGCAACGGGAGCGGTTCTCGGTGATCCGCCTCGGCATCGAGCTCGAGCCGCGGGTCGCCTTCGAGGGTGACCTTGCGGAGCTCCGCCGCCGGCACGGGATCGGCGCGGACACGTTCGTCGTCGGCTGGTTCGGTCGCATGACGGCCGTGAAGCGCACGGACGATCTCCTCACGACGCTCGCCGCGCTCCGCGGGCGCGGAATCGATGCGCTCCTTCTTCTCGTGGGCGACGGCGACGACCGGGAGCGCCTGGAGGAGCGCGCGCACGAGCTCGGCCTGGCGCGCGAGTGCCTCTTCCTCGGCTACCAGGAGCACGTCGCAGCCTGGTACGCCGTCTGCGACGCGATCGTGCTGACGTCGGCGAGCGAAGGCACGCCCGTGACGATCATCGAGGCGCTGGCGGCGGCCCGCGCCGTCGTCGCGACCGAGGTGGGGGGGGTTCCCGATGTGGTCGACGACGGCGAGACAGGATTCCTCGTGCCGCCCGGGGACACCGAGGCGCTGGCGGCGCGCCTGGAGCTCCTCGCCCGCGAACCGGCGCGGCGTGCGGAGATGGGGCGGATCGGACGGGAGCGGGTGCTGCGTCGGTACGCCGTCGAGCGCCTCGTCGACGATGTCGACGGCCTCTACCGAGAGCTGCTCGGCACGAGGTCGCCGACGACGCGGCGGTAGCGTCCGAACGCCACCTCGCGATCGGCTTCCCGCTCGACCCACTCCCGCCCTCGCTCGCCCATCCCCTCGAGCGAGAGCCGTCCCTCGACGACGTCCCGTAGTACCCCGGCGACGAGCTCGGCGCGGCCGGGCGGCACGACGACTCCACAGCCCGCGGTCTCCACGAGCCTCACCGTTTCGCTCTCGGCGTCTGCGGAGACGAGCACCGGGCGCCCGACCGAGAGGATTCCGTAGAGCCGGCTCGGAACGACGTAGCCTGCGAGCCCGCGGGCGAGGCCGACGTAGTGGATGTCGGCGGCTGCGAGCGACAGCGAGAGTCGGGCGCGGGGCTGGTAGCCGAGGAAGCGGACCGTTCTCGAGACCTCGAGGCGCTCGGCGAGGCGGGTGAGCTCGCCGTGGCGCGCGCCGAAGCCGATCACCATCACCTGGAGTCGATCGAGGTCGCGGAGAAAGGTCACCGCGCGCACGAGCGTGTCGAGGTCCTGCGCGTGACCGACGTTCCCGGAGTGCATCACGACGAATGCGTCGTCCACTCCCTGCTCGTGCGACCACGCATTCCTCCGCGGCTGCGGCGCGAGCTCCGAGGTGTCGACCCAGTTCGGGATCACGTCGATCCGGGCCGCGTCGGCCCCCTTCTGCACCAGGCGAAGCTTCATCGTCTCGCCGATGGCTACAACGCGGTCGGCGCGGCGGAGGTAGAGGGCGACGAGTCTCCGCAGCGCTCCGACGACGATCGGGTGCTCGAGCCGCTTGAGCCGCTCCGCGATCTCGGGGAAGACGTCCTGGCTGATCACGAGCAGCGGCGCGCCGAAGCGGCGCGCCACGAGCAGTCCGATGTCTCCGACCACCGGCGGGTCCGTCATGCAGAGGACGAGATCCGGCTTCTCGCCGCGCAGCGCCGTCAGAACCGTGTCGCCGAGATAGCTCACGTAGTTCGCCGCGCGCAGGTGGATCTGCGACCGCTCGTACGACGTCGACCGCACGCGGACGATCCGCACGCCGTTGCGCTCCTCCTCGGCCGGGAGGTCCAGCCCGTGGAGGTGGCCCGTGACGACGGTGACGTCGTAGTCCTCCGCGAGCGCCTCGCAGAGCTGCGAGAGGAGCTGTGCCGTCGCCTCGACGCCCGGCCAGTAGTACTGGTTGAGGACGAGGATCTTCGCGCGGGCGGCCATGCGCCGCGCACGCTAACGGACGGCATGCGTAGGGTCCGCCGGGATGGAGCGCCGGCTGCGGATCCTCCTCGCGGTTCCCGCGTACTGGCCCGCGCACGCGTTCGGAGGTCCGGTCGTCGTCGCGCGGGAGCTCGTCTCGCGGCTCGTCGCACGCGGGCACGAGGTGGAGGTGCTGACGACGACGCTCCGCGAGGTCGCCGAGCGACCGAGCCGGAGGACGCGAGTCGAGACCGTCGACGGCGCGCGCGTGACGTACCTGGCCACGCCCCTGCGGTATCGCTGGATGGGAATCACGCCGACCCTCCCGCTTGCGCTGCGACGGGTCGCTCGGCCGCGGGTCGCTCACGTCGTCGGATTCCGCGACCCGGTGACGACGGCAGTCGCCGCATGGTGCCGCGCGCGCCGCGTGCCGTACGTCTTCGAGCCCGTTGGGATGTTCCGGCCGCGCCTGCGCAAGGTCCATCTGAAGCGCGTGTTCGACGTGACGCTGGCCCGCGGCGTCGCATCGGGCGCTCGCCTCGTGATCGTCTCGTCGCCACGCGAGCGCGACGACGTCCTCGCGTGCGGCGTCGACCCGGCGCGCGTCAGGGTTCGCGGCAACGCGTTCCCCGAGCCGCCCCCGCCGGGCCCGGGTGACCCGCTCGACGGCATCGTCCCCGCCGGCGCCCCAGTCGTTCTCTACGTCGGGCGGGTCGCGGCGGAAAAGGGGATCGAGCATCTCCTCGACGTCGCACGCAGGCTCCAGGACGTCCACGTCGTCCTGGCTGGGCCCGACGACCGGCACGGAACCATGGCCTCGGTCCAGGCCGCGCTTGCAGACCCGGCCACGGCCGGCCGCATTCACGTACTCCCGCCCACCCCCGGCCCGCCGTACGACCTCTTCCGCCGCGCCGACGTGTTCGTCCTGGCGTCGGGCGGCGAGAACTTCGGGCTCGTGGCAGCCGAGGCGGCGGCGGTCGGAACACCGGTGATCGTCTCGGACCGGACCGGCATTGCAGCTTCGTTTCGCGACGGAGAGGCGCTCGTCGTGCCGTATGCCACCGAGGAGACGGTGGCCGCAGTCGACCGCGTCCTTCGCGACGACGCACTGCGCCGGCGGCTCTCCGAGGGCGCGCTTCGCGCGGCGGCACGCTCCACCTGGGACGCGGTCGTCGACGAGCAGCTGGCGATCTACGCCGACGCGCTCGACGGCTGACGGCCCGCGACGCGGCGAGCGACCTGGATCAGGTTCTCGATGCTCGGCTCGTAGCCCCAGTCGCGCATCAGCTCGCGCGAGGCGCGACCGGCCGCCCGACGACGCTCGGGGTCGGCCGCGAGCGCGCGGATCGCCTCGCCCGCGGCCGCAGGGTCGTCGGCGGCCACGATCGCGCCGTTGCTCCCGTCGACGACGAGGTCGAACGCGGCTCCGACCCGCTCGGAGACGACCAGCGGCAGGCCGCACGCCGCGGCCTCGTTGACCACGACGCCCCAGGGCTCGTGCCGCGACAGGAGCGCGAACACGTCGGCGAGCACGAACCGCTCGACGATCCGCTCCCACGGGAGATCGGGGAGGACGAGCAGCCGGACACCGAGGCCTGCCGCGAGGGACTGGAGCGGCTCCCGCTCGGCCCCCGAGCCCGCCAGGACGACCACGACCCGTGGGTCGCCCACGTGCGCGACTGCCCGCACGAGCGTGTCCGGGCCCTTCTCGGGCGCGAGGCGTGCGACCGAGAGCACGGCGATGTCGTCCAGGCCGAGCCCCGCCTGCGCCCGTAACGCGTCCCGGCGCGGGAGCAGCCGGTCGAACGCCGCGCCGAAAGCCCCCGCGTCGATCGTGTCCGCGAAGAGCGAGATGCGATCCGGATCGACGCCGCGCGCCAGCATCGACTCGCGCGCCAGCCTGCCGACGACGAGCACGTCGGCGGCGGCGCGCAGGATAGGCGGGACGACCGCTCCTTTGACGGCGCGGCGCCAGCCGGGGCGCGCATCGCGGTCGTTCGACTCGACGAGGAGAACGTATGGCACGCCGCGCGTACGGCACCACAAGGCGGCGGCCTGGGAGGCGAACGTGCTCCAGCCGGAGACCACGACCACCTCAGGCTCCGACGCGGCGAGGGCGCGGAAGATGCCTAACGAGATCGGGTACTCGTGGCGGAGCACGCGGTAGACGCCCGGCACCCGGCGCCCCTCGAGGAACACGGCCCGATGCCGGGGCTCGATTGTCCACGTCCGCCGCTGCACGGTGCTGCCTGCGTACAGCACCGTCAGGTCGAGCTCCTGACGCCTGGCGACGCGGTCGAGCATGACCGTGCGGAACGGCGTCGGCTCGGGGATGACGAGCGTCAGCCGCACCGGCTCGTCGCGCTGCGCACGGAGCAACGCGGGCGTCCGTCGCAGCGAGGACCGGGCGACTGCCCGGCGCCCAAGACGGCGCAGCACGACAGCAGCAGGGAGCGCCGGCCACAACCGGAGTGCGCGGAGAGCGAGCCGACCGCCGCCAAGCCCTCCGGTATCGGTCGCGGCACGGACGATGGCGCGGGCTGCTCCTCGACGAGCGGCCCGCCCCCGAGCGGAAGACGCGTTGCCGAACCGCGCCGCCAGCTCTTCCAGCGCGTCCGCCGCCTCGTCGACCCGTGCAGTCGGGATCGAGATCCCGGCTCCCAAGCGCCATGCGAGGTCGGCCGCCTCTGCGGGGAGCCCGGGTGCGACCGTACGGATCATGCGGAGTGCAACGTCCCGCTGGAAGGACCGCTGCAGGTCGCCACGGCGCTCCGAGGCTTGTCCGCTGTGACGACGGTAGAGGAGGAGCGGCTGCGGGAGGTTGTCACCGTCGGCGACCTCGAGGATTCGCGCCCACAGGTCGTAGTCCTCGCTTTCGAGAAAGCGCGCGTCGTACCGGAGCGCGTGGCGTGTCAGGACGTCGCGGTCGAGCAGCACGCTCGGGTGGAAGAACGGTGACGAGAAGAGTGTCGCCCACCGCACGGCGTCGGGGCCGACAGGCATCAGATGCGTGGGACCCGGGCCGCCTCGACGCAGCTCGATCACGGACGTTCCGAGCACCGCAATGCCCGGGCGCGAGACGAGCGCCGCGACTTGCGACTCGAGCCGCCGAGGAAACGCAACATCGTCTGCGTCCAGCCGTGCCACGTAGCGCCCGCGCGACTCGTCGAGGCCCCGGTTCAGCGCGTTCGCAAGGCCGAGTGGCTCGTCGTTCCGGATCACCCGCACACGCGTATCGCGTCGCGCCTGCGTCGCGACGATGGCTGGAGTCGAATCGACGGAACCGTCGTCGACGACCAGCAGTTCGAAGTCGGCCAGAGTCTGCTTCAGAACGCTGACGATCGCGTCGTCGACGTGCTTCTCCGCGTCGCGTGCTGCGAGGAGGACAGTCACGAGAGGGTGCTGGCGCGTCGCCACGGCTGGACGCGGAGGGTAGCCTGCCCCGGTGCCGGGAGCGCCTGCCGTCGGCTTCGACCTCGTCGTCGCGACCGTCGACCGCACGGACGACCTCGCCGCGTTGCTCGACACTCTCGATGCTCAGACGCACCGTGAGTTCCGGATCGTGGTCGTCGACCAAAACGCGGACGATCGCGTCGGCCGACTGCTCGCCGGACGACCTCATTTCCGATCGCTTCACCTTCGCTCGCCGCGTGGTCTCTCCCGGGCGAGGAACGTCGCGCTCCCACACCTTTCCGCCGAGGTTGTCGCCTTCCCAGACGACGACTGTCTCTACAGCGCGAACCTCCTCGAGCGGGTCGCGCAGCGTTTCGCGGACGATGCCGGCCTCGCGGGGCTCAGCGGCCGGGCCCTCGCCCGTGACGGAAGCTCGGTTGGCCGCTGGCCCGAGACGCGGGTCCCGATCACGACGGGCAACGTTTGGCACACCGCGAACTCGCACACGATTTTTCTCCGCCGATCGCTGATCGACCGGATCGGCGCATTCGACGAGAACCTCGGGCTGGGTTCGGGCACGCCGTGGTCCTCGGGCGAGGAGATCGACTACCTCGTCCGTGCTCTCGACGCAGGAGCGAGGATCGAGTACGACCCCTCCCTTGTCGTCACGCACCCGGTCAAGCCGGTGACTCCCGACGAGCTCGTGGCGCTCGGGCGGCGCGATGGCGGCAGCGCCGGCTACGTCCTCGCCGCGAACCGGTACCCGCCGCGCGCCGTCGGCCGAATGCTTGCACGACCGGCGGTGGGAGCGCTGCTCTCGCTCGCGCTGCTCGACGTCACGCGCGCCAGGTTCCACGCGGCGACCTTCGTGGGTCGTCTCGCCGGCCTGCGAGCCGGCGCGGGCCGCCGTCCATAGTGTCGGTCCTTACGCGACGAGGGCGGCGAAGAGCTCGGCATGCCGGTCGAGCCAGGGCCCGAGCGCGAAGCGCTCCACCGCTCGGCGCCGCGCCGCGGCCGCGAGTCGCGGCCGGTCGGCGAGCACCTCGAGAACTGCGACGGCCAGCTGGTCCGCGGAGGGCGGCTCGTCGCGGTCGAAGCCGTCGGGATGCGGAACGCCGATCCCCGCCTCGTCGCCGACCAGCTCGACGGTACCGCCGCTCGCCGCGTAGGCGACCGGCACGCCGCAGGCCATCGCCTCGATGACCGCCGTCGGGCACGGGTCGTTCACCTTCGTGTGAAGGAGGACGTGCGCCTTGCGGTAGAGCCCGGGGGCCTCCGCCTGCGCGTAGCGGCCTGTGAAGTCGACGCGGCCGTCGAGCCGCAGTCTGCGGATGATCGGCCCCGGGTCCGAGACGAGCCGCCCGCTGACGATCATCCGTGCGCCCGGTTGAGCGTCGAGGACGTGGCGAAACGTCTCGAGCGCCAACTCGAGACGGTACCGCTGAGTCTGATCACCACCCAGAAGGACGACGGGCGCGTCGTCCGAGGGCGGCCCGGGGGTGAAGACGCCGACGTCGACCGCGTTCGCAAGGATCTCCCAGGATCCGCGTGGCTCGCCGAGGAACGCGTCGGACGAACGCTTGCTGAAGAGACTCTGATAGACGACGTGGTCGGCCGCGAGGAGCGCCCGCCGAAGAGGTCTGTTCAGATCTTCAGCGTGCTTCCCGGCCCACGCAGGGTAGGCGACGCCGTCCTGGTTGACCACGATTCTCGCGCCGCGACGGCCCGCGAGCCAGAGCAGCGGTCGCACGTCGCGCGGCAGGTACGTCGAGCCGAGATAGAGGAGCGAGAAGTCGGTCGGCCGATTCGGCCAGCGGGCGGCGAGCTTCTGGAGCTTCGCGGTTCCTCCGGCCACGGGCTCGCCGGGCCCCGGGATGACGTCCCAGCCATAGAACACGCGGAGTCCAGGCCGCGGCCTGCCGCCCACGAGCAGATGTCCCCAGCGTGTCGCTGCACGCACGTAACGGCCGGTGCGCGCCCTATCCATCGACGCGCTCCGCGAAGCCGTCGAGAAGGGCTTCCCATCGTGGGGTCAGGGCGTCGTGAGAGGTCTCGAGCGCCGCGCGCCGTCCGGCGAGCCGGAGCCGCTCGGCAAGCGATGGGTCCGAGGCGACCCGCACGAGCCCCGCGGCGAGGCCGGAGACGTCCTCAACGTCGACCAGGAGTCCGGCCTCGCCTTCGGTGACGAGATCCGGCGCCTGACCCACGCGCGTCGTCACGAGCGGCACGCCGGTCGCCATCGATTCGAGGACGCTCTTCGGTCCCCCCTCCTGCCGCGAGGCGACGATGTGTGCGTCAAGGGCGTGATACGCGGCGAGGAGGCCGTCTCGCGCGGGCAGCAGGTGGTGGACGTAGGGAACGCCGCGCCGCTCCAGCTCGCGGCGAACGTACCCCCGCGCAGGCCCGGTCAGCAGGACGACGAGGCCGTGGATCGCTGCGTGGGCGACGTGTAGTGCCTCGACCAGCACGTCCGGCCCCTTGATGACCTTGGGCTCGAGCCCGTCGCCGAACCCGACGCCGTCCTTCTGGAAGGAGCCGACGACGAACGCATCCTGCGCCAGGCCGAGGGTCTTGCGGGCCGCGTGGCGCAACTCGGGCGTCACCGGCGGGAAGCGGTCGATCTCGATCCCGATCGGAATGCGGTGCACGAGTGCGCGATCGATCCCCGCCGAGAGGACGACGTCCTCCATCTCGCGGTGGGTCACCTGAACCCGCGCGAATCGCTGTGGCATACGCTCGAGCGCCCGAAACGCCCGGTCGAACTCGGGGTACCCAGGCGTGCCGGGCCGCCCGTGGAAATAGGCGAGACCGAGCCGATGAGACGAGCCCGTCCAGAGCGGGTCGAGCGCGGCGAAATGGCTCATGTGAAAGACCGGCTGGCGTCGCGCCGACCGCGCCCACGCGGGCGGTGCGAGCTTGAAGCCTGCCTCGCGTGCGACGGCAGAGACATAAGCTGCCTCGTCGTCGAGCGCCCATCCGAGCGCGTCTCCGAGGACGAAGAGCCGCGACCAGTCCGGCCAGCGACTGGTCCGGAGGCGAATCGATGCCGCCCGGGCAGCCACCTGGGGCGCGCGGAACATGCGACGCGCAATCATCCCGCGAGCACCTCGAGGTAATGGTCGGCGACATCAGCGAGCGACGGAACGACGATTGCAGCGCGGTGGCAGTCGAGCTCCTCCGCGAGGCGGTCGAGCGCGCCGGCGACGTCTTCCTCCCCGTGGAAGCCGACGCCTGCATGTCCCACGAGCTCCGGGTGCCCGCCGCTCTTGCGATAGAGAGCCGGCAGGCCACAGGCGAGCGCCTCGAGGAGCGCGTTCGAGCAGGGGTCGTCGACGCTCGCCGCGACGTAGCAGTCCTGACGGCGGAGGAGCTCCGCCAGCTCGTGCGAGGGAAGGGGAGCGACGAGACCCCAGCCGTCGAGCCGCTCCGGCGCCCGGCCGACGAACGTCAGCTCGTACCGTGCCGGGTCTGCCGCCGCGCCCAGCGCTCGGAGCGCGTCGAGTCCCTTGCGCGGGTTGTCCGACCAGCTCACGGCTACGACCCTCACTGGATGCTCGCCGCTCGGCTCTCGCGCGGTGGGCGGGTGGAAAATCGCCGGGTCGGGCGCGTTCGGGATCACGACGGGATCGACGAGCTGGATTCCCATGGCTCGGTGGGCGTCGAGGCTGAACCGGGACTGGAGCACCGTCGCGTGCGCGAACTCGGCGTTCGTCTGCGCGATGCGTCGATCGGTGCCATCGTCGAAGCCGCGATAGAGGCCGATCGGCCCGTCCACGCGGTGCACCATGCGGACGTCCGGACGCACGAAGCGGCGCAGCCGGCCGAGGTCGAAGTTGAACGAGTTGAACAGGCAGCGTTGCGTCTCACCCGAGATCCGGTTCTCCTCGACGTGCAACCCGCGACGCCCGAACTCCGTCTCGAGAGCGCGCACGAACTGGTTTCCGCCGCCCGACGGGGGCGGCACATACGCGTGGAACACCGCAAGGTCGGCGCGGCCGTTGCGCGACGCGCGGAGGTCGCGCTCGGTGCGGACACGCGAGCGCAGGCGGTCGAGCGCCGTCCGCGCATGGACGGCCGCGGCGCGAGGCTTGGTCCTGAGAGCCATCTCGACGGCGTACGGTAGTTCCCTCTAGGGCCGGTCGACCGCCAGTTCACAGATCGCGAGGAGCCGCTCCGCGTAGCGCTCCACGCGCGTTCTCGCCACGACCGTCCGGCGTGCAGCGCCACCGACGCGTTCCCCGACTGCGGGGTGAGCCAGCACCCGGCCGATTGCAGCCGCCATCGCATCGGGATCGGAAGGCGGCACGAGAAATACGTTCTCACCGTCGCGAAGGCCGGCTGGATCCCACAGGCCGCGCGAGCGGCTCAGGACGACGGGGCGCCCGCAGGCCGACGCCTGCAGCGTCACGCTCTGACCCGAAGGCTGAGGCACGTCCTTCACCGGCACGGCGACGACTGCCGCTGCACGGAACGCCTCGCGCACCTCGACGTCACTCAGCACGCTGCGATGCCAATCCGCCGGCTCCCAGCGGACGTTGCCGGGAAGCGACGCCGGCCGCGGGTGCCCGGTCAGCACCCGGACCTCCGCATCGATCGCCGGCGCGGCCCGGAGGAGTGTCTGCCAGTCGCGGTTGCCGTCGTTGCCTATGGCGAAGACACCCGTGGCCGTCACAGAGGCGGGGGACCAGAACGCAGCGTCGACGCCGAAGAGGTTGACGTGGACGCGCTCGGCGAGCCCCGCGTCGAGCGCAAGCAGGCTCGGCTTCTCGCCCGGCCCGTAGAGCACCATGTGCATCGCGCGGAGAAGCGGGAGCGTCGACGCGCGGCGCGCGCGGCCCCACGGCCGGTTCAGCAGGCCCGCAACGACGCCGACGAGCGGTGGCCGAAGGCGCCGCGCACGCCGCCACGCTGCGAGCGCGACCGCGGTTCCCGTTGTCGTGGCGACGACGACGTCGGCCGTCGCGAGGTGAGGTAGCAACGCGCGCGTCCCCCGCAGCGCGGCAGCGGAGAGGTGCGGCGGGAGGCGCCCGAGCCCGGCCTGGTGATCGACGACCCGCCGGGCCAGGCTTCCCGATGGCACATCCGGGTCGACCTCGTAATGACGGACGTCGTGGCCGGCGCGCTCGAGCTCGATGCCCCCGAAAAGGAACTCGGTGGGCCCTTCCCCCGTACGTGCCGCCTCGAGCCGCGCAAGACGGCCGGGAAAGTGGACGAAGGCGATCCTCACCGGAGCGGGAGGCTACCGCCACAGCCGAGGTGCGCCTCGTCTACCCTGCCCACCGATGCACCGCCAGCGGACGAAGTTTGCAAAGCGCGTGAACCGCGTGGCGTCATCGGTCGAGCGTCGCGGGATTGCGGCGACCTACGAGCTCCAGGACCGCCTTCTTGGCAACAGGCGCGCGCGGAAACGGTACGCCGCGGGGCTCGCGCAGCTCGACGAGACGCAGCAGGCGATCGTCAGCGCGCTCGACGAACAGGGCTATGTCTCGCTGCCGTTCGTCGACCTCGTCGGTGACGGAGTCTGGCAAGCGGTCGAGGCGCAGGGCGCGGCATTCATCGTCGAGACCGAACGCACGATTGCAGAGGGCGGACTCGGCAGGGTACGTGCCGGGAAGGAGTTCGTCCAGCGCGCATACAGCTTCGAGGGTGCGACGTTCGGAACGGACAACGCCTGGTTCGCCGCATGCGCCTCGCGGCCGATGCTCGACATCGCCAACGCGTACCTTCGCCTGTGGTCGAAGCTCTCGTACGTCGACCTTTGGTACACGGCGCAGCAGCCGGCGACGGACGAGCGCGTTGCCTCTCAGAATTGGCACGTGGACTTCGACGACAAGCACCTCCTGAAGGCGTTTGTCTACTTGTCGGACGTCGGCCCGGACCACGGCCCGTTCGAGTACGTGCCGTCCAGCCAACCCGGAGGCCGGCACCACTCCGTGCGCCCGTGGAGGCCAATGGGGATGGGCCGCGTGCCGGACGAGGACGTCCAGGCACAGGTCCCGACCGAGGAGATCGTCACGTTCACGGGTTCGAAGGGAACGCTGATCCTGTGCAACACGAGCGGACTGCATCGAGGTGGGTTCGCAACTGCGGGCCCGCGGGTCCTCGCGACGGCGACGTATTGCTCGCCGGCATCGTTGAAGGCGCTCTCGAACCGGAACTACGACACCACCCTCGTGACGACCGACCCGGTCGTCCGCTACGCGGTCTCGTAGGCGCGCGCGTCGGCGTACTCCGTCGTCCAGTCGAGGAGCGGCAGCACACCCCCGCGCAGCTGGCCCGTGTACAGGCCCTTCGCCGTGTCGCCGAGTCCCGGATCGTGAACGTGGAACGTGACGAGCCCGGGGACGTTGACGTGGTTGACGAGACTCGGCCCCCCGAGCGAGGCCACGGTCGCGTCGACGCTGATCACGCCCTCGTTGAGCAGGTTCGGCGGGATCCACGCCGTGCAGGTGTAGGTGCCCGGATCCGGCGACTCTCGCCAGCGCGGGTCTGAATCGAGGGCGTTGAAGACGATCTCACCGCGATCGTTCCCGAGCTTCAGCTTCGGGAACAGCGGCCCGACCGGGCCGAGAACCACGAATCGGAGCTCGATCCCGACCGGCTCGCGAACGTCGATGGCGTGGACCGTCTCGCCACCCGAGTCGGTCACACGGGCCCCGAGGAGCCTGACCTCCTCGCTCCCGGGCGCCTCGTGGAAGTCGAAGGTCATCTCCGCCCCGGTCCCCGACGCCTCCTGCAGGTAGCGGGAGACGACGCTCTCGGCGTCGCCGTCCGCCACGATGTGGCCCGCTCGGAGCCAGTAGGCGTGCCTGCAGAGCCGCGTGATCGCCTGCATGTCGTGGGAGACGAAGAGCACCGTTCTCCCCGACCTCGAGATGTCCTCGATGCGTCCCATGCACCGCTGCTGGAACTCGTAGTCGCCGACCGCGAGCACCTCGTCGATGATCAGCACTTCGGGGTCGAGGTGGGCCGCGACGGCAAACGCGAGGCGCACGTACATGCCGCTCGAGTAGCGCTTGACGGGTGTGTCGATGAACTTCTCGATCCCGCTGAACTCGACGATCTCGTCGAACTTCGCGCTGATCTCACGGCGTTTCATGCCGAGGATCGCACCGTTGAGGTACGTGTTCTCGCGACCCGTCAGCTCGGGATGGAAGCCCGTGCCGACCTCGAGGATGCTCCCGACGCGACCGCGGATCCACGCCGTTCCCTCGGTCGGCGGGGTGATCCTCGTGAGCACCTTCAGGAGCGTCGACTTCCCGGAGCCGTTCTTGCCGATGAAGCCGACGACGTCCCCCTCCTCGATCGAGAACGAGACGTCCTTCAGCGCCCAGAGCTCCTCGAGCGAGTGGTCGACGTGCTCGAGCCGCAGCGCGCGCCGGGCAGCGTGCGAGAGCGTGTCGCGCAGCGTCTGGTACCCGGCCTTGTACTCCCCGATCCGGTAGCGCTTGGAGATGCCCTCGGCCACGACGGTGCTCATAGGACGTCTGCGAAGCGCGGCTCGGCGCGCCGGTAGAACCACAGGCCGGCGAAGAAGAAGACCAGGGTCATGAGTACGCCGAGCCCCAGCATGGTCGTCGACGGCGGAGGAGTGCCCACGACCGCCCACCTGAACCCGGTGATCGCGCCTACCGCCGGGTTGAGCGATGCCACGTTGATGTACTTCTCGGGCAACGCGTCCGCGGCGTAGATGACACCCGACGCGAAGAGCCAGAGCTGGACGAGGAACGGCACCGCGTAGGGGACGTCGCGGTAGCGAACGTTGACCACCGCGAGGAACGAGCCTAGCCCGACCCCGGTCATCGCCAGCATCAGGAGAAAGGCCGGCGCCCAGACGATCGTCGGCTGGATCGCCACGTCGTACCACTTCGTGATCCCGAGCCCGACGGCAAACGAGAACACGAAGTCGACGAGCGGGACGAGCACGCACGCGAGCGGGAGGATGAGGAGCGGGAAATGCACCTTCTGGACGAGCATGCGGTTGGTCAGGACGCAGCCCGACGTCAGGGTGAACACCGCGGCCAGGAACGTCCACGGAACGAGGTTCAGCATCGCGAAGACGGGATACGGCAAACCCTGCGAGGGAAGCTGGGCGAACTTTCCGAAGATGAGCGTGAACACGACCATCGTCAGAAACGGCTGGAGCACGGCCCACGCGATTCCGATCAGCGACTGCTTGTACCGCACCTTCACGTCGCGCCATGCGAGGATCATCGCCAGGTCGCGCGCCCGCCACAGCTCTCGGAAGTCGGGAATCCCGCTCCGCCGCGCGGGCCGGATGACGGTGATCGGGACGTCGGGAGAGGAGAGCATCTGTTGGGCGGAGACGAGAGCGGGCGCAGTGTGCAGCGTGGTCTCGCCGCACGATGGTACCGGGGCTACCCGTCGCCACCCGGTGTCGAGCGACGAAGACGCCGCATGACCCGACCGGCGAACTGGGCTCGTCCCTCGAGCGCTGCGACGGCGTGCTCGAGCTCCGAGCACAGCCGCTCGGCAACCACGGCCGAGTCGTGCTGTAACGCGACATGCGCGTCCTCTGCAAGGTCGACGTCGTCGGCGAGGGCCTGTGCCGGAGCCTGCGGAAGGCGACCCCCGTCGCGCAGGGCGCGGAGCGCATCCCGCAGGCGGACGTCCCGCACCAGCCTCCCGGCCTCGAGGCCCTCGGCGAGCGCATCGTCGTCGACGATCGTCTCGGCGAGGAGGGTCGCCTGCTCCCCGCCGGCGAGCAGGTCGAGCGCCCGGACGATGTGCTGGCCGTCCGGCGACGTTGCCCGGCGGGCGAACTTGTCGACCAGCTGCTGCTCGCTTCGGATCGGAAAATGGAGCACCTCGAACGGGAACCACTCCCGGACGAGCCGCAGCCCGCGACCCTCGACGTCGTGGTTTCCGACGCCGACGACGGCGTCCGTCGCGCCTCGATGCGCGATCTTCATCTGCGCGTGGTAGGCGCTCGTGAGGTCGGCGGTGGGCCGAGCGCGCACCGTCAGGCGCTCCGAGAACGACTCGTCGCCGGGGCGGAGGACGAACTGCCGCATCAGGCCCCGAACGACGCCGAACCTCGCCGGGACCGCCTCGAGGATCTCCTGGAACGAGCCGACGCGCGGCCACCAGAACTCGTCAGCATCGCTCGGGACCACCCAGTCGGCGGCATGCTCGCTCGCCGCGAGGCGCGACATGCGCGTCACCCACTCCGCCTGACGCAGCACGTCGCCCTCCTCGCGCAGGACGACGACGCGACCGTCACGCTCGTGCTCGCGCAACAGCTCGGACGTCCCATCGGCCGAGCGGTGGTCGGTCGCAATCACGACGTCCACACCGCGGGCGAGGTGGTAGTCGAGCCATGCGCCGACGACGTCCGCTTCGTCGCGGACGACCAGCGTCATCGCGATTCGCATCAGCCGGCCGGGTGCGCCCGGCGCGCGATAGATCGCAGACGGCGCTCGAGCCGCGCGGCAGGCCGTGCCTCGAGCCAGTTGACGCGCCGCCCGAGCTCGTCGAGCCGACGGCGGACGCGGACGAGATCCGCCTCGCCGAGGAGGGCGCCGTCGACCGCGAAAGCAGCATCCTCGGCCGCGGTCGCACGCGGGAACTGGAGCGGCTCGCCCTGTCCGAGTCTGCGCAGCGCGTCGCGGATCCTCGTGTCCTCGACGAGCAGCCCGTCCGCGACGGCGCGGGCGACGTCGGCCTCGGCACCGACGAGCTCGGCGAACACCGTGTCAGTCCGCCCACGGGTGCTGTCCTCGAACGCCAGCGCGTGGTACGCCGCACCGGGGCCGGCGACGACCTCCTCCGACCCGTAGAACTTCTCCACCGCGCTCCCCCACACCGCACCCTTTCGGGCCAGCTGCGCCGGCGTGCGGATCGGGAAGTGGAGCACCTCGATCGGGTACCAACCACGCATCGGGACGAGCCCCGTGCCGTGGACCCCATGACTTCCCTCGACGAGCTCGACGTCGGGGTGAGCGCGGTGGACGACCTTGCGGAAGGGTCGCCAGGGGCTGCGCGGGTCGTTGACCGGAGCCTGGGGGGCGAGCCGCAGGGTCATGCGCTCCTCGAACGGGCGGCCATCGTCCGGGACAGGGACGAAGTGGCGAACGAACGACTGGACGAGCCCGTAACGACGGGGGATCGAGCCGAGGACGTCGGGCAACGACCCTCCGCGCGGCCACCAGAACTCGTCCACGTCGCCGTTGACGACCCAGTCCGCGCCGTGCTCCGTCGCCGCGAGGCGCGCCATCCGGGTCATCCATTCGCGCTGCCGGAACGGCCCGTCGACTTCGCGGATCACCCGCACGCGACCCGCTCGCTCGTGCTCGGCGAGCACATCCTGCGTCCCGTCGCTCGAGGCGTGGTCGGTGACGATGATCAGATCGACACCGGCCCCGAGGTGGAACGCCAGATGCTGGGCGACGATGTCGGCCTCGTCCCGCACGATCAGCGTCATCACGGTTCTCACGGGCGGAAATCTAGACGGGTCAGACGAGGCCGACGTGGACGTCCTCGAAGGTGACGATCTGGGAGCGGTCGCCCCCGTACGCGTCGAGGAGGCGGGGGAAGTAGCCGGCGAGCGCGTCCTCGTAGGACAGCCGTCCCTCGATCAGCATCGCGGCGCCGTCGACGAGCTCGTCGAGGTCCTCACGAATCCGGGCGGCGCTCATCGTCGGCGTCCGTGGCCCTTCCCCGTCGGAGTCCGCCGCGATCATCGGCAATGTCCGGCTGTGCACGAACGCAGGATGCTCCCGGCTCTTCGGCAGCACCGAGTAGAAAGGAACACCGTTGAAGAAGTACTCGTGCCAGTCGCCACCCGAGAGCGTCAGCCACGGCGTTCCGGCCGCGACGGCGGCGAATCCGAACCCCGTGTGGGGCGACACGAAGAGGCTCGACGCCTCCACGAAGGCGAGCTGGTCGAGAATCGGCCGGTCGAAGACGTCGACGGCGTGACCGCGCGACGCGAGGAGCCGGTCCACCTCCCCGCGCGTGATCCCGCTGACCGTGCGGCCACCCGCGTCCTGCAGCCGACCGACGAGCGTGAAGGTCGTATCGGGGAAGCGCCGCTCGAGGGCGTCGAGGATCAGCATCCACGACGTGACCGACGGGTACATCGCCCGCAGCGATCCGCTGCCCGCCGGCATCACCGCGATCGACCGTCGTCCGTTCAGGATCGTCCGCGCACGTGCGCGGGACTCTTCGGGGAGGGCGAGCCGCAGCACCTGATGGGGCGCGTACGCCGGCGGCGCCTGTCCGGCGACCCCGACGCCGATCCTGGCGCGAAAGTGGTTGCGGGAGGCGGCGTAGTAGCGCTGCAGCCCCTCGAACCGCACCTCCTCGGGATCGCCGGCCGCCGGATGGTGCAGCACGTAGTCCCAGTCGCGCGGGATCCGCCGCAACGCGCGCTTCGGATCGCCCGCGGGTGCGCCGAAGCTCGTGTACGACACCGCGAACGCCTGGTCGACGAACGGCGCGCACAGGACGAGCTCGACCGGTGACGCCCCGTTGAGGACGAGGCTCGGCCGCAGCACCGGATCACAGGCGTGGTAGCCCTGGCAGCGCCGGAGCGCCTCGATCACGTGCCCGACGGCGTGCGAGTACCAGTGGTCGACGAGCACGGTCGGCGGGCCGTCCGGCGGATCGGCCTTCCAGCGGCGGCGGATCATCATGAGGAGCGCAGGGCCGCGGTGAGCCGGCCACGGCCACGAAGGCGTCCCGCACGCCGTCTGCCGCGCCGCCTACCTCAGCAGAAGCTGCCCCACGGGCAGAACCGGTAGTCGGCGGGAACGTCCAGGCTGAACGGCTCCGACACGTCACTGCCGTTGACGAGGCGCGCCCTGAAGGCTCCGTCTCCGCGAACGTCGGCCCGACCCTGGAAGATGCCGTTGTCGTCGACCTCGGCCGTCGCCACGCGTTCCCATCCGTTCCTGTCCTGCTCCACCACGACGGCCTTCCGCACTCCGGCAGGCGTTCGTCCCCAGTATCGGACGTCTCCGCTCTTCTGTCGGAACGCCACGAACGGGAACCGGAAGGCCCGCAGCGCCGGCTTCGGCTGACCGTCCAAGGTGTAGAGCCCGGACTGGTACATGTCGTCGGGAAACGGCCGGTCGTCGAGCAGGAACCAGGTGACGAGGCTGACGCCGTCGCTCCACATCCGATACAGCGACTCGGAGACCCAGCGTGCGTGCAGGGCGGGTGGGAGCCCCTGGGGATCACCCGGCTGCGAGTCGTAGCTGAACTCCGTCACCCAGAAGGGGACGTCGCCTCGAGACCGGATGTGACCCGCCCGATCGGCGGCGTTCAGCAGTGACGTCATCTTCCGCAGGTCGCCGATCGACACGTCGTCGGGGTTCAGCGCCTTGTGCGTCGGCCCGCCGTAGGTGTACGGGTGATGCGCCCAGACGTCGAACTCGACCTTCTTGCCGCAGGTGGGCTTCGGCTTCGGGCCCGCCGACATGCAGAGGAAGCGGCGCATGAACTCCAGCGGGTG
>DATAPC010000100.1:0-2431 GCA_036265415.1 Gaiella sp.
GCTTGCGCCGTTCTTGACCGAGCGGCCGCTCGAGCAGATCAAGCTCGACTTCGGCTACCAGGGCCTCGGCGGCACGTTCATCTCCGCCGGCGCCGCGTACGACTACGGCGAGTCGGGCGGGACGCACCACGCCGCCGGAGACATCCAGGCGCTCGGCAGCATCCCGGGTCTCGAGGTCCTGGTGCCGGGGTCGGCGGCCGAGACCGATGCTCTGCTGCGCGCGAGCTACGCGAACGGCCGTCCGACCTATCTCCGGACGAGCGTCGTCGAGAACCGCGAGCCTGTCGAGCTCGCCTCCGCCGGGCTGACGGTCGTCCGGCGCGGCCCTGACCTGACGGTCGTCGCGGCCGGGCCGTTTCTCTCGCGCACCCTCGACGCGCTCGACGGCATAGATGCAACGGTGCTGTACGCGACGACGCTGGTACCGCTCGACGCGGCCACGCTCGCACGTGAAACCGTCTCGACGAAAGTCGTGCTCGTCGAGCCGGCGTACGAAGGCACGTCCGCCGCGCAGGTCGCGGCGGCGCTGTCCCACCGGCCGGCGCAGCTCCTGTCGATCGGCGTCCCGCGGCGGTTCATCGAGCGCTACGGGACGGCGGCGCAGCACGATGCGGCGGTCGGGCTCGACGTGCGCGGGATCCGCGAGCGGATCCTGGCGTTCCTGCACGGCTGAGCCGGCCCCCGCGCCGTCGGCAGCGATGAGGCGACAATAGCTCGGCGATGTCGATCGAGGACCGCTTCCCCGCACCCGCCGTGATGGGCGTGATCAACGTCACGCCGGACTCGTTCTCCGACGGCGGGTTGCATCTCAACGTCGAGCCTGCGGTCACGACGGCGTGGGGAATGCTCGACGCCGGCGCGGCGATCGTCGACGTCGGCGGCGAGTCGACCCGGCCGGGCTCCTCCGGCGTCAGTGCCGAGCAGGAGCTCGAACGCGTCGAGCCGGTGCTCGCCGACCTGGCCGGTGCTCCGGTGTCGATCGATACGTCGAAGGCCGCGGTCGCGCAGCGCGCCCTCGAGCTCGGGGTCGAGCTCGTGAACGACGTCACTGCGCTGCGTGCCGATCCGGCGCTCGCCGGTGTGATCGCCGACTCCGGGTGCTATGTCTGCCTCATGCACATGCAGGGAGAGCCGCGGACGATGCAGGACAATCCGGTCTATGACGACGTGGTGTCGGACGTCAAGCGATTCCTCGAAGAGCGGCTGGCGTTTGCAGTCGCCGCGGGGATCGACGAACGGAACGTCTGCCTCGATCCCGGAATCGGCTTCGGTAAGACGCCGGCTCACAACTTCGAGCTCGTGCGCCGACTCGACGAGCTGTGTGCGATCGGCCGGCCCGTGCTGATCGGCCTCTCCCGCAAGAGCAGCTTCGCGAAGCTCGTCGGCCGCGACCGCGTCGCGACGCTTGCCGTGTCCGTCGGCGCCGCCGTCTCTGCGTACGAGCGCGGTGCGACGATCCTGCGGGTGCACGACGTGCGCGAGCACGTCGAGGCGCTCGCAGCTGCAAAGGCGGTGCGTGGATGAGCGTAGGCTCGACGGAGCTCATCAGAGAGCGGAGGTGGCGGCTTTGCTGCCGCCGGGAGCGGGGACAGTGATCCTCGAGCTGCGCGGCCTGCACGTGTTCGGGTACCACGGCGTCGAGGAGGAGGAGCAGCGCCTCGGGCAGCTGTTTCTGTTCGACCTGGAGATGGAGGTGGGGGAGCGTGGCGCCGACGACCGGCTCGAGAGTGCGATCGACTACACGCAGGTGGCGATGGCGGTGCGCGAGCTTTCGAACACGCGGCGGTTCGACCTGATCGAGGCGCTCGCGACCGCGGTCGCAGATCTCGTGTACGAGCAGTTCGCGCCGGAGCGCGTGAAGGTGCGCGTGCGCAAGCCGCAGGTGAAGCCGGCCGGGATGACGGTCGAGTTCAGCGCCGTGACCGTCGAACGGCCGTGACGCTCGCCTATGTGGGGTTGGGCTCGAACCTCGGCGACCGCGAGGCCATGATCCGGCGTGCTGCGGAGCTCATCGGCGCTTCCCGGCTCTCGCCGCTCCTCGAGACCGAGCCGTGGGGCTTCCACGACCAGCCGTTGTTCTTGAACGCGGCGGCGGAGGTCGAGACGCCGCTGACCGCGCGCGCGTTCCTCACGCACCTGCTCGACGTCGAGCGGCGCCTCGGGCGCGAGCGGGTCGGGCCGCGGTGGGGGCCGCGCACGATCGATCTCGACCTGCTGCTGTGGGGCGACGAGCGGATCTCGGAGCCCGGCCTCGAGGTCCCGCACCCGTTGCTGCTCGAGCGGAGGTTCGTCCTCGAGCCGCTCGCCGCGCTCGCGCCGGAGCTGGAAATCCCCGGAAACGGCACAGTCTCGGACGCCCTGGCAGGGCTACAATCCGACGCGTGAGCAACCTCGACGAGCTCGACGAATTCGAGGCCGAGGCCGAGCTCCG
>DATAPC010000101.1:0-5779 GCA_036265415.1 Gaiella sp.
GGCACGCAGAAGGCCGCGGCGCTGATCGAGCGACTAGTAGAAGCCGATGGCGAGGGCCGGACTTGAACCGGCGACACCACGGTTTTCAGCCGTGTGCTCTACCAACTGAGCTACCTCGCCGCGCCGCGGCAGTGTACCCACGGCCCGCATACGCTTAGGCCGTGCCGGGCATCGCGGATCCCGCGCTGGCGCCCGACGGGCGGCGGCGCATCGACTGGGCGCGGCTGCACATGCCGGTGCTCCATCGGCTGCTCGAGGAGCACTTGGGAGACGGTGCGCTGGCCGGGCGGCGGATCGCGGTCGTCGTCCATCTCGAGGCGAAGACGGCGTGCCTCGTGCTCGCGCTCCGGGCGGCGGGCGCGGACGTCGTCGCGGCCGGGTCCAACCCGCTCTCGACCCAGGACGCCGTCTGCGCGGCGCTCGTGGCGGACGGCATCGAAGTGCATGCGCGGCACGGCGCGACGCAGGAGGAGTTCACCGCCGACCTGCTCGCGGTGGCGGAGAGCGGTGCGGAGCTCGTGATCGACGACGGCGCAGAGCTGACGAGGCGGATGGCGCAGCATCGGCCCGATCTGTATGCACGCCTCGCCGGTGTGAGCGAGGAGACGACCACTGGCGTCGCCCGCCTGCGCGCACTCGAGCGCGAGGGACTGCTGCAGTTCCCAGCGATCGCGGCGAACGACGCGCGGTGCAAGCACATGTTCGACAACCCGTACGGGACCGGGCAGACGACGCTCACCGCTCTCCTCGCGCTGACGAACGTGCTCGCCGCCGGACGCGAGTTCTGCATCGTCGGCTACGGCTGGGTCGGCAAGGGCGTCGCACGTGCGGCGGACGGTCTCGGCGGCCGCGTGACGGTCGTCGAGCTCGATCCCGTCCGCGCGCTGACGGCGCACATGGACGGCTTCCGCGTCGCCGCCCTCGCCGACGCGCTTCCGAGCGCCGACGTCGTGATCACCGCGACCGGTCTCACGAAGATCCTCGGGGCAGACGTGTTAGAGCTCCTCAAGGACGGCGTGCTGCTCGCGAACGCCGGCCACCACGACCGTGAGATCGACGTTCCCGCTCTCGCCGAGGCCGCGGACGAGGTCGTCGACGCGCGCACGAACGTGAAGACGTATGTGCTCGGCGACAGGCGCGTGCACACCCTCGTCGACGGCGCGCTCGTCAACATCGCCGGCCTCGACGGGAACCCGATCGAGATCATGGACCTCTCGTTCTCGGTCCAGGCCCTCGCGGTCCACCACCTCGCGTCCGGCGGCGTGCCGCCCGGCGTGAACCGGTTCCCCGACGACCTCGACGACCTGATCGCAAGGACGAAGCTGCGCACGCTCGGGATCGAGCTCGACCGGCCGACCGCCGAGCAGCTCGCGTTTCGGGCGTCGTGGGCCGTAGATGGTTAATCGACAGATCAGGCCGCCGCGGCTGGGGGCCTGCACACGGCGCATTGCGCCCGTCTCGCCCGGCGCCAAGGCCCACTGGCCTTGACCCCGGTCGAACCAGCCACACTGCTTGGTACAGACCCTCCCCGCGACGACCGCATCCGTCGATCAACCATCTAGAGTCCCCGGCCGTGAGCAACCCGGAGACGCAGCCGACGGTCGCCGTCATCGGGGCCGGCCTCGACCTAGGCGCCGGCCGCCGCGGCGTCGACATGGGGCCGTCGGCGATCAGGTACGCGGAGCTCGCGGACCGCATCCGCAGCCTGGGGCGGCGCGTGATCGACCAGGGCGATGTTCGCTCTCCGGTCGCGGAGGCGATCGACGTGGGCGATCCGAGCCACCGCTACCTCGGTGCGATCCTGCAGGTCTGCACGCGGCTCGCGGATCTCGTCGACGAGGCGGTGGGCCAGGGGCAAGTCCCGCTCGTCCTCGGCGGAGACCATGCAATCGCAATGGGCTCGCTCGGCGGCATGGCGCGACGCCGGGGGCCCGGCGCCGTGCTGTGGATCGACGCGCACGGCGATCTCAACCGGCCGACGACGTCGCCCACCGGCAACGTGCACGGCATGCCGCTCGCGGCCGCGCTCGGCGCCGCCGGTGACGCGTTCGTCACGGACGGGTTCCCGACGCCGTCGGTCACCCGCGCGGTCCTCGTCGGCGTGCGTTCCCTCGATCCGGGTGAGCGCGAGCTGATCGACGAGCTCGGCATCCGCGTCTTCACGATGACCGAGATCGACCGCCGTGGCGTCGAGCCGGTGATCGAGGATGCACTGAGCGAGCTCGCAGGTGCGAGCTTCGTGCACGTCAGCCTCGACCTGGACGTCGTCGACCCGATGTTCGCGCCGGGAGTCGGCACGCCCGTTCCCGGCGGGCTGTCCTACCGCGAGGCGCACCTCGCGCTCGAGCTGCTCTCCGAGTCCGGCGTGATCGACTCGCTCGACGTCGTCGAGGTCAACCCGATCCTCGACCGCGAGAACCAGACGGCAAAGCTCGCCGTCGAGCTCGTCGCGAGCGCGCTCGGCAAGCGCATCCTCTACTCGCCTTCGTCGTAGAAGACGCTTCCTTTCAGCTCGTCCGGCAGGCAGTCGACCTCGAAGCCGCGCGGGTCATCGTGCGGATAGACGTAGCCCTTCCCGCGGCCGAGCTTCTTCGCGCCGGGATACGCGGCTGAGCGCAGCGCGGCCGGCGGCATCAGGTTGCCCCGCTCGCGGACGACCTCCGTCGCACGCTTCAACGCCACGTACTCGCGGTTCGCCTTCGGCGCCTTGGCGAGGTACACCGCCGCCTGCGCGAGATTGAGGCGCGCCTCCGGCAGCCCGACGTGCTCGACCGCGTGCGCCGCCGCCACGGCGACGAGCAGCGCCTGCGGGTCGGCGTTGCCGATGTCCTCGGAAGCGAGCACGATCATGCGGCGCGCGATGAAGCGCGCGTCCTCACCGCCCTCGATCATCGCAGCGAGGTAGTAGACGGACGCCTGCACGTCGCTTGCGCGCGTCGACTTGATCCACGCCGAGATGAAGTCGTAGTGGCGGTCACCGCCCTTGTCGTAGGCGAGCGGCCGCTTGCGTGCTGCGTCGTCGACGTGCCGCGTCTCCAGCGGAACGCCCTCGGCCCGTGCGGTCTCGACCGAGAGCTGCAGGATCGTCAGCGCGTTGCGGGCGTCGCCGCCCGCGCGCGTCGCGATCAGTTCCTCGACGTCGGCCGAGACGTCGGCATCGAGCGCCGCGGCGCCGCGGCGGATGACCCCGCGCAGCGTCTCGACGTCGTGCGGCTCGAGCTCGTAGATCTGCGTCCGCGAGAGGAGTGCCGAGTTCACCTCGAAGTACGGGTTCTCGGTGGTGGCGCCGATCAGCGTCACGAGCCCGGCTTCGACGCCCGGCAGCAACGCATCCTGCTGCGCCTTGTTGAAGCGGTGGATCTCGTCGAGGAACAGGATCGTGCGGGTGCCGCTCGTGCCGAGCCGCTCGCGTGCCCGCGCGAGCACGTCGCGCACGTTCGACACGGTCGCCTGCACCGCCGACAGCTCTTCGAAGTCGGCGCCCGTCGTCTGCGCCACGATCCGCGCGAGCGTCGTCTTTCCGGAGCCTGGAGGCCCGTAGAGGATGAGCGACGGCACGCGGTCCTGCTCGATCGCGAGGCGCAGTGCCCGGCCCGGCCCGATCACGTGCTCCTGGCCGGCGAAATCGTCCAGCGAGGTCGGCCGGAGTCGCTGGGCGAGCGGCGCGGTCGCGTCGAGGCGGCGGCCCGCGGCCTCGCTGAAGAGGTCACCCACGCCGAAAGTATGCTCTCGGACATGTCGGATGCCTGGGGTGCGAGCACCTACGAACGGCTCTCGGCCAACTTCGCCGCCGTCCAGGACCAGCTCGTCGGGCTGACGCGCATCGGCGACGGCGACCGCGTGCTCGACCTAGCAAGCGGCACGGGCGAGGTGGCGGTGCGCGCCGCTGCGCGCGGGGCGCGCGTGACCGGAATCGACCTGTCGGAGCCGATGCTCCTGAAGGCCCGCGAGGTCGCCGCCTCGGCCGGTGCCGACATCACCTTCGACCTCGGCGACGTGGAGTACCTGCCGTACGAGGACGCGTCCTTCGACGCCGTCCTGTCGAACTTCGGCCTCATCTTCGCGCCCGACCACGCCAACGTCGCGTCGGAGGTGGCCCGCGTCGCCCGTCCGGGCGGGAGGCTCGGCTTCACGGCGTGGAAGCCGAATCCGAAGCTCGGCGAGCTGTATCGCCGCTTCACCGAGGTGCCCATCGACGGCCGGGAGGCCTACGAGTGGGGCCGCGAGGACCACGTCGAGGACATGCTCGGCGAGGACTTCGAGCTCGAGTTCGAGGACGGGACGGTGTGGCTCGAGGCCGACTCGGCCGAGGAGATCTGGGAGCTCTTCTCCGAGTCCGCTCCGCCCGTGATCGCGCTCGTCAAGCGCCTCGACGAGCAGGGCGCCGAGCAGTTCCACCAGGCGTTCGTCGAGCTCTACGAGACGTACCGGACACCCGAGGGCGGCGTCCGTGCCCCGCGCCGGTACCTGCTCGTCCTGGGTACCCGCAAGTGAGTGAAGTCGTAGAGCTGCTGCGCGGGCTCATTCGCGTCGACACGACGAACCCGCCGGGCAACGAGACCGCAGCCGCGTCGCTCCTGCGGGACTACCTGGAGGCAGCCGGCGTCGAGTGTGAGCTCTTCGCGCGCGTGCCCGAGCGCGCCAACCTCGTCGCGCGCATCCGGGGGACCGGCGACGGCCCGTCCCTCGCGTTCCTCTCGCACACCGACGTCGTGCTGGCCGACCACTCGGAGTGGGAGCGCCATCCGTTCGAAGGCGAGCTCGTCGACGGCGAGGTGTGGGGCCGCGGCGCGCTCGACATGAAATGCGAGGTCGCCGCGTCGGCGGTCGCGCTGGCGACGCTCGCGCGCGAGGGCTGGCGCGGCGGCGGAGACCTCGTGTTCATCGCCGCAGCGGATGAGGAGGTCGGCGCGGGCTTCGGGTTGGAATGGCTCGTCGAGGAGCATCCGGATGCGGTCCGCACCGACTACTCGGTGAACGAGGGCTCCGGCGAGCGGGTCGTCCTCGGAGACCGTGTCGTCTACCTGTGTGCGACCGCCGAGAAGATGACGTCGCCGTTCCTGTTGCGCGTGCTCGGGCGCAGCGGCCATGCGTCGATGCCATCGATCGCCGATAACGCCCTCGTCAAGGCCGCTCCGCTGATCGAGCGACTGGGCCGCTTCACGGTCGAGCCACAGCTCATTCCCGAGGTCGAGGCGTTCTTCCATACCGTCTCCGGCTCGATCCCCACGCCGGGCGACGCGCTCGCGGCCGCGAAGGGCCTCTCGCCGCTCGCGGGTGAGCTGATCGAGCCGCTGCTCGGAATGACGGTGTCGCCGACGGTGGTGCGCGCCTCCGACAAGCGAAACGTCATCCCCGCGGTGTGCGAGGTCACCCTCGACATCCGGCTCCTGCCGGGTCAATCGCCGGTCGAGGCCGAGACGGCGCTGCGCGCGTGCCTCGGCGAGGGGGATTACGAGCTCGTCAATCTCTCGCGGAACGGAGGCACGCGCTCGGCGATCGGCGGCCCCTTGTGGGATGCCGCGGAGTCGTTCGTCGCCACGGAGGAGCCCGGTGCGGCACTCGCGCCGGTCTGCGTCGCGGGCTTCACGGACTCGCACTGGGTCCGCGACGCGTTCGGCACCGTCGCGTACGGGTTCTTCCCCGCGCGGACGATGGCTCCGGAAGTCGCGGCCCGGCTGATCCACTCGGCGAACGAGCGCATCCCCGTCGCCGACGTCGAGCTCGGCCTGCGGTGGCTGCTCCACGCCGCGCGTACCGTCGGTGGTTGAGCTCGCGA
>DATAPC010000102.1:0-3740 GCA_036265415.1 Gaiella sp.
CGTCGCAGCCCGGCCAGAGGGCGGCTGTGCTCCACGCGCCCTCTACTCCTCGACCAGCGTCACCGTGCCCGCCGTGCCGTTCACGCGGATCGTCTGGCCGGTGCGGATCATCGACGTCGCCCGGCCGGTTCCGACGACCGCCGGCAGCCCGTACTCGCGGCACACGATCGCCGCGTGCGACATGACCCCGCCGATATCCGTGACGACGGCCTTGACGTTCGAGAAGATCGGCGCCCACGCCGGTGAGGTGATCGGGCAGACGAGAACCTCGCCCTCGCGCACGCGCGCGATCTCCTCGACGTCGATCACGACGCGCGCGACACCCTCGACGACGCCGGGCGACGCAGCCGCACCCGTCAGCCGCCCTCCGCCCTCGTCCGCGCTCGCCCACTCCTGGACGCGCTCCGTGGTCACGCCCCAGAGCATGATCACGGCCGGGTCGTAGATCGCCTCGGGCGTCGCACCGATTGCCGGCGGCGGTGTCCACTCGCCGAGCCGCTCGAGCAGCTCCTTGCGTCGGGCGACAATCGGCGGCCAGTGCGCCGGGCCGAGGGGTGCGCCGCCCGTCGACCACGTCAGGACGAGCTCGTCGAGCGCCTGGGCCACCTCGTGGCGGCCGAGCTGGAAGACGTCCTCGGCGTCCTCGAGAAAGCCGTGCGTCGCGAGAAGCGAGCCGAACTCGCGCACCTTGTTCCACCACCGCGTCAGGAACCAGTAGTCACAGAAGAACTTGTGCTCCTCGACATACGGGAAAACCGTGCGCGAGAGCTGGAGCAGCTCCTGGAATGCCGTTCGCGTCTCGTCGTCGAGCAGCGCGCCGTATTCGTCCGCGAGCCGGTCGCGCTCACGCGCGAGCTCCTCCGTCGGGCGCTCCACCTCCTCGCCGTCCCGGAGCGCCCGCACGTGACCCACGACCGATGCGTAGGCGATGCTCGGGTCGTCGTACCAGCTGCGGTAGAAGTGGTAGAGGCCGTCCCCCGTCGCCATGTTGAACCAGGGGTCCTTGATCTCCTCGAGCGCCTCGAGCCATGCCCGGCCCGCCTCGCTCTCGGCCAGCTCGGCGTCGATCTCCGCCGGCGTTCTGCCCTCCGTGAACGCCCCGTCGACGCCGGTGTCGATCGCGAGCTTTGCCAGCTTGCGCAGCTCTGCGCTCGGCTTGAAGAGGAGCACGTCGATCCCGGCGATCATCTGCGCGACGTGCTGGTCGGGGATGTCCGGCAGCTGGCTCTTGCAGAGCTCCGAGAACGTCATGTACGCCCCGTAGCCGAGGAGCAGGAACTCGAAGTGGTGCTGCCACATGAGGTCGAGGCAGCGGAGCGTCCGGTCGTACGCGGCGAGCACCTCGTAGAACGACGTGTTGAGGTCGTCCTCGAAGGCCACCTCGTCGCGCTCGTACTCCGGCAGGTCCGGAACGTGGAGGTCGGTGATCTCGGCGATCAGCGCCTGCATCTTCGCCTTGAACCTGGCGTAGAGCTCGTCCCAGTTCTCGTAGTAGTAGCCCGCGCGCTTCTGGAAGAACTCGGCGCGCTCGGCGATCTTCTCGGGATCCGTGACGGGGTTCCCGGTGATGTAGACGTAGCCGTTGACCACGCGATAGTCGATGCCCATCGCCGGCGGCACCGCGAAGACCCGGTTCTGCCACACGCCGAGGGCCTGGTACGGGCTGTCGACGCAGACCATGTCGAAGGCGGGCATCGGCATGGGGAAGTGCATCGAGTTCCAGAACCAGAAGCGGCTCTCGTCGGCGTCGCGGCGCGCCTCGTGGAAGAGCGCGTGGTAGGGGTACATCTCCTCCCAGCCCTCGCAGCCGGGCGGGGTCTCGATCGCGTACGGACTCGGGAACGCGGAGGCGGTTTCCGTGGAGGCGGCCATGTCCTCTCCTGGGTCGGCGCTGACCCTGGCCTGTATACAGCACCTGTGCCATCTCGGACGATGCTCGCGATCCGCCAGCGCTCCCTCGGCGGGCCCGATGTCCTCGAGCTCGTCGAGGTCCCGCGCCCCGACCCGGCCCCCACCGAGGTCCTCGTTCGCGTGGGCGCTGCCGGCGTCAACCCCGTCGACTGGAAGGTCCGCGCGCGCGGCGGGTTCCTCGGGGAGCCTCCATTCACCGTCGGCTGGGACGTCGCGGGCGTCGTCGAAGAGCTCGGCCGCGGCGTGACGCGCTTCGCTCCCGGGGACCGCGTCTTCGGCATGCCGAGGTTCCCCCGCGAGGCCGCGGCCTACGCCGAGTTCGTCACCGCGCCCTCGCGTCAGCTCGCCCGGATCCCTGACGGCCTCGGCGACGTCGAGGCGGCAGCGCTGCCCCTCGCGGGGCTCACCGCGTGGCAGGCCTTGGTCGAGACGGCAGGAGTCGGGGCGGAGAGCCGTGTGCTCGTCCTGGCCGCCGCGGGCGGCGTCGGTCACCTCGCCGTGCAGATCGCGAAGGCACAAGGGGCACATGTGATCGGCACGGCGCGGACGGAGAAGCACCCGTTCCTGGCCTCCCTCGGGGCGGACGAGGCGGTCGACTACACGAGGGGCCCGCTCGCAGATCGCGTCGACAAGATCGACGTCGTCCTCGACCTCGTCGGTGGCGAGACGGCTGCGGACGCGCTCTCGACCCTCCGCGACGGGGGCACGTTCGTCACCGTCACCGGGGCGGCGGACGACCTGCGCGGGCAGGCGGCCGGCCGGGTGCGACTGGCCGGCATCCTCGTCGAGCCCGACCGGCTCGGGATGGAGGCCCTCGCAGACCTCGTCGCCGGGGGCGTCCTGCGCCCCCACGTCTCGGCGACGTTCCCTCTTGCCGACGCGGCGCGCGCGCACGAGGCGATCGAGACGGGCCGCACGGTGGGAAAGCTCGTCCTGACCGTCGGCTAGCGGAAGACGCCGAGGGGGAGCGTCATCCCGACGTTCCAGACGCCCGCGTCGACGATCTCGTGGATCCGCAGGTCGCCGGCGAGGCTGCAGAGGACATAGGCGTCCTCCCGGCTCAACCCGTGCTCGTCGACGAGCCAGGAGATCATGTTGCGGACCGCCGTTCTCGCGCCTTCCATCAGGTCAGCGTCGATTCCCATCGTCCCCCGGTACGGGCCGGCGAGGCCCGCCGGCTGCGGCGCCTGGAACGCCGGACCCGGGATCGTCCGCTCGATGAGGCCGAACCGGAGCGTCGCCTGCATCGCACACTCGACGGCGCTGACGCACACCTCGCCGTCCCCCTGCACGCCGTGGGCGTCGCCACATGAGAAGAGCGCGCCCTCGCACCAGATCGGCAGCCACAGGGTCGAGCCCGCGACGAGGTGGCGGCAGTCGACATTCCCGCCGCCCGCGTGCGGCGGAAATGGGCTCACCGGCCCTGGCAGGTCGACGGGCACCCCCATCGTGCCGAGGAACGGCTCCAGCGGAACCTCGACCCTAGGCGCCACGGCGGCGGTCTCGCCGTTCCGCAGGTCGAAGATCTTCAGGAACGGATCCGGAAAGTCGGCAGCGAGCAGGCCCAGCTCCGGAATCACGGCGGTCCACCCCCACGCACCCGGTTGGAGCTCGAGGATCTCGACCTCGAGCGTGTCGCCAGGAGAGGCGCCTTCGACGACGATCGGGCCGGCGAGGTTGTAGATGGTCTCGAAGTCCCAATCGACGTCGTCGATGGACGACGACTCGGTGAGCTGACCATCGGCCGTGATCGGCAGGTCGAAGTGCACGACGTCGCCCGGCCGCACCGCGAGGACGGGCTCGCGGCTCCGATCCCAGTCGTGGTGCAC
>DATAPC010000103.1:0-23293 GCA_036265415.1 Gaiella sp.
CGAGACGAGCGTCGGCATCGTGTCGATCCCCGCGAGCAGCCCGGCGTCCGGCGAGAACCACACTCCCTCCGTCTCGAACGACGTCGCAGGGAGGTCGAGCGGCGTCGTGTCGATGACGCTCCCGTCGGCGACGGCCTTCCGCTGGAACGCCACGACCTGCTCGGAGACGTCGATGCGCCCGTGGTGGAGATCGACCCCTGCGACCCGTCGCGACGCGAGCGGCGCGACGATCGTCGTCTCGGTCTCCTTCCTCGCCTGGGTGTACCAGTCGACGCTCACCGGCCGGACGAGCGCCCTGCGCGTCCCGAGGTCGAGCCGCGTGACGCCGTACTGGTCGCCGAGGTGGAGGTAGACGGCGCCGTCGAGCCCCGTGGAGAACGCCCGTTCGCGCTCCGCCGTCCCGAGCACCGCTCCCGACTCCTCGTCCACGATGACGAACCCGTCGCGATCGCCGGAGCGGAGCGACACCCGTGCGGCCGGCGTGTCGCGGCCGCGCCAGACGTAGCCGGCCGCCGTCGCCTCGAGCTCGGGGAGGAGGGCGGCGCGCGCGAGAGCCTCGGGGCCGAGGACGTCGGCGTCCGCGGCGGTGAGCGGCCCCTCGTAGGCCGCGGCGAGAACGTGCCCGTCGAGGATCCTCGGCGCGGCGTGGTCGATCAACGCCGCCTCCGTCGTGCGCCCGAGGAGCGCCGGGGGGGCGTCGACGAAGAACTGGTCGAGGGCGTCCTCGCTCGCGACCAGCATGGCAAGACCGCGCTCGCGGCGTCCGGCACGGCCCCACTGCTGCCGCAACGACGCGACGGTTCCCGGGAACCCGACGGAGATCGCGCAGTCGAGCGTGCCGATGTCGATCCCGAGCTCGAGGGCGTTCGTCGCCGTGACGCCGAGCAGCTCGCCCTCGACGAGCCGCCGCTCGATGCTCCGCCGCTGCTCCGGCGTGTACCCGGCCCGGTACGGCGCGAGCCGACTGGCGGTCGCCGCGTCGAGCCTGTCGCTCGCGAAACGATGCACGAGCTCCGCCGCCTTCCGGCTCTTCGTGAAGCAGATCACGCGCAGCCCGGAGGCGACCAGCCCGGCGAGGAGGCGTGAGGCGTCACCGAGGGGGCTCGCGCGGATGCCGAGCTCTTCGTCGACGAGCTCGGGGTTCCACAGCACGACCTCGCGCTCGGCTCTGGGGGAGGTGTCCGTGTCGACCACCCGGACGTCGAGGCCGGTGAGCCGCGAGGCGAGCTCGCCAGGGTTCGCGATCGTCGCGGAGGCGAGGACGAATTGCGGCTCGGCGCCGTAGGCGCGGGCGAGCCGCCGCAGCCGCCGGAGCACGTTCGCCACATGCGAGCCGAAGACGCCTCGGTAGACGTGCGCCTCGTCGACCACGACGACGCGGAGGTTGTGGAGGACGTCGCCCCAGCGGTCGTGGTGGGGCAGCACGCCGACGTGGAGCATGTCGGGGTTCGTCAGGATCGCGTTCGCCGTGCGCCTCACATACGCGCGCTGCTCGACGGGGGTGTCGCCGTCGTAGATCGCCGGCCGCAGCGCGCGGAGGCCGAGCCCTGCCAGCCAGCGGGCCTGGTCCTGCGCGAGCGCCTTCGTCGGGTAGAGGAAGAGCGCGCGAGCCGTTCGCTCTCGCGCGATCGCGTCGAGCACGGGGAGCGAGAAGGCAAGCGACTTGCCCGACGCGGTTCCGGTCGTGACGACCACGCTCTCCCCGCGTGCCGCGGCCTCCCACGCCTCGGCCTGGTGGACGTAGAGGCCTGTGACGCCGCGCGCCTCGAGCACCGAGCGGACGTCGGCGTGCAGCTCGGCGGGAAGCGGCTCGGCGCGACCTCCGCGGCCCGCCTCGGGGCCGCGGTACGCGACCTCCGCGGCTCCGTCGAGGACGCCCTCCCACGCGGCGCTCGTGCTCAGAGTCGGCCGCTCCGGCTACGCGGTGAGCGCCCGCTCGACCGCGTCGGCGTAGCGACGCCTCGACTGGGCGCCGTAAATCGTCTCGAGCGGCTCGCCGGCCGCGAAGAGGATCACCGTCGGGAGCGAGAGGACGCCGTAGCGGGACGGCACGCCGAGGTTCGCGTCGATGTCGAGCCTGACGACGCGCAGCCGCGCTTCGTGCTCCCGCCCGAGGTCGACGAGGAACGGCTCGATCGCCCTGCACGGTCGGCACCACGGCGCCGTGAACTCGACGAGCACGGGCACGTCCGAGTCGAGCACCTCCGCCGCGAAGGTTGCATCGGTCGCGTCGATCATCACAGGCGCCCCCGCAGGGCCCTCCACCTGAGCACGGGCACCTGACGCATCGCCTCGAGCACGATCGCGCCGCTCATCTTCGACTCGCCGACGCGGCGGTCGACGAACGTGATCGGGATCTCCACCACCCGGAAGCCTGCCCGAAGCGAGCGGTACGTCCCCTCGATCTGGAAGCCGTAGCCGCGTGCGGCGATCGCATCGAGGTCGATCGTCTCGAGCACGCGGCGCCGGAAGCACTTGAAGCCTCCCGTGAGGTCCCGGATCCCGACGCCCAGGACGAGCCGGGCGTAGAGCGACCCACCGCGCGAGATGAACCGTCGGACGACGCCCCAGTTCTCCGTCCCGCCGCCCTCGACCCAGCGCGACCCGAGCACGAGGTCGGCGCCGTCCTCCGCCGCGGCGATCAGCCGCAGCACGTCGCGCGGGTCGTGCGAGAAGTCGCAGTCCATCTCGAGCACGAGCTCGGGGTCGAGGGCCAGCGCCTGGGTGAACCCGGCGAGGTACGCGCGGCC
Organism: Gaiella sp.; assembly: GCA_036265415.1. Classification (GTDB taxonomy): domain Bacteria; phylum Actinomycetota; class Thermoleophilia; order Gaiellales; family Gaiellaceae; genus Gaiella. The sequence goes on from DATAPC010000103.1 coordinate 2,751, forward strand.
GATTCCCTCCTTCAGCGGTCGGTGGAGCACGTCGACCCACGGCAGCTCGGCGGCGAGCCGGTCGGCGATCTCACCCGTCCCGTCGGGCGAGCCGTCGTCGATCACGAGCACACGATCACGCGTCGTGTCGAGCGCCTCCGCGAGCGCCCGGACGAGCGGCTCGAGGTTCTCGCGCTCGTTGTACGTCGGCACGCAGACGACGGCGCGGGGCGAGCTCATCGGCGGAGTCTGCCCACTCCGACCGCCCGCGGCCCGTCCCTATGATCGGCGGGTGCCGTCGCTCCCCCGCAACGCCGACGTCGCGGACGCGCTCGACGAGCTCGCCGACATCTCCGAGATCCTCGGCGAGCAGGGCTTCCGGGTGCTCGCCTACCGCCGCGCCGCGACGAGGATCCGTGAGACAGCCGCCTCGATCGCCGAGCTCGCCCAGGCGGGCACGGCGAAGGAGCTTCCCGGCATCGGCGCGACGATCGAGGCGAAGATCGTCGAGCTGACGGAGACGGGCAAGATGGCCGCGCTCGAGAAGCGGCGTGCCGAGGTCCCGGCGGAGGTCCGCCAGTTCCTGCGCCTCCCGGGGCTCGGTCCGAAGACCGCGGCCCGGATCTGGCGCGAGCTCGACGTCACGACGCTCGACGCGCTCCGCGAGGCCGCCGAGCAGCAGCGGCTGCGAGCACTGCCCGGGCTCGGGGCGAAGAGCGAGGAGAAGATCCTCGCTGCGCTCGCCAAGGGCTTCGGGCCGGAGCCCGAGCGCCGCGGGCTGCTCGGCGTCGGGCTTCCTCTGCTCCACGAGGTCGTCGGCGCCCTCCGGGCGCACCCGGCCGCGGTCGAGGTCTCCGAGGCGGGGAGCGTCCGCCGCGGCCGCGAGACGTTCCGCGACCTCGACGTCATCGCCACGGCGACCGACGCCGCGGCCCTGATCGCGCACTTCGTCACCCAGCCGTGGGTGCTCGAGGTGGCCGCGCGCGGCGACACGAAGGCCACGGTCGTCACCAAGCAGGGGCTGCGGCTCGACCTCCGCGTCGTCCCCCCTGAGGACTACGGCAGCCTGCTCCAGCACTTCACGGGCTCGAAGGACCACAACGTCGCCCTTCGCGAGGAGGCGCAGCGGCGTGGGCTCTCGATCTCGGAGTACGGCGTCACGGTCGTCGAGACCGGCGAGGTGCACCGCTTTCGCGAAGAGGACGAGCTGTACCGCTTCCTCGGCTACGAGCCGATCCCGCCGGAGCTCCGCGAGAACGGCGGCGAGTTGGCCGCGGCTCGCAACGGGAGCATCCCCGCGCTCGTCGAGGTCTCGGACCTTCGCGGGGAGCTCCACTGTCATTCGACGTGGTCGGCGGACGGGAAGGGCCCGATCGAGGAGATGGCGCGCACGGCGAAGGAGTTCGGCTATTCGTTCCTCGCGCTGACCGACCACTCGCACTACCTCCGCGACGGCCGCATGGAGGCGCAGTGGCGCGAGATCGACGACGTCAACGCGCGACTGAAGCCGTTCCGCGTCCTCAAGGGAGTCGAGGCGAACATCCGCTCGGACGGCAGCGTCGACGTGGTGGACGAGGTCCTCGCCGAGCTCGACTGGGTCGTCGCCTCGCTCCACCAGGGGTTCGAACGGAGCCCCACGGAGCGGATCCTCGCCGCGCTCGACCATCCGCACGTCGACTGCATCGGGCATCTCACGGGGCGGAAGCTGAACAAGCGCGCCGGCGCCGAGGTCGACGTCGAGAAGGTCGTCGCCCGCGCCGTGGAGACCGGGACGGCGCTCGAGATCAACAGCCAGCCCGACCGGCTCGATCTGCGCGACGTGCACGCCCGCCTCGCCGGAGAGGCCGGCGTGCTCGTGCCCGTCAACACCGACGCGCACTCGACGCGGGCGCTCGGCTACCGGGAACTCGGGATCGCGCAGGCGCGCCGCGCCTGGCTGACGAAGGCGAACGTCCTCAACACCAGGTCGTGGCGCGAGATCGCGAAGCTCCGCGCATGAGCACGTTTCGCGACGACGGGGCGGCGGCGCTCGAGTGGGCCGCCTCGTACCTCGAGCGCGTCCGCGGGCTCCGCGTCCTCTCGCAGGTCGAGCCGGGTGCGATCCGTTCCGCGCTGCCCGACCGCGCGCCCGAGACCGCCGAGCCGTTCTCCGCCGTCCTCCACGACCTGGACGACGTCCTCATGCCCGGCCTCACGCACTGGCAGAGCCCCCGCCACTTCGCGTACTTCGCAACGACGGCATCCGAGCCGGGGATCCTCGCGGAGCTCCTGGTGGCCGCGTTGAACCAGATCGGGATCCTCTGGCGCGCGTCGCCGGCCCTGCAGGAGCTCGAGGAGGTGACGCTCGCGTGGCTCGCGGAGCTGCTCGGGCTGCCCCGGGGGATGCACGGCCACATCGAGGACACGGCCTCGACGGGCCTCGTCACCGCGCTCGCCGCGGCTCGCGCGGCGTCGCCCGGGAGGCGCGTCGTCGTCTGCTCCGAGCACACGCACTCCTCGACCGCGAAGGCCGCGCGGCTGCTCGAGCTCGAGCTGCGGCCGGTTTCCGGAGACGAGCGGCATGCGATGCGCGCCGACGAGGCCGACCTGACCGACGCGTGCGCCGTCGTCGCGACGATCGGCACGACCTCCTCGACGGCGATCGACCCCGTTGGGGCGCTGGCGGAGCGGTGTGCCGACGCGGGCGTCTGGCTCCACGTCGACGCCGCGTACGCGGGGAGCGCGGCCGTGTGCCCGGAGCTCCGCCATCACTTCGCAGGCTGGGAGCGCGCCGACTCGATCGGCGTCAACCCGCACAAGTGGCTCTTCACGCCCATGGACTGCGCGGCGTTCTGGAGCCGGCGGCCTGACGACCTCCGCGCCGCGTTCAGCCTCGTGCCCGAGTACCTCCGCGTCAGCGAGGACGTGGCCAGCCTGAGCGAGTACGGGGTACCGCTCGGCCGCCGCTTCCGTGCCCTCAAGCTGTGGGCGGTGCTCCGCTGCTACGGCCGCGAGGGGCTCCAGGCGCTGATCCGCGAGCACGTGAGGCTCGCCGCGCTCTTCGAGCAGTGGGTGCGCGACGAGCCGGGCTGGGAGATCTGCGCTCCACGTCCCTTCTCGCTCGTCTGCTTCCGCCGCGACGGGACGGACAAGGAGAACGAGGCGCTGCTCGAGCGGGTCAACGCGACCGGTGAGGCGTTCCTCTCGCACACCCGGTTGGACGGCCGCCTCGTGCTGCGGCTCGCGATCGGGAACGCACGCACGACCGAGGACGACGTCCGCCACGCGTGGGGCCTTCTGCGCCGCGAGGCGTCGGGCGTCTAGAGCGCCCGGAGCAGCTCGAGCACGCCCTCCGTCCCGTCGACGACGAGGTCGGCGGCCGCGAGCAGCTCGGGCGGCGCCTCGGGCGACGCGACGGCCACGCGGATGCCGAGCTCGAGGCCGTCCAGGCCGCCGAACGCGTCGAGGTCGGTGCGGTCATCCCCTGCGTACAGCGCGCGTGCGATCGCCTTGCGGGCGAGGAGCGCGCGAACGGCTGTCCCCTTGTGGGCCGCGACGGGGGGACGGACCTCGAGCACCATCCGCCCCCAGCGCGGCACCAGCCCCTCGGCGGCGGCGGCGGCGGCGACGCGCGTGAGGTAGGCGCGTGCGGCCGCCTCGTCGTCGGCGCGCCGGAAATGGAACGAGACGCTGAGCGGCTTGCGCTCGGACGGCCAGTCGACGCCGCGCGCGAACGCGACCATCCGGTCGGCCCACGCCGACGCCTCGGGCTCGAGCTCGAGCCCGTGCTCGCCGACGATCGCGAGGCCGGCGACGCCAAGCATGCGCTCGACCTCCGCCCCCGGGCGGCCGCTGACGCAGGCGACGAGCGCATAGCGCCCCACGAGCCGCGCGAGCTCGGCCCTCGTCCCGGCCGGGACACCGGCGTCGTCCGGCCGCTCGGCGATCGGCGCCAGGGTGCCGTCGACGTCGAGCATGATCGCCGCCCGCGCCGGCTCGGACGCCAGCACCGCGAGAGGATCGTCCGCCATCGGCGGCCTAGGATACGAGCGGTGCGCTCCGAACGGCTCTCCATGACCGCGCGGCTCGCACTGATCGGGCTCGTCGCCGGGGTCTTCTCGACGCTGTTCGGCGTTGGCGGCGGCATCGTCGTCGTCCCGCTCCTCGTGGCCCTCGCGGCGTTTCCCACGCATGCCGCCGCGGCGACGTCGCTCGGGGCGATCCTCGTCACCGCCACGGCCGGGGTGCTGCTGTACGCACTGCGCGGCGAGGTTCGCCCGGCCTACGCCGCGCTCGTCGGCGTCCCGGCGGTCGCCGGCGCCATCGCCGGCACCCAGTTCCAGCAGCGCGTCTCCGGGCGGAATCTGACGCTCGCCTTCGCCGGCCTGCTCGTCGTCGTCGGCACCTGGCTGCTCGTCGGATGAGCGGCTGGACGGTCGCCGCGGCGATCTGCCTCGGCCTCGGGGCGGGGCTCCTCTCGGGCATCTTCGGGGTCGGCGGCGGGATCCTGTTCGTCCCGACGCTCGTGCTCCTCGGGCTCGGACAGGTCGAGGCGTCGGCGACGTCGCTCCTCGCGATCGTGCCGACGGCCGCGGTGGGGGCTGCGCGGCAACGGTCGTTCGGCAACCTGAGGGCCCGGGCGGCTCTGCTCATCGGGCTGGTGTCCGTCGTCGGCGCAGAGCTCGGCGTCCAGATCGCGACGCGGATCGACGAGAGCCTGCTCCGACGGCTGTTCGGGATCCTCCTGCTCGTCGTCGCCGCTCAGCTCGCGATCCGGGCCGTCCGCCACGAGCGGCGGTACCCTGACCCGTCGTGAAGGGCGTGCGTCCAGCCGTCGTCGGAGTCCTCGCCGCCGCCATCGCCGGAATCGCAGCGGCCGCGCCGGTCGCACCGACGGCCTCCGAAACCGCCGCCACGGCCCTCGTCGCCGAGGTCGCGGTGCCGGGCCAGCCGGGCGCGGCGACGTCGCAGATCAGCGCCCCGCCGACCGCGAGCGGCGGCGGCGCGTTCGCGTATCCGGCCGACGGCTCGGCGCTGCGCGTCGGCGCCTCGACCGCGACGACGACGGCGCAGGCCGGGACGTCGTCGTCGGCCGAGGCCTCGATCAAGGCGCTCGCGGTCTCCGCCTTCGCGGGGGAGGTCGTCGCCGAGTCGGTCGTCGTCCGCGCGGGAGCGGCGGCGGGGGCCGCCGGCGCGACGGGCGACGTCGGCACGTCGGCGATCACGGGCCTCGTCGTCCTCGGCCAGCCCGTCTCGCCGAGCGGCAACGTACAACTGCCGCTGGCTGACTGGGGCACGCTCGACGTCCTGAGCTCGACCCGCACGACGTCGGACTCCCCGCGCTCCGCCGAGAGCGCCGTGACCGGCCTGCGGATCCGCCTGATCGCGGAGCACGCCGGGCTGCCGCCGGGCAGCGAGCTCGTCGTCGGCGTCACGAGCGCCCGCGCGGTCGCCGCCGCGGCGCCGACGCCGTCGAAGACCCCGCCTGCGAACGTGGGCGGCACTCGGGCCAAGCCGAAGGGGTCGACGACGCCCGGCCTCCGGTCGTCGACGCCGCTGCCGCGGCCGTCGCCGACCGCGCCGCGAGAGCCCGGACGCTCGATTCCGGGAGCGCCGCCCGAGGTCGTGCGGGCCGCCCCGGAGGTGACGGCGCGTCTCACTCGCGGCGGCTACGTGTTCCCGGTGTTCGGCTCCGCGGCCTTCGGCAACACGTTCGGTGCGTTCCGCGCCGACGTCGCCGGGAAGTGGCACCACGGCGAGGACCTCGTCGCTCCGTACGGGACGCCGCTGCTCGCCGTCGCGGACGGGACGCTCTTCTCCGTCGGCTGGAACGACATCGGCGGCTGGCGCCTCTGGCTCCGCGACACGGCCGGGAACGAGTTCTACTACGCGCACCTGAGCGCGTACTCGCCGCTCGCGATCGCCGGCAAGCGGGTGAAGGCCGGCGACGTCCTCGGGTTCGTCGGCGACTCGGGCGACGCGGACGGCGGTGTCCCGCACCTCCACTTCGAGATCCACCCGGTCGAGTTCCTCGGCTACGGCTACGACGGCGCCGTGGCGCCCTATCCGTTCCTCGTCGCATGGCGTCGTGCCGAGGACGTGTCGTTCGCCTCGGGCCGCACCTACGTCCTCGGCGCAGACGGTCTCGCGGGCCCGCCGGGAGCGCCGGTCGCGTCGGCGCAGGCGGGCGCCGTGCTCCTCCGGGCGGACGACATCTCGTCCGCCAGCGGGCTCGTTGCCGGGGCGCTGAAGCGGGCGCTCGCCGGTGGCGAGGCCCGCTCCAACGCCGGTTCCGGGCCCTAGCTCGAGCTCGCGGCCTTCGAGGCCTTCGCCTTGACGTCCGAGGCGGCCTCTTCCGTCGTGTCTGCCGCGTCTGCGACCGAGCCCGCGGCCGACGCAGTCGTGTCCGCGACGCTCGTCTCGAACGTGTCGAGCGGCTGCAGGTCGTCGTTGCCGGCGACGAGGTCGAGGAGCTTCTCGCGCGTCTGCGGGCCGGTCCAGGGGTTGTACAGCGCCCCCGCCACGATCCCGGCCAGCAGGACCATGTTGCGGCCCTTGTGGCTCTTCTTCTTCTTGCCCTGAAGCGTCTCCTTCGCGCTCAGGAGGTCGTCGACCGCCCTGCGCATCTGCTCCTGGGTCTTCTTGTCGGTCGCCAGCGCCTTCGCCGAGGCGCCGACGCCGTTCTGCTTGGTCAGCGGACCGTAGAGCTCCCGCGCCGCCTTGAGCGCGTCTTTCAGATCGTTGCGGAACTCCTCGTCGCGCAGCGCGCGCTCGAGGTACGGCCGGACGAGATCGATCGTGTCGCCCATTCTTGCCGCCTTCTTCGCCATCGCGGCCTTCCTTTCTCTCGTGATCTCCAGACAAGTATTACCCGCGACGGCGTTCTACGATGCACGTCGTGAGGACGCTGAAGCGGCTCTTGCTCGCACTTTCCGCGCTCGTCGCCGCGGTGACGTACGTCTGGTTCGCCGCGGTTCGCGCCGTGCCGGGCGTCCGCCGCCGCAAGGCCGAGGCGCGGGCGCGTCGGCGGCGCTGACGGCGACCCCACCGCCTCGGTGTGCGCGCGAGTACGATCGCGCCCGATGAAGGGCCTCGTCTGCGCAGGAGGTGAGGCGACGCGCCTCGGTGAGCTGACGCGCGTCGCGAACAAGCACCTGCTGCCTGTGGGCCGGTGGCCGATGATCTACTACCCGCTGCAGCTCCTCGAGCGTGCGGGGCTGCAGAGCGTCCTCGTGGTCACTGGGAAGGGCCACGCCGGCCAGATGATCGACCTCCTCGGCGACGGCCGGCTGGCCTCGCGCGGCTCGGGCGAGCCGCTGCTCTCGCTCGACCTCACGTACAAGGTGCAGACCGAGCCCGGCGGCATCGCACAGGTCGTCGGGATGGCCCGCGACTTCGCGCGCGGCGACCACCTCGTCGTCGTCCTCGGCGACAACGTCTTCGAGCGGTCGCAGGCCGCTGCGATCGCGGACTGGGCGGAGGGGGGCGACCGCGCGCTGATCTTCGTCAAGGCGGTGCCCGACCCGGAGAACTTCGGCGTCGTCGTGTACGAGGACGGCCGCGTGGTGGACATCGTCGAGAAGGCCGGGGTGGTCGACATGCGCTACGACCGGCCGCCGACGAGCGAGGCCGTGGTCGGCCTCTACTGCTTCCCCCCGGACGTCTTCGACGTGATCGACCGCCTCGAGCCGTCCTCCAGGGGGGAGCTCGAGATCACCGACGTCAACCGGTATTACGCGCAGCAGGGCCGTCTGGACGTCGTGCGCGTCGAAGGCTGGTGGGAGGACGCCGGGAAGCACTGGCAGCACCTCGCGGAGATCGGCCGCCGCGTCGAAGAGACCGGAGCGAACGGATGACGGTCGCGGGCGTCGTGCGGATCCCGCTGCGCCGGTACGAGGACGAGCGCGGCTGGTTCTGCGAGCTCCGCCGGGACAGCGCCCTACCCCGACCGACCGTGCAGACGAACCTCTCCTTCTCGCGCAAAGGCGTGATCCGGGGCCTCCACTACCACGAGCGCGGCCAGGACGACCTCTTCGTCTGCCTGCAGGGCACGGCGCGGGTCGTCGTCCTCGACCGGGAGAGCGGCGCGACGTTCACGGAGGACATCGGCGACGGCAATCCCGTCGCGATCTATGTCCCGGGGAGGAACGCCCACGGCTTCGAGGCGCTTACGGACCTCCTCTTCTGTTACCACGTGACCGAGGAATACGACCCCGACGACCCGGACGAGCACGGTATTCCGTGGGACGACGACCGGGTCGCCCACCTGTGGAGCACGACGACGCCGATCCTCTCCGCGCGCGACGCCGCACCCTGATCACGGGCGCGGGCGGCCAGCTCGGCCGTGCGCTCGTCAATGCGTTTGCCGCGGACGACGTCCTTCCCCTCACCCGCGAGGCGTGGGACGTCCGCCGGGAGGCGCCGAAGCTACCGTGGCGGCCGGACCTCGTGCTCCACACTGCCGCCTGGACGGACGTCGACGGGGCCGAGGACGATCCGCGGGGCGCCGACGCCGCCAACGTCGGCGGCACGGTGAACGCTGCGGCGCTCGGCGCGCCCCTCGTGGCCTACTCGAGCGACTACGTCTTCGACGGGAGGAAGGGAGCACCGTACGTCGAGTCGGACCGGCCTTCACCGCTCTCCGCATACGGCCGCTCCAAGCTCGAAGGCGAGGCAGCGGCGGGCGAGCGCGCGTGGGTCGTCCGCTCGTCGTGGCTCTTCGGCCCGACGGGCCACAACTTCGTCCGGACGATGCTCCAACTGGGGGCCGAGCGGGACGAGATCTCGGTCGTCCACGACCAGCGCGGCTGCCCCACGTACGTCGGACACCTCGCCGCCGCCACACGCGAGCTGGTCGACGGCGGTGCCGCGTTCGGCGTCTGGCACCTCGCCGCCGCCGGGGACTGCACGTGGGCGGACTTCGCGGAGGCGATCTTCGAGCAGGCGGGGCTCCGCTGCGCCGTCCGGCGGATCACGGCGGCGGAGCTCGGCCTGAAGGCGCCGCGGCCCGCGGTGTCCATCCTGCGCAGCGAGAAGGCGGCGCCCGGGCTGCCGCACTGGCGGGACGGGCTCAGCGCCTGCCTCGCCGCGATGGGACGCAGCGGGGATTAACGGGGGCCGCCGGCGGGAACGCCCCCTCCGTGGGGCGGAACGTCCTCGTGGTCAGTACGGTCGAGCACGGCGCGGACGCGCTCCGGGCGCGGCTCGGGCCGGACGTCGACGACGTCAGGGTCGTCGTGCCGGTCGTGCAGCAGGGCTTCCTCGACTGGCTGGCCAACGACGAGCGGGCCGCGGCCGACGCGGAGGAGGTCGCCTCGCGCCTCGCGGACGAGCTGCCGAGCGTGTCCGAGGCGCGGAAGGGCGAGGCGGACGTGCTGCTTGCGATCCAGGACGCGCTCGCGACGTTCGACGCCGACGAGGTGGTCGTCGCGCTTCACCCGGAGGACGAGGCGCCGTTTGCCGAGCGGGTCGCCCGGGACGACCTCAGGCCCAGCGTCCACGGCGTGCCGGTCCGCGCGATCGTGATCCGCGAAGGCGGATAAGGAGGCGACCGCTTGGCAGTCGGCTCGAGCTGCGCGACGATCGCCTCCTGACCGCGCCGCATGGCCCAGCGGTGGTTCCACGCGAACGGCGGGCGGGCGTGAGATGCCGAACGAGCGTGCTCGCCCTCGGGCGGGCATCGGTTCGGGCGGATCGCGACGGTTCTTGCCGGCAACCGGTCCGGAGGCGTCGACTACCCTTCCGCGGATGCGCGTCCTCGTGACCGGAGGTGCCGGCTTCATCGGCTCGCACTTCGTCAAGCGGCTCCTCGCGGGGGGCGACGACGTCGTCGTCCTCGACAAGCTGACGTACGCCGGGAACCCGGCGAACCTCGAGGGAACCGGCGTCGAGCTCGTCGTCGGCGACATCGCCGATCGAGCGGCGGTCGAGAGAGCGGCCGCGGGGTGCGACGCGGTCGTCAACTTCGCCGCCGAGACACACGTCGACCGCTCGATCCTCGGGCCGAAGGACTTCGTCCACACCGACGTGGTCGGCACGATGACGCTCCTCGACTGGGCGCGAACGACCGGTGCGCGCTACGTCCAGGTGTCGACCGACGAGGTCTACGGCGACCTCGAGGCCGGCGGGCGCGCAGTCGAGACCGACCCACTGCGCGCGTCGAGCCCCTACAGCGCCGCGAAGGCGGGCGGCGACCTGCAGGTGCTCGCCTACGTGCGCACCTACGGCGTGAACGCCTCCATCACGCGCGGCGCGAACACGTTCGGGCCCAACCAGTACCCCGAGAAGCTCGTGCCGCTGTTCGTCACGAATGCGCTCGAGGGGGCGCCGCTGCCGGTCTACGGGGACGGCAAGCAGGTTCGCGAGTGGCTGCACGCCGAGGATCACTGCGCCGGAGTCGACCTCGTCCTCCGCGAGGGCGCTCCGGGCGAGATCTACAACATCGGCGGCGAGGACCACGAGAACCTCGAGGTGACCTATCGGATCCTCGAGCTGACCGGTGCCGACGCGTCGCTGATCAGGCACGTCGAGGACCGTGCCGGCCATGACCGGCGCTACGCGATCGACGACACGAAGCTCCGAGCCCTCGGCTGGAAGCCGGCACATTCGTTCGGCGAGGGCGGCCTGCCCGAGACGGTCGACTGGTACCGCGAGAACCGTGCGTGGTGGGAGCCGATCAAGTCCGGCGACTACCGCCGCTACTACGAGGAGCAGTACGCGGAGCGGCTCGAGGCCTGAGGGCCGGCCGCCGACAAGAGCTCCATGCGCCGCGTTCTGGCAGTCGTCACACTCGCCGCCGCGCTCGCCGCGACGGCGACCCCGGCGGCGCCCTCCGTCGTGCCGCCGGCGTTCGTCCTCGCGGGCGGCGGCTGGGGTCACGGCGTCGGCATGAGCCAGTGGGGCGCGTTCGGCCAGGCGAAGGCGGGGCGGGACTACAGACAGATCCTCGGCACCTACTACCGCGGCACCGAGATGAGCGCCGCGCCCGACACGCTGCTCGAGCGCGTACGCGTCCTCGTCGCGGACGGACTTGCGACGGCGACCGTCGACAACGCGCTGGCCGTCTTCGACGCGGACGGCAAGCGATACCCGCTCCCCGACGGCAAGCTCGCCGTGAAGGCCGACCTGAAGCTGCCGGTCGGCAAGGACGGAAAGCGCATCGCCCTCCCGGGGCCCGTGACGATCCGCGCCGCGCAGGGCGCCTTCCTCGCGTATCGCGGCAAGGAGTTCCGGGGCGACCTGCGCATCGACAAGGTGTCGGGCCGCCTCCAGCTCGTGAACGTCGTCGGTCTCGAGGCGTACCTGCTCGGCGTCGTGCCGGGCGAGATGCCGAAGGACTGGCCGCTCGACGCGCTCAAGGCGCAGGCCGTCGCGGCCCGCACGTACGCGGTCGGTCACGTCGTCACCGGCAAGCCGTTCGACCTCTACTCCGACTGGCGGAGCCAGGTGTACTACGGCGTCGACTCGGAGGCCCCCGGGCCCACGCAGGCGGTGCGCGACACCCGGGCGGAGATCCTCACGTACGACGGCGCGCCGGCGCAGACCTTGTACTTCTCGTCGAGCGGGGGCCGGACGATCAGCGCGCTCGACGCCTTCGGCACCGACGTCCCCTACCTCGTCGCGGTCGACGACCCCTGGGATTCCGTCTCTCCGAACCACGCCTGGCCGCCGCGGCTCCTCACCGGAGCGCAGCTCGCAGCACGCTTCGGGCTCAAGGGCGCCGTGACCGACGTGGCCTACGTCGCCGGAACGCCGGGCAAGCCCGCCGCGATCCGGCTCACGGCGGGCGTCGTCTCGACCGACGTCCGGCTCGCGGACGTCAGGGCACGTCTCGGCCTCAAGTCGACGAGCTTCAGGCTCGGCATGCTGCGGCTCGACCGCCCCGGGCCTCCCGCATCCGCGGGCGGCGTCGTGCGACTCACGGGCGTCGCACGCCAGGTGACGGGGGTCGTGCTCGAGCAGCGGAGCGCGGCAGGAGCGTGGGTGACGGTGAAGCGCCTCGCGCCGTCGGCCGACGGGTCGTTCGCCGTCAAGCTCCGCCCCACGGCGACGACCGTCTACCGGCTCTCGGCCGACGGCCTGGGGAGCCCGCCGCTCACGGTCCGGGTCGCGGCGTGAGGTTTCGCGCCCTTGCCGGGGCGCTGACGCTCGCCGCGCTGGTTCTCGCGAACCCGGTCCATGCGGGGACGTACACGCTCGCCCTCCAGCCGTCCGCCGACCCGGCGCGCGTCGGCGCGGCGGTCGAGCGCGCCACGGGCGTCCGGCCGACGTCGCTCGCGCCGCTCGAAGCCGAAGCCCTTGCCGCTCGCGCGTCACCACAGCGCCTGCGAGGGATTCGCGGGATCGCGTGGATCGAGCCCGACCGCGTCCGCCGGGTCGCCTTCGTCCCCACCGACCCGCTCGCGCCGAAGCAGTGGTACGCAGCGGCGAATCGCGCGTACGACGCGTGGGAGACACCTCCGCCGCTCGCGCCGGTCCGTGTCGCGCTGATCGACTCGGGCGTCGACCTGTCGCATCCGGATCTCGCGCACCGGATCGTCGCCGCGAAGAGCTTCGTCGGGGGCACCGCGCAGGACACCCGCGGCCACGGGACGATCGTCGCGGGGATCATCGCGGCCGAGCTCGACAACGGCGTCGGCATCGCCGGTCTCTCCCCGGCCGCCGAGCTGCTCGTCGCGAAGGTCGTCGCCCCGAACGGGACGATCTCGGTCCAGGCCGAGGCGCGCGCGATCCACTGGGCCGTGGACAACGGCGCCCGCGTGCTCAACATCAGCCTCGGCGGTCTCCGCGATCCCCGGAACCCGAGCCGGGACACGTACTCGCGCCTCGAGCAGGAGGCGATCGCGTACGCGGTCCGGAAGGGCGCAGTCGTCGTCGCGGCGGTGGGCAACGCCGACCAGGCGCCGCGCACGCCATGGCGCTTCGCGAGCTACCCGGCGGCGCTTCCCCACGTCCTCGGCGTGAGCGCGCTCGCCCGCAGCGGCGCGTCGCCGGCGTTCTCGAACCGGGACGCCGTCTACAACGACGTCGCCGCTCCGGGCGAGGACATCCTCTCGACATTCCCGCGCTCGCTCACCGCAGCGAGGGCCGCGTGCGCCGACCAGGGCTATACGCCGTGCGCCACGGACGACTTCAGGCCTCCGGACGGAACGTCGTTCTCGGCTCCGCAGGCGACCGCGGTCGCGGCGAACCTGCTGAGCGTCCGGCCGCTCCTGCGCCCGGAGCAGGTGACGGCGATCATCGAGCGCTCCGCCGTCGACGCCAGCGCCGACACCGGCTGCCGCGCGTGCAGCCCGGGCCGGGACGCGTACACCGGCTGGGGCGCGCTCGACGCGACCGGCGCGGTGCAGTCGCTCGGCGCGACGCTGCCGCCCCGGGACGCGAACGAGCCGAACGACGACGCGGGCGAGGACGCCAGCCGCCTGTACTTCCCTGCAGGCGAGAGAGGGCGGTTCGTCAAGGCATCGCTCGACTTCTGGGACGACCAGGACGACGTCTACGGGATCTTCCTCCACCGTGGGGAGACGCTCTACGTCTCGCTCGTCCCGGCACAGCGGGCGAGGGTCGCGCTCGCGCTCTGGCGGCCGGAGACGGTCTCGATCATGGACCTCGCCCGGCAGGACCTGCGCGTCCGCATCGCGGCGACGCCCGGGCCCCGAGAGCACCTCTCGTGGAGGGCCGACGCCCCCGGCTGGCACTTCCTCCAGGCCCGCCTCACCGCGCCGACCGGGACACCCGTGGCCTACCGCCTGTCGATCGTCCGCACGCGGTAGGCGTGCAGGCACCGCGCGAGCGCCGTCGTCACGCTCCGAGCAACTCGTCGGCGGGAACCTCGCGGATCGCTCGCGCGGGGCTCCCGACGACCACGGCGCGCGGCGGCACGTCCCTGGTGACGACGGCGCCCGCGCCGACGAACGCCTCCTCGCCGATCTCGACCCCCGGGCAGAGGATCGCGCCGCCGCCGACCCGCGCGCCGCGGCGGATCGTCGGGCCTTTCATCAGCTCGAGCCGCTTCTCGGTGCGGCCCATGAAGTTGTCGTTCGTCGTCACGACGCACGGCGCGACGAAGACGTCCTCCTCGAGCGTCGAGTAGGCCGTGACGTAGGCGTCGGCCTGGATCTTCGTGCGCGCGCCGATCTTGGTGTCGTTCTCGACCAGGGAGCCGCGGCCGACGACGACGTCGTCGCCGATCGACACGCGCTCGCGCACGCACGACTGGTCGCCGAGGATCACGCGCGCCCCGAGGGTCGTGCCGGCGAAGAGGATCGCCCCGGTCGAGATCACGGTGCCGTCGCCGACGACCGTCGGCGGCAGAGGGTCTCGCTTCGCCGTCGATCGGGGCGAGAGCGCGGGCTGCTTGCCGACGACGGCGTGCTCGAGAACCCTCACGCCGTCACCGAGCACCGTGCCGGGGTGGACGACGGCGGTTGGGTGGATCTCAGCAGCCATCGCGGAGGCTCGCGGTGAGCCGGTCGAGCGCCCGGACGACCGCCAGCCCGTCCCTGGCCTCGCGATGGTCGCCGGGGCCCTCCTCCACCAGCCGCAGGAAGTGCTGGAGCTCGAGGCGCAGCGGCTCGTCGTTCGCGATCTTCGGGCTCGAGATGTCGCCGGTCCTCGTCCGCCACTCGCCGTACGTCGAGGCCGGCTCCCAGGGAGCCTTCTCGTAGACGGTCACCTTCCGCTCGAGCTCCATGTCGTCGAAGACGACCATCTTCTCGCGCCCGACGACCGTCATCCTCCGCATCTTGTGCGGGTCGAGCCAGGAGAGGTGCATGTGCGCGACCTTGCCGGACGGGAAACGGAGGAAGCAGAAGACGACGTCCTCGATGCCCTTCTGGAGGTAGTCCATCCCGTGGGCGACCGCCTCGCTCGGCTCCTCGCCGAGCAGCCAGAGAATCACGGAGAGGTCGTGGACGCCGAGCGACCAGAGCGCGTTCTCGTTCGACCTGATCACGCCGAGGTTCTGGCGGTTGCCGTAGACGCACGCGACCTCGCCGAGCTCTCCCGCGTCGACCAGCGCCTTCACCTTGCGCAGGCCGGGGTGGTACAGCAGCAGGTGGCCGGGCATCAGCACGAGGTCGCGCGCCTCGGCGAGCGCCACGAGCTCCTCCATCTCGTCGCTGCGCATGGCCGGCGGCTTCTCGACGAAGACGTGCTTCCCCGCTTCGAGGGCCGCCTTCGCGAGCGCGTGGTGCGTCGGCACTGGTGTCGCAACGACGACGGCGTCGACCTCGTGGTCGGCGAGGACGTCGTCGAAGGCACGCGTGGCGCGCGCACGGGGGTAGCGCTCCGCGTACTCGTGGAGCCGCGCCTGGTCGGTGTCGCAGATCCACCGGAGGTCTGCGAGCTCGCCGACGACACGAACCACGTTCTTTCCCCAGCCGCCGACGCCCGCGTGGGCGACGCGGGTCAAAGCTTCCAGACCTTCTCGCTCACGATCCCGGCGCGCCCGGTCGCGTTCCGGAGGTCGACGACGAGCTGGGCATCGGCGACGAGCCGCTGGTAGTTGATGCCCGAGTGCGCGGTCGCTATCACGACCGCGTCGTACTCCGCCGGCGCGAGGGGGACCGACTCGAGCGCGAGGCCGTCGGTCGCGAACGAGGGAACGTGGTCGTCGTGGTACTGGACGACGGCGCCCGCGTTGCGGAGCAGCTCGATCACCTTGACGGCCGGCGACTCGCGCCAGTCGGAGATGTCCGCCTTGTAGGCGACGCCGAGGACCAGGATCCGCGAGCCGGCGAGAGACTTGTGCGCTCCGTGGTTCAGGGCCTGCGACACGCGGGAGCGGCAGTAGTAGGGCATGTTCTGGTTGACCTCGCCGGCAAGCTCGATGAAGCGGGTCGAGAAGTCGAACTCGCGCGCCTTCCACGTGAGATAGAACGGATCGATCGGGATGCAGTGGCCCCCGAGTCCGGGCCCCGGCTGGAAGGCGGCGAAGCCGAAGGGCTTGGTCGCAGCCGCGTCGACGACCTCCCAGATATCGATCTCCATCCGGTCGCAGAGCTGCGCGAGCTCGTTGACGAGCGCGATGTTCACGGAGCGGTAGATGTTCTCGAGGAGCTTCGTCAGCTCGGCCGCCTCGGGCGACGAGACGCGATGCACCGTGTCCACGGCCGACAGGTAGAGAGCAGCAGCCGCCTCGGTCGAGGCCTCGTCGATGCCGCCGACCACCTTGGGGACCGTCTTCGTGGTCCAGTCGACGCGGCCGGGGTCGACGCGCTCCGGCGAGAACGCCAGGTGGAAGTCCCTACCCGCCACGAGTCCCGACTCGCGCTCGAGGACCGGTCGCAGCTGCTCGCGTGTCGTCCCCGGGTACGTCGTCGACTCGAGCACGACGAGCTGGCCACGGCGGAGCCTCCTGCCGATCTCGGCCCCCGCATGGAGCACGATCGAGAGGTCGGGCTCGCGCTGCTTCGAGAGCGGGGTCGGGAGCGCGATCAGGATCGCGTCCACCTCGCGCAGGACGTCGTAGTCGGTCGTCGCGCCGAGGCCTCGGTCGGAGACGAGCTCGGCCAGCGTCGAAGACGGCACGTCCTCGATGTAGCTGTCGCCGCTGCGAAGGCGCTCGACGCGTCTCGCGTCGACGTCGACGAGGACCACCCGGCGCCCCACCTCGGCGAACACCTGCGCCAGCGGGACGCCGACGTACCCCGCGCCGACGATCGCGACCTCGTACGGCGCTGTCGCGGGGACGGTGTCCGGAGCGCTCGTCTCGGGCGTCGTCACAGGCGCGACATCCTACCGGCGCACCCGGCCTTGTAACACCGTGTCACAAGCGGAGGAGGGCGTCGGCGATGCGCTCGGCCGCGTGGCCGTCGCCGTAGAGAGGCGGTGCCTGTGCCGGGAACGCGGCCGCCCGAACCGCCGCGGCGATCGCCGCGGGATCGTCGTCGACGAGAACGTTGGCTCCCTGCTCGACGGTGTCCACCCACTCCGTCGACGGGCGCATCGTGACGCACGGCACGCGGTACCAGTACGCCTCCTTCTGCAGGCCGCCCGAGTCCGTCGCGATGGCTCGGGCCTGTGAGGCGGTCGAGGCGAACTCGAGGTAGCCGAGCGGATCTCGCAGCTCGATGTTGCCGCCGACCCCGATCCGCTCGTCCCGGAGGACGGCCGCCGTCCTCGGGTGCGCCGGGAAGACGACCGTGTGCTCGATGCTCGACAGCCCCTCGACGATTCGCCGGAGCCGGGCGGGCCGGACGTTCGCCTCGCGGTGCACCGTCGCCACGACGTACGTGCCGGGCGGATGGGGAGGTGGGACGCGCTCGCGCGCGATCGGAGCGAAGCGAAGCGTCGCGTCGGCCATCACGTCGCCCACGACCAGCACCCGCCCCGAGACGCCCTCCGCGGCGAGCGTCTCGGCCGAGCGGTCGTCGGGGCAGAAGAGGAGCGCCGCGAGGCGGTCGACCGCGATCCGCGCGCGCTCTTCCGGCATCGAGAGGTCGCCGCTCCGCAACCCGGCCTCGACGTGCGCCACCCGGATGCCGGCTCGGGCGGCGGCACGCGCGCCGGCGAGTGTCGAGTTCGTGTCGCCGAGCACGACCACCGCATCGGGCCGCTCTGCCTCGACGACCTCGCGGACCGGCGGGGTCAGCGCCTCGACGTCGGCGGTACGGAGGTCGAGGCGATATGCGGGCTCGGGGAGGCCGAGCTCCTCGAAGAAGACCTGCGACAGCTCGTCGTCCCAGTGCTGGCCGGTGTGGACGACGACCTCGTCGATCCCTGCCGCGCGAAGAGCCTCGGAGAGCGGAGCCGACTTGACGAACTGCGGTCGGTTGCCGACGACGGTGAGCACCCTCATCGCGCGCCAGCCTAGTGGCGTCCCGGACGGGGAGCGCTCATCCTTCTCCCGTGGCCCACCCCGACCTTCCAGCCGAGCAGGCGTACGTCGACCACGCGTACGACTGCCTCGACCGCATGCGCGCCGTCGTCGAGCGTGCCGCCGACGCGACCGACAGCGAGGTAGCGGCGCTGGCGCTCGAAGCCTGGGCCGTCCGGCGGCTCAAGACGTTCGAGGACGCCGAGCGAGGGCTGTGCTTCGGGCGGCTCGACCTCGACACGACACCGGTGCCGCTCTACGTCGGCCGCCGCTGGGTGCACGACGACGACAACGAGCTCCTCGTCGTCAACTGGCAGGCGCCGGCCGCCCGGCCGTTCTACGTCGCGACCCCCGCCGATCCGCACAACGTGACGCTGCGCCGGCGGTTTCGCACCGAGGGCCGGCGGCTTCTCGACCTGAGCGACGAGACGCTCGACGGCTCCGGGTCGATCGCGGGCGGCGACTTCCTGCTCGACGAGCTCGAGCGGAGCCGGGAGCCGCACATGCGCGACATCGTCGCGACGATCCAGTCCGACCAGTACCGGCTCATCACCCGCGACCCCGAGCCGCCGCTCGTCGTCCAGGGCGGCCCCGGCACGGGCAAGACCGCCGTCGGCCTCCATCGGGCCTCGTACCTCCTCTACTCGCACCGCGACCGCCTGCGGCGCGTCCTCGTCGTCGGGCCGAACCCGACGTTCATGGAGTACGTGTCGCACGTGTTGCCGACGCTCGGCGAGGAGAACGTCGAGCAGCGCGCCGTCGGCGAGCTCGTGGACGGGGTCGAGGTCTCCGTCACGGATCCCCCGGCAGTCGAGCGGCTGAAGGGCGACGGGCGACTCGCGGCGGTGATCGCGAACGCGGCGGCCGCGCGCGCGGCCGCACACCCGGAGGAGCTGGTGGCGCGGATGGAGGGGGAGTACCTCCGTGTCCGGGAGCGCGAGGTCGCGGAGCTCCTCGCGGAGGCCCGCCGCGAGCTCGGCCTCACCACGCGGGCGCGGGAGCGGTTCCGCATGAACGTCCTGCGCCGCTTCTACGAGGACTACGGCGCGCGGCTCGGCGGCCTTGCCTGGCGCGACTTCGGCGAGGTCGAGCGCGCGCTCAACGCGAAGGGCTTCCTCGGACGCTGGCTCGACCGCGTCTGGCCGGCGGTCTCGCCCGACGCACTCGTCCGCACGCTGCTCACCTCCCGGCCCGCCCTCGAGGCCGCGGCTGCGGGGATCCTCGACGATGCCGAGCAGAGGTCGCTCCGCCGGTCACGGGCGGGCTTCGGCTGGAGCGAGCACGACGTGCCGCTCGTCGACGAGGCGCGGGCCGTCCTCGCCGAGCCGGCCCGCACGTTCGGGCACGTGATCGTCGACGAGGCGCAGGACTTGACGCCGATGCAGCTCCGGATGGTGGCCCGGCGCGCCGCCCGAGCCTCGGTGACGATCCTCGGCGACATCGCGCAGGCGACCGGGCCGGTCGTCCACGACGGCTGGAACGACGTCCTCCGGCACCTCCCCGGTGAGCCTGAGATCGAGGAGCTGCGGCACGCGTACCGCGTTCCCGCCGAGATCATGGAGCTGGCGCTGCCGCTCCTCGACCGCATCGCGCCCGGCGTCGAGGCGCCGCTCGCCTTCCGCACGGGAGCGACCGCGCCGCACGTCGAGCGGGTTCCGGAGAGCGAGCTCCTCACGACGGCGCTGTACCGGGCGCTCGGCCTCGCCCGCGAGGAGGGCCTGCTGGCCGTGATCCTCCCCGAGCAGCTGGTTCCCGACCTGACGGCGCACTCGGCGTACGACGACGGCATCCCGCTGCTCTCGCCGCGGCGCGCGAAGGGCCTCGAGTTCGACCATGTGGTCGTCGTCGAGCCCGCGCTGATCGCCGAGGGCGAGACGGGCCTGCGCGAGCTCTACGTCGCCCTCACCCGCCCGACCCGCACGCTCGTCGTCGTGCACTCGCGCCCGCTGCCGGAGCCGCTCGGCGCAGCCGTGCCCTGAGACCCCGGCCTAGGTCGACGTCTCCGGCACCGTGACGCGACCCGAGGTGCCCGACGTGAGGCCCTCGAACGGGGCCATCACCGCCGCAAGGCCGACCTGCGGGAGCGACACGATCGTGGGGAGGGCGACACCCGCGTTACCCACAGGCGCACCTGCGGAATCTCGTCTCCGGCTGCCGCACGCGCTATCTTCGGCCCCTGCGGCCGAGTCTTCCCTCCCGGGATCGTCGACGTGCCCTCCTGGGCGCGCTCGCGTTCGCTCCGCTGCTCGTTGCGGTGACGAGCTCCGCTGGCGCGGTCATCCGACCACCGCAGCCCGCACTCGAGAACCGTCTCTCAGCCGTCGGCGCAGAGAATCGCCTCATCGGTGCGCCGCGGTGGCTCGGCCCCCTTGCGAGCGACCGTGCGATCGAGGTGTACGCGTCCACGAACGACGTCGCCCCGGGCGGCACCGTTTCCGTGCACGTCTCGACGTCGCCCGCCGCGTCGTACCGGATCGTCGTGTATCGGCTCGGCTGGTACGGCGGCGTTGGCGCCCGCAGGATGGCGTGCCTCCCGAGCTGCTCCGGCTCGAGACGGGGAACCACCGAGGCGATGCCTTCGCCGGAGCCGACAGGACGCATCCTCGCCGGCTGGCCGAACACCGACACCGTGACCATCGGCCGCGGCTGGGTCAGCGGCTACTACCTTGTCCGGGCGCTGTTGCTAAACGGACCCCAGTCCGGCAGGTCCGCCACGACGTATGTCGTCGTCAACGCACGGCGACGTGACTCGAAGATCCTCATCCAG
>DATAPC010000104.1:0-3371 GCA_036265415.1 Gaiella sp.
GCGATCACGACGGAGCAGACGGTGCTCTCCGTCGCGGCGGCGACCCCGACGGCGAGGATCGAGCGACACCTCGCGGAGGGTGTGCCCGTCGTCCGCGCCATGCCGAACACCCCATCGACCGTGCACGAGGGCATCGCCGGCCTGTGTGCCGGCGCGCACGCCGGCGACGCGCACGTGACGCTCGCCGAGGAGGCGCTCGCGCATCTCGGCTCCGTCGTCCGGGTCCCCGAGCGCTCGATGGACGCCGTCACAGCCGTGTCCGGCTCCGGACCGGCCTACTTCGCGCTCCTGGCCGAGGCGATGATCGAGGCCGGGCTGCTGCTCGGCCTCTCACGTGAGATCTCGACCCAGCTCGTCGTCCAGACGATGCTCGGCACAGCGAAGCAGCTGCGTGACGAGCGCATGCATCCCGTCGAGCTCCGCGAGATGGTGACGTCGCCGGGAGGGACGACGATCGCCGCGATCCGAGAGCTCGAGGCGGCAGGTGTCCGGGCCGCGTTCCTGAACGCGATCCAGGCCGCGATGACACGCGGGCGCGAGCTGGCGGAGGGCGCGGACTAGCCGGGAAGGAGCGGCGTCTCGAGCGCTGCGGGCTCCATGCCGCGCTCGCGCGCGAGGGCGTCGAGCACGAGGACGGTGTCCGCGACGCGAACGTCCTCGAGGAACACGTCGCGCTCCTCGAACGAGCGCAGGACGTCGCGGCGAGCCGTCTCGTACGCCTCTCGATCGTGACCGGCGAGCGCGGCGAGTGCATACGCGACCGCGACCGGCTCGAGACCGTCGTCCGCGATCCGCCCGGCGATCGGCGCCGCCGCGGCGTCCCGCCCGAGCACGAGAAGCGCGAGCGCCGCGCAGTAGCCGCCGATCGGTCCCGGCGCCGAGGCCGCGCCCGCCTCGAGCGCCGCAGCCGCGTCGGCCCGCGCGCCCTCCGTGTCACCGGCGAGAAGGCGGCAACGGATGCTCGCGATCGGCCGCCCCCAGCTCCCGGGCGGCGCCGCCTCCCAGCTCGCGGCGTACTCGCCGGCCGCGAGCCGCAACCACCTCGCGGCCTCCTCGCGCAGGCCGAGCATCGCGCTGGCGAGGCCGGCGGCCCACGACGCGCCTGCGATGCCCGCCAGCCGGAAGTCCTCACGCTCGCCGTCCGCCGCGGGCGTCGCCACGCGCCGCTCGTGTTCGCCAGTCGCCCACGATCGCTTCGCCTCCCAGTCCACCGCACCAGTATCGCCGAAGAACGCTGATTGAACCGTCAGTCAACCAGGCGGTATTCTCACGGGATGGCGCGCCAGCTGCGGGAGGTCGTCTACGTCGACGGCGTTAGGACCGCCTTCGGACGTGCGGGCGAGAACGGCCTGTTCTGGAAGACGCGCGCCGACGACATGGCCGTCAAGGCGGTGCGGGAGCTCCTCCGCCGCAATCCCCAGGCACCGGCCGTGAGGATCGGCGACGTCGTGATGGCCGCGACCGCGCAGGTCGGCGACCAGGGGCTGACGCTCGGTCGCGACGTTGCACTCCTCGCGGGCCTCCCGCACACCGTGCCGGGCTTCGCCGTCGACCGCATGTGCGCCGGCGCGCTCACGGCCGTGACGGCTGCGGCCGGCGAGATCGCGATGGGTGCCTGCGACCTCGCGATTGCCGGAGGCGTCGAGCACATGGGTCACCACCCGATGGGCGACGACGTCGACTTCAACCCGCGCTTCGTCGCGGAACGCCTCATCGACGAGAGCGCCGCCGTGATGGGCCAGACCGCCGAGAACCTCCACGACGTCTTCCCGCAGCTGACGCGCGAGGACGCCGATCGGTACGCAGCCGAGTCGCAGCGGCGCGCGTCCGAGGCGTGGGACGACCCGGAGGGGGTCTACGCGCGCACCGTCGTCCCGATGAGCGTCTTCACCGAGGAGGGGTGGACGGTCGCTGCGCGTGACGAGTTCCTCCGGCCCGAGACGACCGTCGAGACGCTCGCGACGCTCCGGACGCCGTTCCGGGCGGGAGGCCGCGTCACCGCCGGCAACTCGGCAGGCCTGACCGACGGGGCCACGGCGTCGCTCCTCGCCTCCGAGGAGACCGCGACGGAGCTCGGCCTCGAGCCGCGGATGCGCCTCGTCGGCTTCGCGTACGCGGGCGTCGAGCCGCACCTGATGGGGCTCGGCCCCGTTCCCGCCACGGAGCAGCTCCTCGCGCGAACGGGTGTGACGATCGACGAGATCGGCCTCTTCGAGCTGAACGAGCCGTTCGCGGTGCAGGTCCTGACGTGGTGCGACGGCATGGGCGTCGCCCCGGAGGACCCGCGGCTCAACCCGTACGGCGGGGCGATCGCGTGCGGGCACCCGCTCGCCGCCACGGGCGTCCGTCTGCTCGCGCAGCTTGCGTACGGGTTCGAACGGCGGCCGGACGTGCGGTACGGCCTCACGGCACTCTGCATCGGCCTCGGGATGGGCGCGGCGCTCCTGTGGGAGAACGCGCGCCATGGCTGACCCCGTCACGCAGTTCCACCTCCGGCGGCTCGACACGCGAGTCGGCCCGATCGCACTCGTCACGATCGACAACGGCGCCGACTGGCGGAAGCCGTCGAGCTTCGGGCGGGAGGCGCTCGAATCGCTTGCGGAGGTCCTCGGCCGGCTGCGCACACGCGACTGGCGCGGCCTGGTCCTCACGGGAAAGCCGCTCGTGTTCGCCGCAGGCGCGGACATCACGCAGTTCCCGGGCATCACGCCCGAGCGTGCGCGCGAGGGCGGCAGGGCGGGGCACGAGCTCTTCGGGCGACTTCGCGAGCTGCCCTTCCCGACCGTTGCGGCCGTGAACGGCGCGGCGCTGGGAGGAGGACTCGAGATCGCGCTCCACTGCGACGTCCGCACGCTCGCGGCGAACGTCCGGCACCTCGGCTTCCCCGAGGTCTTCCTCGGCCTCTTTCCCGCGTGGGGTGGAACCCAGCTCACGCCGCGGCTCGTCGGCGCGGCGGCCGCCGTGAGGCTGATCGTCGACAACCCGCTCGCGCAGAACCGGATGCTCCGCGCCCCCGAGGCGCTCGAGCTCGGCCTCGTCGACCACGTCCTGGAGCCCGTCGAGTTCCTCGACGAGTCGATCGAGCTCCTCGTGCGCCGCGTCGAGGCGGGCGAGGGAAAGCGCGTCCTCGACGCCGACCTCTCCGACGCCGCCGAGATCGTCCGCAAGGCGCGCGCCCGGGTCGACGACGCGGTGCACGGCCAGGCACCGGCGCCGTACCGCGTGCTCGAACTGATCGAGGGTGCGGCGACGTGGAGCGTGGAGGAAGGCTACGCCGCCGAGGAGGACGCGCTCGCCGAGCTGCTTCCCGGTGCGGAGGCCCAGGCGTCGATCTACGCGTTCGACGTCGTCGAGCGGCGCAGCAAGCGCCC
>DATAPC010000105.1:0-35765 GCA_036265415.1 Gaiella sp.
GGTAGATCGCGTCGAGCTCGTCGAGACTCTGCACTCCGCGCGGGTCGGAGACCGTGACGAGCGCGTCGAACGCCCAGTAGTCCTTGACGGGCAGCGCGATGCCCTGCTCGTGGGCGAGGCTCCACATGATGTCCGACGCAACCGACCCGCCGAGATGCGTGTGGAGCTCGGCGAGCCCCTCGTCGGCGAGCAGCATGCCCGCGAGTCTAAGCGGCTACGTCACTGCTTCGGCGACGAGCGCGCGCAGCGGCTCGATCCACGCGGGGTCGATCATGTGCGGCACCGCGGTCTCGAGGCGGAGGACGTCGACGCCCGCCGCCGCGAGCGTGTCCGCGGCCTCCCGGCCGAAGCCGACACCGATCACGGGGTCGAGGGCGCCGTGGGCGACGGCGACCGGGACGCCGACGAGGCGCGCCGGGTCGAGCGGCCAGCCTTCGACGCGGGGGAGGAAGCCCGACATCGCGACGAGCGCCGCCGGTCTCGGCCGGTCGGGCCCGAGGCTCATCGCGTAGCTCATCACGGCGCCCTGCGAGAAGCCGCCGAGGACGACGCGATCCATCGGCACGGGCAGCGAGTCGAGGAAGGCGGCGAGCCGCGGGGCAGTTGCGTAGAAGGTGGCGGGGTCGGGGGTCGGGATCCCGCCGAGGGCGTACCAGTGGCGCCCGCCGGGCGGCAGGTGCAGGGGGCCTCCCGGCGTGATGCCGAGCAGCCGGCGCTCGGGGTCGAGGACGTCGAGGAGTGGGAAGAGGTCGTGCTCGTCGGCGCCCCGGCCGTGGAGCAGGACGAGCGCGCCCGCCGGCTCGCCGGCGCTCTCGCGCCCGCGCGCGACGAGCTCCGCAGCCGAAACGTCGGTCACGACGCCCAGCCTGCGCGCGGATCGGGCAGCGGCGTCAGGACGCCCGCGACCCGGTCGCGCAGGTGCTCGAACGCGGGCGGCAGGATCAGCGACTCGCCGAGGTGCGCCGGGTCCTCGTCGATCCCGAAGCCCGGCCCGAGCGTCGCGAGCTCGAAGAGGACGCCGCTCGGCTCGCGGAAGTACACCGACCGGAACCAGAACCGGTCGATCACGGGGGTCGCGTGCATCCCGGCCTCGGTGACGCGGCGCTGCCAGGCCTCGTGCTCCTCCATCGTCGACGCCCAGGCGACGTGGTGGACCGTGCCCGCGCCCGGCACGCCTGCCCCGCCTGGCGGGGGGTCGTAGCCGTAGAGCCCGCCGCGCGCGGCGCCGCGGACCTCCCAGCCCGCGCTCCCGGCCGGCGTGAAGCCCAGCACCTCCTCGAGGAGTCCGCGGCTCCGCTGCGGGTCGCCGCTGAATGCGCGGACGCCGTCGAAGCCCCGCAGTGCCAGCTCCGATGGAATCTCGGGATGCCGCGCGACGAGCGGCTCGTCGGAGACGGACGACACGGCCAACGCGAGGCCGAGCCCCTCGCGATCCTCGAAGCGCAGCCGTCCCGGCTCGCGTGCGACGGAGACGCCCTCGCCGGCGAGGCGCTCCTCCCAGAATGCGAGTGCGTCCTCCGAGCCGACGCGGAACGTGACGGTGTGCACCATTCCCGCCCCCGCCCGGCCGCGGCGCGCGCCGGGGTACTCGAAGAAGGTGATGTCCGCGCCGGCGCTGCCGTCCTCGTCCGCGTAGAACAGGTGGTACACCGTCGGGTCGTCCTGGTTGACCGTCTTCTTGACGAGCCGCAAACCCAGCACGCGCGTGTAGAAGTCGACGTTGCCGGGGGCGTCGCCGGTGATGCACGTCACGTGGTGGATGCCTTCGAGGCGCATGGCGGTGGTCGGACGACCGCTCGTCGGGAGCGTGCCCGTGCTCGATGGTGTCATGTGCCGATTCCTTTGTCGGAAACACAGATGCGATAAACTTGTACGAACAAGGAAATAGTTGCATATGCAAAGATCCGTCGTCAAACAGCTGTCCCCACTCGAGCTCGGCGCGTGGGGGGGCTTCCTGCGCGCGCACGCCGCGCTCGTCCACGAGCTCGACCGGCAGCTCGAGACGGCGCACGGCCTTCCGCTGACGCAGTACGAGGTGCTGCTCCACCTCGAGGGCGCCCCGGAGCACCGGCTCAGGATGAGCGAGCTCGCGCGCTCCGTGCTCCTCAGCCAGAGCGGCGTCACGCGACTCGTCGACCGCCTCCAGCAGCGGGACCTGGTCGTCCGCGAGGGGTGCCCCGAGGACAGGCGCGTGCTCTACGCGCGTCTCACGCCCGACGGCGCCCGCGCGCTCGCCGCGGCGCGACCTACCCACCTCGCGGGCGTCCGCGACCTCTTCCTGCGCCACTTCGACGAGCCGGAGCTGAAGACCCTCGGCGAGTCCTGGGAGCGCCTCGTCGACCAGCCGCAGTCCTAGCTGGGCGGCTTCTCTCGTCGCAGGAGCGGTTCAGCGTCGCGGCCGAAGGGCGATTCACTCGCCCGGGAGGCCGGCCGCACCGTCACCCCGAAGAGGGGGCGCCGTGGGGGAACCATGGGTTGCTCCACGTCCAATAGGCTCTCGGCGTGAAGATCGGCATCGTCGTGCCGTTCTCGTGGTCGTTCTGGGGGGCGGTCGTCGAGCATGCGGAGCTCCAGGCCGCCGCGCTCGAGGCCCGGGGGCACGAGGTCAGGCTCGTGATGGGCAACGACCCGCCTGGCCAGTTCACCCGTGCGCTCCACCCGCGGGTCGGCCGCCACGGGAACCCCCCGGCGAACGTGATCCCCGTCGGACGCTCCGTGATCGTCCCTGCGAACGGCTCCCTGCCCAACATCGTGCTCAGCCCGCGCTCGTTCTTCCGGATCCGGCGCGTGCTGGAGCGCGAGCGATTCGACGTCCTGCATCTGCACGAGCCGATGACGCCCGCGATCTGCATCGCCGTGCTCGCGCTCGCGACCGGGCCGATCGTGGCGACGCACCATGCCTCGGGCGACCTCGGGTGGATGCGACTCGGGATGCCGGCCTGGGGGTTCCTGATGGATCGCGTCGACCAGCGGATCGCCGTCTCGGAGCGGGCGCGCGACTCGGCCGACCGGTGGCTCGGCGGCCCGTGGGAGGTCGTCCCGAACGGCGTCCTGATCCCGTCCGAGGCCACGCCGACCGGCCGCGACCACACCGTCGTCTTCGCGGGGCGCCACGAGCCTCGCAAGGGCCTGCACGTCCTGCTCCGCGCGTGGCCGGAGCTCCATCGGCGCACCGGCGCCCGGCTCGTCGTCGCAGGCGCGGACCCGCTGGCCGTGCGGCTGCTCCTCACCCGGCTCGGTGTGCCGGACACGGGCATCGACGTGGTCGGCTTCCTCACGCAGGACGCGCTCACCGACCTCCTCCGCTCGACGAAGGCGCTGCTCGCACCGTCGCTCGGCGGCGAGAGCTTCGGCATGGTGCTGACCCGGGCGTTCGCGTGCGCGACGCCCGTCGTCGCGTCCGACATCGAGGGCTACCGCGAGGTCGTCACACCCGAGACGGCCGTCTCCGTGCCGCCCGGCGATGCCGACGCGCTCATCGGCGCCGTGGAGCGTCTGCTCGCGGACGAGCCGCGGAGGGCCGCGATGGGCGCGGCCGCGCGGCGGCGCGCCGAAGAGCGCTTCGCGTGGCCCGACATCGCACGTCGCCTCGAGGTGATCTACGAGCGCCTCGTGACGCGCCCGGGCGCCGGTGCAGAGGAGAGCGTCGCGGCATGACGCGTCTCGCGACGCTCGCGCGGAACCCGTGGGCGCGCGGCCTGTTCGTGCTGGCGACACTCGTCCTCGCGATCCTCGCCCTGTGGTGGCGCGGGCCGGACTGGAACACCGTCTACCACGCCTTCGACTTCGTGAGCTGGCGCTGGGTCGCGGTCGCCGTGCTCCTCAACCTCCTGTCCGTCGTCGCGCGCGCCTGGGCGTGGCGGCTCACGATCGACCAGGCGATGCCCCCCCCGAAGCCGTCGTTCGGCCAGGTCTTCTCCGCATTCGGCGTGGGCCTGCTCGGGAACGCCGTGCTTCCCGCCCGAGCGGGGGAGCTCGCGCGTGTCGCGGTCCTGCGGCCGCACCTCCCGCACGGCAAGGGGACGAGCGCGACGCTGCTCGGGACGGTGTTCGCGCACCGGCTCTTCGACCTCTTCCCGATCGCGCTGCTCGTCGTCTACGTGATGGCGACCGCCAAGCTGCCGCACTGGGCCGTCACCGGCCTCGTGATCCTCGGCCTCGTCGGGGTCGGGCTACTGGCGCTCGCGGTGCTCTCCGCCCGCCGGGCGCACGGGACGACACCGCACGGACAGCAGACGTTGCGCCGCCTGCTCGTCATGGCGCGCCAGGGCCTGGCGGTGCTCGGCGCGCCCGGCGCCGCCTTCCTCGCGATCCTCCTCCAGACGGTCGGCTGGACGTTCCAGCTCCTCGCCGTGTGGGCGGTGACCGGCGCGTTCTCGCTCGACGTGCCGCTGCCCGCGGCGGCCCTCGTCCTCGTCCTGATGAACGTCGCGACCGTGTTCCCGCTCTGGCCGGGGAACGTCGGCCTGCTGCAGGCCGCCGTCGCGCTGCCCCTCGTGCAGTACGGCGTCGCGTACGGCACGGGGTTCGCGTTCGGCCTCGTCCTCCAGGCGGTGGAGATGTCGGTGGGAGTCGGCGTCGGGCTGGTGATGCTCGCCCGCGAGGGGCTGTCGTTCGCGGCCCTCAAGCGGATGGAGGATGCCGAGGAGGAATCCGCAGAGGACGTCCTCGAGGAGCTCCCGGACGAGGAAGAGGAGGAGAGCGGGGAGGTCGAGGAGGCGAGGCGCTACGTCACACCGGCACGGTCCCGGCGCTGAGCGCGCCGAGCCGCGCCGCGACGACCGTGTCCGCCGCCGCGGCGCTCGGCGCATGGCCGGTGACGGCCGCGACGAACGGCTCGCGCTCGAGCGCGACGAGCTCGACGTCGGTCACCGCCACCGCCGTTGCGGTGCGCGGCACGTCGCGGAGCAGCGCGATCTCGCCGAAGCCCGAGCCCGGGCCGAACGTCCGTCCGAGGATCGAGACCGTCCCCGAGCCGACCACGTAGAACCGGTCGCCGATCTCGCCCTCCCGCACGATCGGCACCCCGGCTGCGACGCTGACGGGAACCGCTTCCCGTGCGAGGCGTTCCAGGACCGGCTCGGGGAGCGACGCGAGCAAGGGGACCCGCCGGAGCAGCCCGGCCGCCTCCGGAGCGGACGCCTCGCGGTCGATCGCCCGCAGCCGAGGGCGCGTGAGGAGCGCGAGTGTGGGGAGCACGGCTCCGGTCACGACGAGCGCCCACTCCGGTCCGACGAGCGCCACGAGGCCCGGCGCGACGAGCGCGCCGATCCCGAGCGTGGCGCGGAGCAGCCCCTGCAGTGCGCCGAGGGCGCGGCCGAGGACGGCGTCGGGGACGACCCGCTGCATGATCGTCAGGGCGTTCACGTCGACGATCGAGTTGCCGATGCCGAGGACGCCGAGCGCGACGACCGCGACGAACGCGACCGGCACGCCGCCGAGGAGGATCAGCGGGAGCCCGAACAGCACCAGCCCGAGTGCGAAGTCGCGCGCGAGACGGCCGCGCGCCGCGAGGATCAGGGCGACGAACCCGCCCACGAGCCCGCCGACGCCGACGGCGGCGTACAGGAGGCCGACACCCGAGTCGTCGAGATCGAGCAGCTCGAAGGCGGTGACGACGACGAGCACGTTGAGCGCGCCCGCGACGAGCGTCTGGGCTGCGTAGAGGCCGACCAGCGTGCGGAGATTCGGCTCCCGGGCGATCGTCGTGATGCCGGCCATCACCCCGCCCGTGCCGGCGCCGGCGGCGGCCGCTTCCGTGCTCGGTCGGCCGGGATCGCGACGACGCAGGCCGAGCACGAGCACCGCCGACCACAGGAACGTGAAGCCGTTCGCCGCGAACACGACCGCCGGGCTGGACACGGCGAGCAAGAGCCCACCGAGCGCGGGCCCGAGGAACGTGCCGACGCTCTCCAGCGTGCTCGACGCGACGTTCGCGGCCGTCAGCTCGGCGGGCGAGGCGACCAGCGACGGGAGGAGCGCGGCCTGCGCCGGGCGGAACACCGTGCCGGTCGCGCTCGTCAGCGCGACGAGCGCGTAGACGACCGGCGCAGGTCCGTCCGTCGCGATCACGACCGCCGCCGCGGCCATGAGGCCGAACCGGACGACGTCGGCGACGACCATCACCGCGACGCGCGGGAAGCGATCGACGAACGACGCGGAGAACGGCGCGATGAGGGCGCCGGGGACGAGCCGGATCAGGCCGACGAGCCCGACGGCGGAGGCGCCTCCCTGGTTGTACGCGTAGACGCCGAGCGCGACGAGATACGCCCAGTCGCCGAGGATCGAGCCGGCCCAGGCGAGCTGCAGGCGACGCAGGGGCGGGCTTGCGAAGACGGCGCCGAGCGCACGCAGCGAGGCCCGCGCACGGCTCTCCGCCTCGCGCTCCGGCTCGCCGGTTCCCGCCTCCTCCGCCATGTGTTGCGCACCCCACCAGAAATGCGGGAAGATTTCAGCCCTCGCTCGCGTCGGGTGAGGTGAGACGTCCACCAGGGCTTTGCGTCGAAAGGAGAGGCAACGATGTCGGACGAGCGCGAGAAGCTGGAGGTCGAGGACGAGCAGGTAGCCGACAGGGTCGAAGACGCCGATTTCGAGGGTCACCAGCTGCAGGTCGAGGCGGCCGACCTCGGCGCGGCGGATCTCGGCTCGGCCGACGTCGGCTCCGCCGACGTTGGGGCAGCGGACGTCGGCTCGGTCGACGTCGGTTCCGTCGACGTCGGCTGAGGCTCGGGGGTCGACCGGCGTTCCCGCGGGATGCCGGCGAGGACAGTGAGCGGAGCGGCGCCCTCGGGGCGCCGCTCTCTGTGTCCGGGAAGCCGCCTCAGCGAGCGGCGAGGACGCGCTCGAGCGCCTCGAGCAGGCGGCGTCCGGCGTCGTCGTCGGCCTCGTCGACCAGCGCGGCGACGCGGGAGACGAGCGCGGCGCTCCCGTCCTCGACGAGGGACTGGCGCGCGCGGCGCGCCCGGAGCAGGAGGTCGAGCCCGATCGCCGCCTGCGTGGAGAACCGCGAGAGCAGCTCGAGCTCCGCGAGACCGAACGGGCGGTCCGGCGCACGGTCGAGCACCGAGAGGACGCCGAGCGCGCGCTCGGCATGGAGGAGCGGCGAGGCGACGATGCTCGACGGCACGTAGCCCGTGGATCGGGCCCGGTCGCGCGAGAAGCGCGGGTCCGAGTCGAGGTCGTCCACGACGAGCGGCTGGCGCGTGACGAGCGCGAAGCCGGCGATGCCCGTGCTCGACGGGAACCGTGAGCCGACGATGTCGCCCTCTCCCCGTCCGGACACCGCCTCGAAGACGAGCTCGTCGTTCTCGTCGTCGAGCAGGAAGACCGACGCCGCCTCGGCGCCGAAGATCGAGCGCGCCACGTCGACGATGGACTGGAGGAGCTCGCGGTAGGTCTCCTCGTCGCCGCCGAGCATTCCCGCGGCGGTGCGTGGATCGGGCCCGTTCGTCATGCGGCGCCCTCCGTGTTCGTCGCCGTCAGGTGGAGCACGCTCTTGAGCTGGTACGGGGTCAACTCGGGGTGCTTCGCGAGGACGAGCGCGGCGACACCGGCGATGTGCGGCGCCGCGAAGCTGTTGCCGGTGCAGCGGAGCGTGCCGCCGCCGGGCCACGCGACCTCGATGTCGACGCCGCGGGCGAAGAGCTCTACCGGCGGCGTGGGGTTCGCGTACCAGACGAGCGGGTCGTGCTCCTCGTGGCTGCCCACCGAGATGACCGACGAGAACCGCCACGGGTAGCTGTCCACCGGCAGGTTGTGCGCCGAGGCCACGAGGATCGTCCGGTTGAAGTAGGCGAGGTCGGCGAGCTCGTGGAGCTCCTCCGCGAACCGGCGCTTCGTCGTCGAGAGGCTGAGGCTGATCACACGGTGTCCCGCCTCGATCGCATGCCGCAGGCCCGCGAGGATGAGGTCTGCGGCGCCGGTAGCGCCGGCTCCGAGCACGCGCACGCTGTGGAGCCTGCAACCGGGCGCGACCGCCCGGATGATGCCGGCGCACGCGGTGCCGTGGCCGCAGACGTCTCCCGTGTCGTCCTCGACGACCTCGACGCGATCGTCCACCCGGACGACCGCGTGGGCGCTCTCGACGTCGCCGACCAGGGAATGGCCACGTTCGACGCCGCTGTCGACGACGCAGACGTCGACTCCCCCGAGGGAGCCGCCGAACGCCCACTCGCGCGTGACCGCCGCCGTCCACGCCGAGTCCGCCGGCACCGGCGGCGCGTCGCCCGGTGGCAAGCTCCACGCGGGTACCGGGCGCGCGCTCATGCGGTTGCGAGTGCGACCTCGCGCGCCGCCGTCGCCGCCCGGGTTGCGAGCTCGGCGCGGGTCGAGAGCTCGTCGTCCGGCTGCGTCGCGAGGTTCACCTGCACGAGTCGGGCCGCAGCGACGCTCGCGGCCTCGGCGAGCGTCGCGGCCGCCCACGCGTCGGCCCGGACGGTGTCGGCGCCGTCCCGAGCCGCGAGCGCGGCGAGCGCCGCGACGTCGGCTGCCGTTTCGGCGATCGCGAGCGGCACCTCGGCCGCGCGGCGGAGGGCTCGCCCCAGCGCCGCGTCTCGGTCGGGCGCCCGGAGCTGCTCGACCGCCGCGGCGTAGGCGCGGTGGTCGTCGTCTGCGAGGAGGAGCGACCGGTCGCCGAGCGCCGCGGCCTGCGCGGCGATGCCCGGCCCGTCCTCCCAGTCGCGGGAAACGCGCGCGACGAGACGGACGAGGCCTGCCGCCATCGTCGTCGTGAGGGCGGCTGCCGACCCACCGGCCGGGCCGGGCCCCACCTCGGCCAGCGTGTCGTGCAACCGGCCGGCCGGGACGCCGGCGAGCGTCCACCTCGTCGTCGGCAGGCTCACGGAGCGATGCGGCGGCGCAGGTGGGCGACGACGAGGGGTGTCGGCTCCACGCCTTCGGCGCGAAGCGTCGCCTCGAGGTCGGCGACGACGAGCTCGCGGAACCGCTCGTCTCGCTCGATCCGCTCGATCAGCGTGTCGAGCTCGCGGCGGACCGTCGGCAACTGCTTCGCTGCCTCGATCCAGCCGGCGGGCGGCGCGGGAAGCTCGCGCACGAGCTCGGCGATCGTCTCCTCGGGCGTCATCGTCGTTCCTCCACCTTCTCACCCGACGTGGCGGCCTGCACTTTTCTTCCCGGCTCGAGCACGTCACGGAGGCGCGTGAGGCACCGCGCGATGCGGCTCGCGATCGTCCCCGCGGGGAGCTCGAGCTCCGAGCCGATCGTCCGGTAGCTCTCGTCGCGGCAGAAGAAGCGGTCGAGGATCTCGTGGCACTGCGGCGACAGGCGGTCGAGCGCGGCGTGCACCGTCATCGCCTCGTCGAGCCGCGCGAGCCCCTCGTCGGGCCGGTCCGGCACCTCGTCGACCGGCACCTCCCTCCCCGACCGCCGGAGCGCGTCGACCGCGCAGTTCCGCGCGGTCTGCGCGATCCACGGGCGGAGCGCATCGTCGTCGCGGAGCGTGTCGAGCCGTTCGAAGACCCGCATGAAGACGTCCTGGAACGCGTCCTCCGCGTCGTGGGCCTCGAGGCGATAGACCCTGGCGACGATGGCATGGACGTAGTTCGCGTAGCGGTCGACCAGCGTCTCCCAGGCCGCCGGGTCGCCGGCCCTGCAACGAGCGACGAGCTCGGCGTCCGACGCGGCGTCCACCGCGTCCGGCTACCGGTGCTCGGCGGCGCGGAGCCGCTCGGCAAGCAGCTCGAGCAGCTTCCAGGTCACAGTCGGCCGCGACTCGGCAAAGCTCCGGAAGCTCCAGACCGGCAGCGCGAACGCCCGCAGCCTCGACGTTGCCGTCACGGTCGCGGAGCGGGCGGACTTGTCGACGAGCGCGATCTCGCCGAAGGAGGCGCCCGGCCCGAGCGCTCCCACGGTGTTGCCGCCCACCGAGACGTCGGCGGTGCCGCTCTCGACGACGAAGAAGTTGAGGCCGCCCTCGCCCTCCGTCGCGATCTCCTGGCCCTCGTCGAACTCGCGCTCGATGAAGTCGGTCGCCAGCTGCTTGACCGAGGCATCGTCCAGGCCGGCGAAGATCGGGATGCCGCGGATCAGGTCGGGGCTCGGTTGTGCCATGGCGGCGACCTTACCCTGCCCGCGGGGCGCTGTCATCCCCACCGGCGGCCCCGAGCCGCAGCTCCTCGATCTCGAGCTCCGCCCGGTCGAGCCGCTCGGCGCAGGCTCGGTACAGCGCCTCGCCGCGCTGCCAGAGCGCGAGCGCCTCGTCGAGCGGCACGTCGCCACGCTCGAGCCGCGCGACGAGGTCGTCGAGCTCCCGCTGGAGCTCCTCGAACGACCGCTCGCCCGTCACGGACGGACGTCCTCGACCCGTGCGCCGAGTCCGCCGCGAGCGAGCTCGACGTCGACGCGGGCACCCGGGCCGACGGTCTCGGCGTCCCGCACGACCGCGGCCCCTGCACGCACGATCGCGTACCCCCGTGCGAGGGTCGCGCGGGGCGAGAGTGCCTGCAGCCGCACGCCCGAGCGGTCGAGCGCGGCGCGGCGGCGCTCGAGGAGCAGGAGTGGTGCGGACGTGAGGCGCTCGCGGCTGCGGGCCAGACGGCCGCGATCGCGCTCGAGGACGCGGGCCGAGCCGGCGCCGAGGCGCTCCCGCGCGCGGGCGAGCGCCGCGCGCAGCTCGTCGAGATCGGGCACGACGAGGCGCGCGGCTGCGGTCGGCGTGGGGGCCCGCACGTCCGCCGCGAGGTCGCAGAGCGGCTCGTCCTGCTCGTGGCCCACCGCCGACACGACCGGCACGCGGCACCCGGCCACGGCGCGCACGACGCGCTCGTCACTGAAGGGAAGGAGGTCCTCGAAGCTGCCGCCGCCACGGGCGAGGATCACGACGTCGACGCCGTCGTGCGCGCTCAGACGATCGAGCGCCGCGACGATCGCCGACGGCGCGGCGGGTCCCTGGACGCGCGTCTCCGCGACGACGAGGCGGACGGCCGGGTACCGCGTCGCGATCGCCGCGACGACGTCGCCGCGCGCAGCGGCATCGACGCCGGTGAGCAGGCCCACGGCACGGGGGAAGCGGGGCAGCCGTCGCTTGCGCTCGGGGGCGAAGATGCCCTCGGCCTCCAGAGCGCGACGCAGGCGGGCGAGCGCGACGGCGTGGTCGCCCTCACCGACGCGTTCGAGCGCGGTGATGCGGAAGCCGACCTCGCCCCGGGCCTCGTAGACCTGGAGGCCGCCGTTCACCTGGACGCGCTCACCCTCCGCGAGCGGCGGCGCGATCAGGTCGAAGCGGCGGCGTGGCATCGTCGCAGGCAGGCACGCGCCCGTGCGCCCGTCCTTCAGCGTCACGAAGACCGTCCCCCACGCAGGGCTCCGCCGGAGCTCGCTGACCTCGCCCTCGACCCAGACGTCCCGCACGCGCCCGACGTAGCCCGCGAGGCGTCGGTTGAACGCCGCGACGGAGTAGACCTTGCGCTCGGCGACGGATGCTCCGTCCACGCGGGTGAGCGTATCTCCGCCGAGCCACGGCGTCCGCTTCCGCGGACCCCGGTCGTGCGGGCAGCTAGAGCAGGATCTCGGCGGCCGTCACGGGGCTACAGCCCCGGCGCACGAGGTGGACGCAGGCGTGGAGGTCGGCCTCGCTGGCTGCGAGCCGCTCCGCCAGCGGCAACGGGAAGCCGGCCTCGATCAGGACGTGCAGGCGCCAGCTCTCCACCTTGGACTGCTCGTCCTGGCGCCACACGGGTGTCTCGATCGCCTCGGCCATGAATGGAGCGTTGTTTCGTGCTGGCTTTGACGATCCCTGCCGCCGCAAAGTTGGTGAAGAATTTGTCAGCGCGCGTCGAGCCGCTGGGCGAGCTCCTCGCGGGCGAGGATCTCCACGGTTCGCTCGAGCTCGCGTTGGAGGCGCGTCGCAGCCTCCTCGCGCGCCTCCCGGAAGCGCTCGTCGAGCGCCTGCATCGCGATCTGCGCGTGCCGCTCGACCTCGCGCTCCGTCACGCGCGCGAGCCGCTCCGCCTGTCGGCGCTCCCACTCGACGAGCACGACGTCGAGGCGAGCCCGGACGTCGGTCTCGGCACGCTCGATCGAGTCGGCGACCGCCGCCTCCCGGGCGCGGAGCCGCTCGGTGATCTCGTCGATCGCGCGCCGCCGCTCGAGCGTGTGCGACTCGAGCTCGTCGAGCGCCTCGGTGACGGCCTGGCTCGCGACGCGCTCGAGCTCCTCGCGGAGGCGGATCACCGTCTTCCGCTGCTCGTCCGCCGTCGAGCCGAGCTCCGCCGCCTCCGCTTCGAGGCGCGACTCGACCTCCGCGAGGGACTGGCGGTACCGCTGGCCGAGCTGGTTGAGCTGGGCCTCGAGATGACGCTGCGCCCGCTCCAGGTCGTCGGAGAACCCGCGCAGCCGCTCCTCGAGGCGTCGCTCCGTGCGCGCGAACTCCTCGGCGAGCGCCTCGCTCGTCCTGCGCTCGCGCTCCGCGAACGCGATCCGGCGCTCCTCGGCGACCCGCCGTTCCTCTGCCGCGAGCACGGACGCCGTCTCGGCGCGCTCGCGCGCGAGCACGCGTCGGATCTCCTCGGTGTGCGCCGCGGTCTCGGCCGAGACCGCCTCCCGGACCGCGGCGCGGGCCTCGGTGACGAGCTGGTCGGTCGCGCTCGCACTCGCCCGCGCGCTGCCCAGCGCCACCCACAGCAGCACGGCGAGCACGACCGCTCCGGCGAGAAGCACGGCGAGGATCCAGACCGCCACGCCTGCAGGGTAGACAGTGGTCAGGCGCGCAGCACGACGAGCGCGGCCGCGAGGACGATCGTCGCCGCGGTGAGGAGTCGCAGTGCGCCCTCGAGCGGTTCCAGGTCGCCCGCGACCGGCTCGCGCGACCGGCGAAGCCTGCGCGCGGGCGTCGAGAGGCGCCGCTGGGCAAGGGAGAGGAGCGTCGCCCAGAGCGCCGCGAGCAGCGCCTCGCCCCGCAGCATCCCTGTCTGGGCGACGTAGGCGGTGACGACGGGGAACGCGCCCCAGGCGAGGGCGAAGCCGAGGTCGGTGTGAACCGGCCCGAGCAGCTCGAGGTTGTACAGGGGCACGAGGGCGGCGCCGAGCGCGACGAGCGGCAGGATCCAGAGCGTCCGGTCGAGGGCGACGGCGATCCCGACCACGGCGGCGCCGGCGACCGACGCGACCGCGAGCCCGACGAGCACTCCCGTGGGAATCGAGGTGCCGAGCGGGCGGCCGTGGAGCTCGTCGAGCGCGTGCGCGCCCACGCCCATCGCGAGCGCGAAGGCGAGCACCGTGAGGCCGAGGACGGGCCAGTCGACGCTCGCGGCGAGGCACGCCCCCACGACGACGTAGGAGAGGTGCCAGGCGGTGTAGGGCGCGTGGAGGAGCGTGACGTAGTCCCGCCACCCTCCCGGCCGCAGCGCGTAGAACGCCGGCGCACGCGGGGACGGCTCAGGGGTCATCGCGCCGTCCCCAGACGACCACCCCGCCGCCCAGGCTCAGGCGCCTGGCCCGCGCGTCGCCGATGCCGGCCGCGCGCCAGAGCTCGAGCAGCTCCGGCTCGGGATACGCCGCGTGGAATCCCCTGATCGACGGGCCGAGGAAGCGACCGACCTCGTGCCATCCCGGCGAGACGAGCCGTCCGGCGAATGGAAGCCCCAGGCCGACCCAGGCGTCCCAGGCAGGCCGCCACACCCCGCGCGGCAGCCCGAACTCGAGCATTGCGACCGTCCCTCCGGGGCGGACGACACGCGCGAGCTCGACGAGCGTTGCCGCGGGGTCGTCCACGTCGCGCAGGAGATACGTGACCGTGAGGTGGTCGAACGACCCGTCGGAGAACGGCAGCTCGTCGGCCGTGCCCTCGACGAGCTCGACGGCATCGCCGAAGCGCTCGCGCGCCCGGGCCAGCATCTCGGGGCTCTGGTCGAGCCCCGTGACCCGGAAACCGCGCGCGCGCAGCGCCTCGGCGACGAGCCCCGTGCCCGTGGCGACGTCGAGGACGTGTCCTCCGTCGCGGGGCAGCCGGTCGACGAGGAACCGCCGCCAGCGCAGATCCTGCCCGAACGAGAGCACGGCGCCGACGCGGTCGTACGTCGGCCCGAGGGGCGCGAACAGCGCCCTTGCGTGGCGCCTCCGTTCCGACGGCATGCGGCCTATCCTGGCACGGTGGCCCTCGCGGACGACCTCGAGCGCGTCGCCGCGGCGGCGGCGGCACACGCCGACGGCGACCGGGTGAGCGGCGTCCTCCCCGCCGAGGCGACGACCGGACGCCGGATCTACGTCTGCGCGTTCGAGCGGGACGACGGCGCGCGGACCTGGCTCGCGCTCGACGACGAAGGGCGACCCGTCGACGACAGGCGCGACGTCCGCGACGCGGTCTCGATCGCCGCGCTGTGCGAGGTCGCAGAAGAGGCGGCGTTCCCGGGCGACCTCGACGAGCTCCGCGCGCAGCTCGTCGCGCTGCGGATCACAGAGGCGCCGGAGGGGATCGGCGAGGCGGAGACGGCCGCACGCGACCTGCAGCACCTGCTCGGCGTGCCGCCTCAGCTCGCGACGCCGCAGCGTCTCGACGCGATCGGGCAGGCGGCGCGACGCCTCGAGACGGCTCTCGATCCCGCGTCGTCGTCGCCGTTCACCGCTGCCATGCGCGGGGCTGCGGCCGTCACGGACGCGCTGTGGGCAGACGTTGAACGCGCGTACCGGGGCGAGCTTCAGTAGCCTGGGGGAGGGATGGAGGGCGGAGGCTTCTTCCCGTTCGGCGGCGACCCGGAGGAGATCCTCCGCAGCCTCCGCGACTTCGCGGAGCAGCAGGCCGAGGGCGTCAAGGAGACCCAGCGCGAGCAGTTCGCGACGCTCACGCTCTCCACGGCGGTCGAGCTGACGCGCGCAGCGCTCGCCCAGATCTCGCCCACCGGGACGAGCGACGAGCAGGCCGTCCAGCTCCGCGACGCGATGCGCGTGCTCTTCCCCGAGGCGGTGGCGCTGGTGTCTGCGGCCCGCCAGGGCTTCATGCGCGAATAGGATCCCCGCCCGTGAGGCTGTTCGACCACGCCGTCGCGCGCGTGCTCCCGGTGGTGCCGCGAGGGGTCGTGCGGAGGGTTTCGGCGCCGTACATCGCGGGGCCGACCCTGGAGGACGCACGCCGCGTCGTCGCCGAGCTCAACGCGGCCGGCATGCGCGCGACCGTCGACGTGCTCGGAGAGGAGATCTCTCGGCCCG
Organism: Gaiella sp.; assembly: GCA_036265415.1. GTDB lineage: Bacteria > Actinomycetota > Thermoleophilia > Gaiellales > Gaiellaceae > Gaiella. The sequence goes on from DATAPC010000105.1 coordinate 15,160, forward strand.
AGTCCGCGGAGTCGATCGCCGCCGCGTACCACGACGCGCTCGCCGCGATCTCGGCCGACGGGCTCGACGCGAACGTCTCGGTGAAGCTCACGGCGCTCGGGCTCCACCTCGACCCTTCGCTCTGTCGCTCGCTCCTCGCCGAGGTCGTCCGCGACGCCTCGGCCCGGAAGGTCTTCGTGAGGATCGACATGGAGGACTCGAGCACGACGGACGCGACGCTCGAGCTCTACCGGTCGCTCCGCGAGGAGGGGCACGAGGGCGTCGGGATCGTCTTCCAGGCGGCCCTCCGGCGCACCTTGTCCGACATCGAGGCGCTTTCCGACCTGCGGCCCAGCGTTCGCCTCTGCAAGGGAATCTACGTCGAGCCGTCCGCCATCGCGTTCCAGGAGCGCCAGGTGATCCGAAAGAGCTTCGTCGCCTGCCTCGACGCGCTCGTCGCCGCCGGTTGCCGGGTCGCGGTCGCGACGCACGACGAATGGATCCTCGAGCAGGCCCTCGACCGGGTCGCGCGGCTCGAGGCGGTCGGGTACGAGTTCCAGATGCTGCTCGGCGTCCGGGCGGAGCGCGGCCGCGAGCTCGTCGCCGCCGGGCATCCGCTCCGGATCTACGTGCCGTACGGGCAGCAGTGGTACGAGTACTCGCTGCGTCGGCTGCAAGAGAACCCGAGCGTGGCAGGGCACGTCACGAAGGACGTGCTCCGGCGCCTCGTGCCCGGGCGCTAGGCCCAGTCCGCCGCGCAGCGGCCCGCTTCGGGAATCTGCCGAGAGTCACGGCTCGGTGTGGACGACGACGTCGGCGACGCCGGGGAGGGCGGCGCGGATGCGCTCCGAGACGGCGGTCGCCTCGTCGTGCGCGTCGGACAGCGTCGTGCCGCCGTCGAGGGCGAGCGTCAGGAGCACCACGAGGCCGTCGTCCGTCTCGAGCGTGCGCAGCTCGCGGGGCGGCCCGCCCGTGAGCTCGGCGACCGTCCGCTCGATGCGGACGAGATCCTCGGTGCCCTCCCGCCCCGGCGCACGCTCGCCCAGCGGCTCGAGGTGGGTCTGGACGGAGCGCACCTCGGGCACGTCCCTCAGGATCGCGTCCTCGACCTCCTCGGCCATCGCGTGCGCCGTGGCGAGATCGAGGTCGCCGGGGAGTTTCAGGTGGAGGGACGCCTCGGGCCCGTCTCCGGTGTCGATCAGCGAGAGGTCGTGGAGCTCGCGGACCTGGGAGACGGTCATCCCCGCCGCACGCACGCGCTCCCGAAGCTCGGCCTCGTGTCCCGCAGGCTCGACGTGGACGACGACGTCGCTCGCGGGGAGCGCGCGCTGCACGGCGGCCTCCACGCGGTCGGCGGCGGCATGCCCCTGGCCGACCGCCGCACCGGGTGAGACGCCGATCACGACGTCGGCGAACGTCCGGCCCCCCGCCTGCCGGAGGCGCAGCCTCCGTACGACGACCGGCGGCTCGAGACGGTCGATCGCCGCCCGGGCCGCCTCGACGGCGTCCGCCGGCGCGCGGTCCATCAGGACGTCGACGTTGCGGCGGATCAGCCGCGCGGCCGCGACGACGACGAGGAACGCCACGAACAGCGCCGCGATCGAGTCGCCCTCCGGGAACCCGGCCCGTGCGGCGAGGAGACCGCCGACGACGGCGAACGTGCCGAGGAGGTCGGCGGCGAAGTGGACGGCGTTCGAGAGGAGCGCCGCGCTTCCGTAGCGCCGCGCACCCCTGTACGAGACGAGCGCCCGCGAGACGTCGATCGCGACGACGACGGCGGCGACGGCGAATGCCCACCACGCCGGATCGACGTCGAGCTCGATCCAGCCGGCAAGGCGCGCCACCGCGAGGCCGGCGACGACGAGGGAGACGAGGATCAGGAACGCCGCCTCCGCGAGGGCTGCGAGGTGCTCGGCCTTCCCGTGACCGTAGAGGTGCGCCTCGTCGGCCGGCTTCACGGCGATGCCGACGGCGAAGAACGTGAGCAGCGCGGCGACGAGGTCGGTCCCCGAGTGCGCGGCCTCGGCGACGAACGCAAGGCTTCCCGCCGCGAGGCCCGTCACGAGCTTGATCGCGATCAGGACGACGGCGGCGACGACCGACGCGAGGGCGGTCCGGCGGAGGGGCGACACGAGCGGGAACGCTACTCGGACTGCGGCGCGGCGACCCGCCGCCGCCGCGCGATCGCGATCCCCGCCGCGATCAGCGCCCCGCCCGCCAGCTCGAGCCCGTCGAGCGTCTCGGAGAGCAGCACGACGGCGATCGCGGCGGCGAGGAACGGCTGGAGGTTGGCCGCGAGTGTCGCCCGCGCGGGGCCGATCCGGTCGAGCGACCGGAACCAGAGCTCGTTCGTGAGGACGAGCGGCCCGAGCGTCGCGTAGACGAAGAGCGCCCACACCTCCGGGCCGAGATCCCAGTCCTGCTCCGAGAGCTGCGGCAGTCCTGTGAGCGCGATCGGCACCCACGCCGCGCCGAGGACGACGGCGCTGATCCGCGTCGCCGAGTAGCGGCGCATCAGCGGTGTGACGAGGATGGAATAGCCCGCCCACGTCGCGGCCGTGAGGACGCCGAGCAGGACGCCGCCCAGGTCGCCCGACACCGCACCCCCCGAGCCGAGCGCGACGAGCGCGACGCCGGCGAACGAGCAGATCGCGCCGGCCCAGAAGCGCGACGGGAGCGACTCGGTGCCGAGCAGCAGGCCGGCGAGGGCGGCGAAGATCGGCGTCGCGCCGAGGATCAGCCCGAGCACCGACGCCGACGAGCGGTCGAGGGCATAGACGAACCCGATCTGGTTGAGGTAGACGAACGCGGCCGCAGCGGCGACGATCCCGAGGTCGGCCCGACGGATGCGGAGCGACCGCTCGAGCGCGAGCGTCAGCGCCACGAAGACGAGGACTGCGACGCCGTAGCGGACGGTCGCGTAGGCGAGCGGCAGGAACCCGTGCGTGAGGATGTAGCGACTGACGGTCAGGTTGAGCGACCAGAGCCCGATCGTCACGAGCAGCATCACCTCGACGGCGGAGGGGCGGCGCATCCGCGCGACGCTAGCTGGGCCTCCGCGGTTAGGCTGCCGCCCGATGGCCGAGCTCACCCGCGACGACATCGACGCCCTCGTCGGCCCCGCGACGCCGCACTTCGCCTACCAGCTCCGCGCGCGCGTCCGCGAGGCGATCGCCGGACTGGCCGAGGACGACCCCGTCCGGCGCTACGGCGAGGAGAAGATCGAGCTGCTCGACCGGCTCGGCTTCGCGTCGACGAAGGCCGAGAACTCGGAGCCCGAGTCGCGCGAGCGGATCGGCTGGGAGGAGATGCCGTCCTCGGCGACCGCGTCGACCCCCCTTCCGCGCGGCGAGCGTTGATAGATCGTGGGGGAACCCCTGGTCCCCCACGGGCCTCCTCCTCTTGCGAACCGACGTCTCGATACCGCCACAGGCCTCCCGGCCGGCAAAGCCGGCCTCCGGCCGTGGGCCTCGCTGCATGATCGCGCAGCGGCCGCTCGAGGCCGCGACGGCCGTGCCGACGGTGACCGAGCCCGGACGTGGAGGCGCCGCAGCGTGAAGACCGTCCTCGTCACGGGCGGCTCGCGCGGGATCGGCCGGGCGATCGCGCTCCGCCTCGCACGCGACGGGGCGTCGACCGTCGCGATCGGGTACTTCCGGGCGGACGCGGCCGCCGAGGAGACGGCCGAGGAGCTCCGAGCGCTCGGGGCCGAGCCGGTCCTCGTCCGCGGCAACGTCACCTCGTCTCGCGTCGAGGAGCAGGTCGCGGCCCTCGGGCCGCTCGACGCGCTCGTCCACAACGCGGCGACCGGCGTCATCCGCCCCGCCCTCGAGACCGAGGACAAGCACTGGGACTGGACGCTGAACGCCAACGCGCGGGCGCTCCTCGGGCTGACGCGGATCGCCGCGCCATCGATGCCGTCCGGGTCGTCGATCGTCGCGATCTCGAGCCTCGGGTCGGTGCGCGTGCTCGAGAACTACTCCCTCGTCGGGACGTCGAAGGCGGCGCTCGAGGCGCTCGTCCGCTACCTCGCCGTCGAGCTCGCGCCGCGCGGGATCCGGGTCAACGCCGTCTCCGCCGGCGTTGTCGAGACGGGCGCGCTCGACCACTTCCCGAACCGAGACGAGATGCTCACCTCGGGCGCGGGGAACCCGGCGGGGCGGCTCGTGACGCCGGACGACGTGGCGGGCGTCGTCTCCTTCCTCTGCTCGCCCGACGCCGAGATGATCCGCGGCCAGACGGTCGTGATCGACGGCGGCTGGTCGCTCCCGGCCGACTGATGCCGGAGGATCGCGCGCGCCCGCAACGAGTCGGCCGCGAGCGCGACGGCGCCAGCCCGGCGATGCTGGTGATCGACTGGGACGGCACTGCGACGGAGCGGGACACGCTGCACATGGCGATCGAGCGGTTCGGCGACGTGGGCGTGTTCGTCGCGCTCGAGGAGGACCTCGGCCGGACCCTCACCCTCCGGGAGGTGATCGCGGCCGAGATGGCGACGATCACCGCGCCGTTCGACGAGGTGCTCGGCTGGCTGCTCGAGAACGTCCGCCTGCGACGCGGCTTCGCGGAGCTCGTCGAGGCGCAGGACCCGCTGATCGTCTCGGCGGGGTTCCACGAGCTGATCGAGCCGGTGCTCGAGCGGGAAGGGATCCATGCCCGCGTGGCCGCGAACCACGTGACGGCCCACCCGGCCGGCTGGCGCGCCGAGTTCATCGACGTCCCGGTCTGCGACGAGTGCGGCGAGCGGTGCAAGCGCGGCGTGGTCGAGGGGCTCGGGCGGTTCGCCTATGCGGGCGACGGCGTCTCCGACCGCTGTGTCTCGCTCGCCGCCGAGCGTCGCTTCGCGCGCGCGGGTCTCGCGCGCTGGCTCGACGAGCAGGGCGTCGCGTACGAGCCGTTCGGCGACCTCTGTGACGTGCTCAGCGCGATGGAGGCGCAGTCGTCCCGCCGATCCTGAGCTGGGGGCGGAACACGTAGGTCGGGAGCGTCTGCGCGGGGTCGTGGACGAGCGCCTGCAGCGCCTCGATCGCCGTCTCGGCGATCTCGCCGATCGGCTGCTCGACGGTCGTCAGCGCGGGGTGCGTCCACGAGGCCGCCTCGATGCCGTCGAACCCGACGATCGACAGCTCGTCCGGCACGCGCAGGCCGCGGGCCAGGGCCTCCTGCAGCGCCCCGATCGCCATCAGGTCGTTCGAGCAGATGACCGCCGTCGGCCGGTCGCCGTTCATCGCGTCGAGCATCGCGCCGAACGCCCGCCGGCCGCCCTCGACGGTGAACCCGTCGTGGAAGGCGCATGCCGGCGAGTCGATCCCGGCGGCGGCGAGCGCGTCCTCGCGGCCGCGCGCCTTCTCCCGTGTCGCGAGCGCGAACGCATCGCCCGCGACGAAGCCGATCCTGCGGTGGCCCAGCTCGAGGAGGTGCTCGGTCGCGATCCGGCCGGACGCGCGCTCGTCGACGCCGACGGACGTGACGGGCAGCGACTCGGAGCCGCCGTTGACGAACACGAGCCGCGCGCCCTGCTCGAGCAGCTTCACGTAGTGCAGGTGCTCCCCCCGGACGTCGGTGATCTCCGAGCAGATGAAGACCATGCCCTCGACACGGCGCTCGAGCAGCATGTGCACGTAGTCGACCTCGCGGAGCGGCGAGCCCGCCGTGTTGCAGAGGATGGTCGCGAAGCCGGCGGCGGTCGCGCGCGTCTCCATCGCCTGGGCGAGCGCCGCGAACACGGGGTTCCCGAACTCGGGAACGAGAAGGCCGATCGCGCCGCTCGGCTCGAGACGGCCGGGGGCCACGTAGAGGAGGTCGCGAATCGCGCGCTCGACACGGTCCCGCGTGGCGGGCCGGACGGCGGCCGAGCCACTCACGACACGCGATGCCGTCGCGACGCTAACTCCCGCGCGGTCGGCGACGTCTCTTAGGGTGGTGCTCCTGGAGGGCGGAGCACCACTTTTCACGTCTGCGTAACGCTGTTCCATCGCTCGACCGCGATGGTAACCGATCCGGAAGCTGGAGATTCTCGCATGATGCCCGGGGTTGCGGAGGAAGTACGCTTGACCCGCCGGTCGGAAGGCGGGTACTCTGCCGACCGGTGTTTCACCACCATGAAACATGTTTCGCACGACGTCATGCCGCGTCGGCGAAGGTCTCCAAGGAGGAGCACATGCTGAGCACCAAGACGGCGGCGCGCATGCTCGTCGCCCTGGTCGTCGCGTCGCTGGCCGCGATCGCACTGACCGCGACGGCGTCGGGAGCCGACGCCACGACCATCCGGATCTGGACGGACAAGGACCGCCTCGCCGCCGTGACGAAGGTCGCGAACGCGTGGGCCGCGTCGAAGGGCGCGACGGTCGAGGTCGTCCAGAAGGACTTCGGCCAGATCCGCGACAACCTCAAGACCGTCCAGGCTGAGACCGCCCCTGACGTCATCGTCGGGGCGCACGACTGGATCGGAGAGCTGTCCGCGAACGGCTCGATCGTCCCGCTGTTCCCCTCGACCGCGACGAAGAAGCAGTTCCCGGCGTACGCGCTCGACGCGTTCTCGTACGGCACCGCGGTCAAGAAGCTCTACGGCGCGCCCGTGGCGCTCGAGAACATCGCGCTCGTCACCAACACGAAGCTCGCGAAGGTGCCGACGACGTGGGCGCAGCTCCAGGCGTCCGCGCTCGCGACGAAAAAGAAGACGAAGGCCGCGGTGGGCATCTCCGTCCAGCAGGGCTCGGGCGGCGACGCATACCACATGTACCCGCTCTTCGCGGGGCTCGGCGGCTACATCTTCGGCAAGAACGCGGCCGGCAACCTCGACCCGTCGAACATCGGCGTCGCGAACCCGAAGTTCCTCAAGAACGCCGCCCTCATCGACCAGTGGAACAAGCTCGGCCTGATTCGCTCGAGCGTCGACTCGTCGATCTCGCAGGACCTCTTCCTGAAGGGGAAGACGGCGTTCTGGTTCACGGGCCCCTGGAACCTGGACACCCTGAAGAAGTCGGGTCTCTCGTTCCAGATCTCGCCCTTCCCGTCGATCGTGAAGGGCACGAAGGCCGTCCCCTTCCTCGGCGTCCAGGGCTTCATGGTCACGAAGTTCGCGACGACCCACAACGTCGAGAGCCTCGCCAAGGACCTCGTCTCGAACTACATGATGCAGGCCGGCCCGCAGCTCGAGCTCGCGCTGTCGAACGGTCGCTTCCCGGCGAACCTCAACGCCGCGAAGCAGGTGAAGGACCCGCAGCTCCGGGCCTTCGGTCAGGCGAGCGCCGGCGGCGTCCCGATGCCGAACATCCCGCAGATGAACTCCGTCTGGGGTGACCTCGGCGCCGCGTGGGTCCGCTCCACGAAGGGCAGCGGCTCCGTCCCGGCCAAGCGCTCGTTCCTCGGCGCCTCGAGGAGCATCGCGCAGAAGATCGGCTGAGCGTCGATGTGAGAGAGTGCGGGCGCCGTGAGGCGCCCGCACTCGTCTCCCGACCGCACGCCGAAGCAGCCGTGACCTCCGGTCAAGCGACAGCAGCCCGAACCGCGGCCGGCGTCACGGTCCCGAAGCCGTCGCTCCTCGCCCGCGCGCTGCCCGCCTTCTCGGGCACCGTCGGGCTCGTCGTCAAGCTCGTCCTGCTGGCGATCTCGAACGCGATCGGGCTCTGGGGCGGCGTCGGCTTCCTCACGAACGGGAACACGATCGCGGGCGTCTGCGTCCTCGCGGCGACGGTTGCGATCGACGTTCTCTACCTCGTCCCGAGGCAGGGGCTCGTCCCCGCCAAGTTCCTGATCCCCGGGACCGTGTTCCTGATCGGCTTCCAGGTGATCCCGATCGTCTACAACGCCTCGGTCGCGTTCTCCAACTGGTCGACGGGTCACAACCTCACGAAGCAAGAGGCGATCCAGACGATCCAGGAGACGTCGCTCGCCCAGCCGGCGAACGGCGCCTTCTACACGATGACCCCCGCTCGCGAGGACGGCACGCTCGTGCTGCTGCTCGTCGACCAGGCGAGCGGGAAGACCTTCGTCGGGACCGAGGACGGCCTCGAGCCGCTGCCCGCCGCGGACGTGACCGTCGAGAACGGCGCGATCACGGAGGCGCAGGGCTTCGACGTGCTGACGGGCTCCGAGCTCGCGGGCATCGACCAGGAGCTCGCCGGGCTGGTCGTCCCCGCGGGCGGGGACTCCTTCGTGCGCGCCGAGGGCCTTTCGACGGCATTGGAGCTGAAACCGACGCTGCGCTACGACCCGAAGGCCGACACGTTCACGAACATCGAGACCGGCGCTGTCTTCTCCGACAACGGCAAGGGGTCGTATGCGACGGCCGGCGGCGAGGAGATCGACCAGGGGTGGCGCACGAACATCGGCCTCGCGAACTTCAAGGAGGTGTTCACCAACCCCCTGATCCGCGACCCGTTCCTGTCCACCTTCACGTGGACGTTCACGTACGCCCTGCTCTCCGTCCTCCTCACCTTCTTCGCGGGGCTGTTCATCGCCATTGCGCTGAACCACCCGGGCCTGCGCTTCCAGCGCGTGCAGCGGTCGATCCTGATCCTGCCCTATGCGATCCCGGCGTTCCTCTCCCTGCTCGTGTGGCGCGGCCTGCTGAACGACGACTTCGGCGTCGTCAACAACATCCTCCCCGTCGACGTGCCGTGGCTCTTCGACCCCTGGTGGGCGCGCGTCTCGTGCCTGCTCGTCAACTTCTGGCTCGGGATCCCGTACATGTTCCTCATCTGCACGGGAGCGCTCCAGTCGATCCCCGGCGAGATGACCGAGGCGGCGCGCGTCGACGGCGCTTCGGGCCTCCAGGTCTTCCGCAAGATCACGCTGCCTCTGCTCCTCGTCGCCGTGGCGCCGCTGCTGATCGCCTCGTTCGCGTTCAACTTCAACAACTTCAACGCGATCTACTTCCTCACCGAGGGCGGGCCGTACAGCGAGGAGCAGTCGGTCGCCGGCTCGACCGACCTCCTCGTGAGCTACACGTACAAGGTCGCGTTCCAGACCGGGCGCGGCGGCGACTACGGGCTCGCCGCGACGCTGTCGATCCTGATCTTCCTCATCGTCGCGGCGATCTCAGCGATCTCGTTCACCCGGACGAAGGCCCTGGAGAACATCGTATGACGGCCGGCGCGGAAAGCACCCCGGCACCGGTGAGCGCCGCCGAGCGCGCCGTCGCGGCCGCGCTCGAGACCGCGGCCGGAGCGGCGGTCGAGGCACCGAAGCCGGAGCGCCCGCCGTTCCGCGAGGTCTGGTGGCGCTACCTCGTCGGCCTGATCGCGATGGCGTTCGCCCTCTTCCCCGTCGTCTACGTCGTCTCGGCCGCGTTCAACCCGGTCCCGTCGCTGAGCACGGCCTCGGTGATCCCGGAGGGCGTCACGCTCGACAACTTCCGGGCGATCCTCTCGGACCCGCAGGAGCCCTATCCCAACTGGTACCTCAACACGATGATCATCGCGACCGCGACCTCGGTCGTGACGGTGCTCCTCGGCGCGCTCGCGGCGTATGCGTTCTCGCGCTTCCGCTTCCGCGGTCGCCGGTTCGGGATGCTCTCGCTCCTCCTGATCCAGATGTTCCCGCAGTTCCTCGCGGTCGTCGCGATCTACCTGATCATGCTCGACATCTCCGACGTCTTCCCGGGCATCGGGCTCAACACGCGAACGGGGTTGATGCTCGTCTACCTGGGCGGCGCGCTCGGCGTCAACGCGTGGCTCCTCGTGGGCTTCTTCAACTCGATCCCGGTGGAGCTCGACGAGTCCGCGAGGGTCGACGGCGCGACGCCCGCGCAGATCTTCTGGGGCGTCGTCCTCCCGCTCGGCGCGCCGGTACTCGCGGTGATCGGGCTGCTCTCGTTCGTCTCGACGCTCAACGAGTACATCATTGCGTCGCAGCTCCTGCAGGCACCGCGCAACTACACGCTTTCGGTCGGCCTGTACGGCTTCATCTCCGACCAGTTCGGCCAGGAGTGGGGGCCGTTCTGCGCCGGCGTCGTGCTCGCGGCGCTCCCCGTGGTGCTCATCTTCATCGTGCTCCAGCGCTGGATCGTGGGCGGGCTCACCCAGGGCGCGGTCAAGGGATGACGGCCGCGGCGCTCGACGCTCCTCACCACGACGGGTCGGAGCTCTACGTCCGCGAGACGCCCGCCGAGCTCGGGGAGACGACGACGGTGAGGCTCCGCGTGCCGCGTGCGTCGGCCGTCGACGCCGTTGCCGTGCGGTACGTCACGGACGGCGAGCCGCACGTCGCGATCGCCGAGGTTGACGAGGAGGACGACGCGGAGACATGGTGGCGGGCGTCGTTCCGCGTCGGCAACCCCGCGACGCCCTATCGCTGGCTGCTCGCGGGCGGCGCGATCGGCTACGGCTGGCTCACCGGCGACGGGCTGGTCGGCCACGACGTCCCCGACGCGGAGGACTTCGTCTGCGCGGTGGGCGACGACGGGCCTCGCTGGCACCTCGAGGGCGTCGTCTACCAGGTCTTCCCAGACCGCTTCGCGCGCTCGGGGATCGAGCGCACGCCGCCCGACTGGGCCGTGCCGCGCGACTGGGACGACGACCCGACTGGCTCGGGACCGAACACGCCGCTCGAGTGGTTCGGCGGCGACCTCGGCGGGATCGAGGCGCACCTCGACCACCTCGAGCGACTCGGCGCGTCGATCCTCTACACGACGCCGTTCTTCCCCGGCCGCTCGAACCACCGCTACAACGCGACGTCCTTCGACGAGGTCGATCCGGCGCTCGGCGGCGACGCGGCGCTCGTCTCGCTCGTGCGCGCCGCCCACGACCGCGGGATCCGCGTGGTGGGCGACCTCACGATCAACCACATCGGCGACGACCACGCCTGGTTCATGAGCGCCCGGGACGGCGAGGACTCGCCGGAGCGCAGCTTCTTCTGGTTCGACGACGCCCTCCGCCACGGCTACGAGGCGTGGGCCGGCGTGCGGACGCTCCCGAAGCTCGACCACCGCGACGCGCTGCTGCGCGAGCGGCTCCTCGGGAGCGCCGAGAGCGTCGTCCGCCGCTGGCTGCGCCCGCCGTTCGACCTCGACGGCTGGCGGCTCGACGTCGCCAACATGGCGGGGCGGCGCGGTGACGTCGACGTCGCGGCGGAGCTCGCTCGCGCGACGCGCTCGGCGGCGCTGGAAGCCCGGCCCGACGCCGTCCTCGTCGCGGAGCACTCGCACGACGCGCGGCGCGACCTCCAGGGGGACGGCTGGCACGGGACGATGGCGTACATGGGCTTCACGCGGCCCGCATGGGAGTGGCTGCGCGGCGACGTGCTGCCGCCGGAGCTCCAGCTCGGCTTCCTCGGCCTCCCCGTCGAGGTTCCGCGCCTCGACGGGGAGGCCGTGACGGCGACGATGCGCCGCTTCCGCGCGGGCGTCCCGTGGCGCTCGGTGCTGCACAGCTGGGTGCTGCTCGACAGTCACGACATCGCCCGGTTCAAGACGGTCTGCGGCTCGCGCGCGCGGCACTTGGTCGGCATCGGTTTGCAGATGACGACCCCCGGGGTGCCGATGGTCTTCGCGGGCGACGAGCTGGGTCTCGAGGGCCGGTGGGGCGAGGATGCCCGCCGCCCCATGCCCTGGGAACGCCCCGACACGTGGGACACCGAGCTCCTCACCGCGTACCGCACGCTCATCGGGCTCCGGCGCTCGTCGGCCGCCCTCGCCCGCGGCGGGATCCGCTTCGCGCACGTCGGGCCGGACGCGATCGCCTACCTCCGCGAGACGCGCGACGAGCGCCTGCTCTGCCTCGCCACGCGCGCCGCGACCGGTGAGATCCGCCTGCCGCTCGCTGCGCTGCGCGCGCACACGCTCGAGCCGCTCTACGGGGCAGAGGCGCGCGTCGACGGCGGCGACGCCCTCTTTCCCGGAGACGGCCCCGCATTCCACGTCTGGAAGCTCGGATGAACGAGGAGACGCCCGATGGCTGAGGTGATGCTGAAGGAGGTCGACAAGGTCTACCCCAACGGCTTCCACGCCGTGAAGGACCTGTCGCTCGACATCGAGGACGGCGAGTTCCTCGTCCTCGTCGGCCCCTCGGGCTGCGGCAAGACGACCGCTCTGCGCATGGTCGCCGGCCTCGAGACGATCACGGACGGGGAGGTCTCGATCGGCGGCCGCGTCGTCAACCAGATGACGCCGAAGGACCGCGACATCGCGATGGTGTTCCAGAGCTACGCGCTCTACCCGCACCTCTCCGTCGCCGACAACATCGCGTTCGGGCTCAGGCTGCGGAAGACGCCGAAGCACGTCGTCGAGGAACGGACGGCCTGGGCGGCCAGGATGCTCGACCTGACGCCGTACCTCGACCGCAAGCCGAAGCAGCTCTCGGGTGGCCAGCGCCAGCGGGTCGCGATGGGCCGCGCGATCGTGCGCGAGCCGAAGGTGTTCCTGATGGACGAGCCGCTCTCGAACCTCGACGCGAAGCTCCGCGTCCAGATGCGGGGCGAGATCGCCCGGCTCCAGCACGACCTGGGGACGACGACGATCTACGTCACGCACGACCAGGTCGAGGCGATGACGATGGGGCACCGCGTGGCGGTGATGCACCAGGGCGCGCTCCAGCAGATCGACAGGCCGCAGCACCTCTACGACGAGCCGTGGAACCTCTTCGTCGCGGGGTTCATCGGGACGCCGCCGATGAACATCCTCGCCGCCGACGTGCGCGTCGCCGAGGGCAAGGTGAGCGTCTCCTTCGCCGGGAACGAACTCGATGTGCCGGACAGCACGCTCGAGCGCTACCGCGGCCTCGTGAGCTACAACGGCCGCTCGGTCGCGATGGGAATCCGCAGCGAGGACCTCCATCCTGCGGAGACCCACCCGGAGCTGCCCTCGATCACGGCGCGCCTCGAGGTGATCGAGGCGCTCGGCTCGGAGACGATCGCGTTCCTGCGCATCGAGGCACGCACGATCGAGAGCGGCGCGGGGGCGACGGGAGACGCGGTCGAGGAGGTCGTCGAGGAGGAGGGGATCGCCGCGGCCCGGCCGAACCTCATCGCCTCCTTTCCGCCGCGGGTGACGCTGCGGCTCGGCGACGACGTGCGGGTCGGGGTCGACGTCGCGCATGCGCACTTCTTCGACGAGGACACGGGAGCCGCACTCCGTTGAGGCGCGTGACGGGCGTCCGCCTGCGCGGAGCCCCGTCGTGGCTCGTGTGCGGCGCCGCCCTCTGCGCGGCAGTCGCCACGGGCGCGGCGGTCGGAGCGCCGGCACCGACCCCTCCACCGCCTTCGGGCCCGGCGCTGCAGGCCCTCTCGGCGGCTCCGACGCGAAGCGCTCTCGCGGCGCAGCGCGTCTATTTCGTGATGACCGACCGCTACGCGAACGGCGACACCTCGAACGACCGGGGCGGAACGACGGGTTCGCGCTCGGTGACGGGCTTCGACCCGGCGGGCCCGGGCTGGTTCCACGGCGGCGACTTCGCCGGCCTGCGCGGCACGTGCGCGGGCGATGCGGACGGCCTCGCGCGGATCAAGGCCCTCGGCTTCACCTCCATCTGGATCACGCCGCCGTTCGGCCAGAAGGTCGTGCAGGGTGACAGCGCGGGCTACCACGGCTACTGGATCACCGACTTCACGGCCCCCGACCAGCATCTCGGCACGGCGGCCGAGTTCGGCTCGCTGGTCGAGTGCGCGCACCGGCTCGGCCTCCGAGTGATCCTCGACGTCGTCGTCAACCACACCGCCGACGTCATCTCGCTCACCGGCGGCAGCGGGGGCTACGTCGGCCCCGAGCAGGTGCCCTATCGGACGTGCCGCGGGACGCCGTTCCGGCCGGCACGCTACGTCGGGAAGCCGTTTCCGTGCATGAGCGCCCGCTCCATGCCGCGCGTGCCCGTCCTCCTCGGCGCCGACCGGAGCGCGAAGAAGCCCGCCTGGCTGAACGACCCGACCCGGTACCACGACCGGGGCGACATCGACTTCTCGTCGTGCAACCAGACGTGCTTCGAGCAGGGCGACTTCTTCGGCCTCGACGACCTCTTCACCGAGCGGCAGGACGTCGTCCGCGGGCTCGCGGGCGTCTACGCGACGTGGATCGAGCGGTACAGGATCGACGGGATCCGCATCGACACCGCCCGGCACGTCGACGCGGCGTTCTTCCGACAGTGGCTGCCGCGCATCCGCGCCGCGGCGCGCCGCGCGGGCGTTGCGGACCTCACGGTCTTCGGCGAGGTGTTCGACGCCGACACGCTCGCGCTCTACCCGTTCGTCCGCGACCGCGGCCTGCCGTCGCTCCTCGACTTCCCGTTGCAGGACCAGCTCGTGGGGTACGCGTCGGGCGAGCGCGGCTCGAAGGGGATCGCCTCCGTCCTCTCCGACGACGACTACTTCCAGGTCGGGAACGGCGTCGCCTACACCCCGCCGACGTTCCTCGGCAACCACGACATGGGCCGTGTCGGCCTCCTCCTGCGCCAGCGCTCGGGCGACGAGGCGACGCTCCTGCGGCGCGACCTTCTCGCCCACACGCTCCTCTACATGCTGCGCGGGGCTCCGGTCGTCTACTACGGCGACGAGGTCGGGTTGATGGGCTCGGGAGGTGACAAGCTCGCGCGCCAGGACATGTTCCCCACCGCCGTCCCCGAGTGGCGCACCGAGTCGCGCGTCGGCGCGCCCCCGATCGGCTCAGGCTCGTCGTTCGCCGTCCGCGACCATCCGGTCGCAGTGCGCCTCGCCGAGCTCGCGAGGCTCCGCGACGCACATCCGGCGCTCGCGACCGGCGCGACCGCCGTCCGGCTCGCCTCGGGTCCGTTGCTCGCCTTCAGCCGCTTCGACCTCTCGTCACGGCACGAATACGTCGCCGCGTTCAACACGGGCACGCGTCGCGCCAGCCTGACGGTGCAGACCTCGACCGCGGGCAGCGGTTGGGCGACGCTCTTCGGCTCGTCGCCGTCCGTTCGCAGCACCGCTGCCGGGAAGCTGACCCTGTCGGTCGATCCGCTCGCCGCAGTCCTCGTCCGCGCCGATGCCGCATTGCCGCGGCCCCGATCCGTGCGCCCGGTGCTGACCGTTCGCCCCGACGGCCTGACGAATCTCGTCCAGGCGCGGGCGACGCTCACGACCAGCGAGCCGGTCTCCGTCGCGTTCGCCGCGAAGCGCGGCAGGGGCGCCTGGGTGAGGATCGCCGCCGACGACTCACCCCCGTACCGGGGCTTCCTCGACCCGCAGCGCTACCGGCGCGGCGAGCGCGTCGCGGTCGTGGCGGTGGCGCGGTGGCCGGGCGGGTCGACAAGCGTCTCTCCCGTCGTCGTCATGGTGCCGCGCGCTCGCTGACGGCGAACCGCGCATACGATCCGCGGCCGTGGCAGAGGCCGTCGCCGCCCCGGGCCCGGCGCGAGGCGGCGCACGAGGGCGTCGTGCACGTCGTCGCCGCGTTCGGGTCCTTGCCGTTCGAGGCGCTCGCGGGGCGAGGCGACACGCGGGCGCGGCGGCCGACGCGCCGCGCTCGCCCGACGCATGCGTGCTCCCCCGGGGCCTCGGTCGGCTCCGGAGGAGGCTCCGGGCTCGACCGGCTCGCGAGGAGCTGCGCGCAGGAGAAGGTGCCGGCGACGGCCGAGGGGGATGACCGCCGCCGGGCTCCACCAAGCATAGATCCCATGTGGTCTCTCGGGAAGGCGTGGCGCCGCGCCGGTTAGCATCGGCGGCATGACGATCCGCACCGCGAGCCCGGCCGACGTCCCCCTCCTCGAGACGCTGTGGAGGTCGTTCGTCGACGAGCTCCCTCCGCCCGCGCACGTGGAGTTCGACGAGGCGGGAGAGCTCGCGGAGGTGCGCGAGGCGGTCGACGCGGGGCTCGCCTTCGTCGCGGAGGCCGACGGGCCGGTCGGGTTCGCCCTCGCCCGCCGCACCGGGTCGCGGCTCGGCCGGCTGACCGACCTGTACGTCGTCCCGGACGCCCGTCGCGGTGGCATCGCCGCGGCGCTCGTCCACGCAGCCGTGGAGGCGCTGGCCTCCCAGGACGTCGAATACCTCGACCTCGAGGTGACCGCGGCGAACGCGGGCGCGCGCGCGGTCTATCACCGGTGGGGCTTCGGGGAGGACGTGGTCGTCCTCGGCGCCTCCCTGGCGCACCTGCGCGAGCGGCTCGCTCCCGGGAGGCACGCCGTCTCGTTCGCCTCGATCCACGTCCAGACGGACGCCGTCGCCGACGTCGCGCGCGCCGCGCGAGAGTTCGCGCCGAGGATCGGCTCGACCGGCTCCCGCGTCGAGGAGCCGCGGAACGGTTGGGTCACCGTCTACGACCCCGTCGTCGACGAGGATCCGACCGCGCTCGTCCGCTACGCGCGCGAGCTGTCCTCGCGGATGGGCGCGGTCGTCGTCGCGCTCTCGCTCGAGGTCGACGAGGTCGTGCGCATGGTCGCCATGGAGCGCGGTGGCATCGTGGACGAGTACCTCTCGGTGCCCGAGTTCTACGGCCCGCTCGCGCCCGGTGACGTGATCGGCCTTGCGGCGAACCCCACCGTGCTCGCGCGGCTGACCGGTGCGGACCCGCAGCGTGTCCGCGCCGCAGCCCCGACCGGCGCCGCGCCGGCCGACCTGCCTCCCGCGAGAGAGATCCTCGCCGAGCTCGCGGCGGCGCTCGGCCTCGAACGCGCAGACCACGGCTACGCGTCGCCCGACGGCGTCCTCGCGGGGTAGCCTCGGAACGTGCTGACGCTGTACGACGCCCCGCGTTGCCCCTACTGCGCGCGAACGCGGATCGTGCTCGCCGAGAAGAGCGTGCCCTACGAGACCGTGGTCGTCGACCTCTCGGATCGACCCCGCTGGCTCGTCGAGCACAACCCGCCCGACGGCCGGGTCCCCGTCCTCGAGGAGGACGGCTGGGTGCTCCCCGAGTCCGTCGTCGTCGACGAGTACCTCGAGGAGCGCTTCCCCGAGCCGTCTCTCCTGCCGCTCGACCCGGGAGAGCGTGCCGCCGCGCGGCTCGTGGTCTTCCGCTTCGACGACCTCGGCAAGCCGTACTACGCCCTGCGCCGCGAAGAAGCCGGAGCCGCGGAGCGCGTCGAGGGCGCGCTCGGCGCGCTGGACGAGCTCCTGCGCGCGGCCCCGTTCCTCACGGGCCGCGCGTTCGGCCTCGCCGACGCCTCGTACCTTCCCTGGCTCCTGCGCCTCCGCGACCTGATGGGCGTCTCGCTCGACCACCATGCGGCGCTCGTGCGATGGCTCGAGACGTGCTCCGAGCGGGCCTCGGTGGCCGCCGAGATCGAGACCGTCGCGTCGCTCGCAGCGTGAGCGACGTCACGACCGAGGAGCTCGCCCGGCGGCTCGGCGAGCCCGGGCTCGTGCTCCTGGACGTCCGCCGCCCGGATGAGTTCTCGGGCGCGATGGTGGCTCCCTGCGACCCACGGCCGGGCCGGATCCCGGGGGCGCGGAACCTCGACGTCTCTCTGCTGCTCCAGTGTCGGGACGTGGCGGCCGTGCGCGACATCGTCGGCGAGCCCGAAGGGACCGAGGTGGTCGCCTACTGCCATTCGGGGAGCCGCTCCGGCATGGCCGTCCAGGTGCTCGTCGCCGCCGGCTACGACGCCCGGAACTACGTCGGCTCCTGGCACGAGTGGTCGCGCGACGACACGCTTCCGGCCGAAACCGGGGCGGCGACTCAGGCGTAGCGGTGCGCCGGCGCGGGCGCCCCGGACGCGAGCCGCCGCGCCTCGTCGAGAAACGCATTCGCGAGCGCCCGGCCGTGCTCGTTCCAGCCGGCGAGCAGGCGGTCGGTCTCGGCTCTCACGTCGTCGATCGGCTTCGGCAGCTCCGACGCGCCCATGACGAGCCAGCGGTCGAGCATGCGCCTGTCGACCTCCGCGTGGAACTGGATGCCCCACGCGCGCTCCCCGAGCCGGAAGGCCTGGCGCACGGTCGCGCTTCTCGCCAGCTCGCGGGCGCCGTCCGGCAGAGCGAAGGTGTAGTAGTGCCACTGGAAGGCCTCGACCCGGCGCGGCAGGACGCCGAGCACGGAGTCGGACGACCCCTCGTCGTTGACGTCCACCGCGAACCAGCCGACCTCGGCCGATTCGGCCGGCCCGACCCAGGCGCCCGCGGCCCGCGCGAGGAGCTGCGCGCCGAGGCAGACCCCGATCGTGGGCACGCCGTCGGCGAGCGCTCGCTGGATGAACGAGACCTCTCCCTGGAGCCACGGGTGCTCCGCGTCCTGGTCGGGATGCATCGCGCCGCCGAAGACCATCACCGCGTCCCAGTGCGTCGGGTCGCCTGGCGCGGCGTCGCCCTCGGAAACGATCCACCGGTCGAGATGGTCGCCGCGCTCGAGCACCACCCGTTCGAACAGCCCGCCGCCGCCTGTGGCGGCCGGGTCGTGGACGACCGAGAGGACGCGCATGCGGGCGACTGTAGCCGAGCGGAACGGGCGCCCTCGGGCGCCCGTTCCGCTCTGGGAGGATGTCCGGCTAGCGGATCCGGACGGAGCCGGACGTCGCGGTGAAGCCGCTCACCGTGGCGTTGACGCAGGGCACGCCGAGCGAGCCGAACTGGCCGCACACGGCCGGGGCATCCCGTCCCGCCACGACGGCTCGGGCCCGGAAGACCGTGGCCTTCGACCTCTTCGGCACCGCGTACGCGAAGGCGCCGCTCGCCTTGGCGCTGACGGTCGCGAGGCGCTTCGTGCCCGCGAGGATCGTCACCTTGGTGGCGACGCCGGCGCCGGCCTGCGTGACGCGGCCCGAGAGCCGCTTGACGCCCTTCACCTTGCGGCCCGCGAGCGTGATGCCGCCCGGGGCGATCGCCGCGGGGGACGCGACGCTCGCCGCCGCGTTGACCGTGCCGACACCCGCGTTCCAGGGCGTCCAGAACCCGACCCAGGCGCCCTGCGCGACGGGGCCGATGACGCCGTTCAGCGTCAGGTCGGCGCTCAGGAACTTCGCGCCGAACGTCGCGCCGCCCTTCTCCACCGGGAGATCCGGCGGCGGGAGGCAGAACACGAGCTGCGCGGAACCGAGCGCCGCCTGCGCGCCGCTCGTCGGGACGATGTACGCGGGCAGGTTGATCGTCTGGCCCGCGGCCTGCAGGACGAGCAGGAGCGTCACCTGAGGCGTCACGGGGCCGATGCAGGCGGTCTGCGATGCCGCCGCGACCGCGCCCGGCGGAGCGACGACGATGTCGCCCGCGAGCGGCAGCAGCGCACCGCCGAGCGCGAGGGCGCTCACCTGCGCCTTGGCGGTGCCGACCTTCGTGCCCGGGCCCGCGGTCGTGGTCAGGGCCGTCCCGGTCGGGATGACGATCGCCGCGCGGGCGGTCGCGTCGTTGTCGACCGAGGCCGAGGCGACGATTCGGGTGACGTTGCCCGGCGCGTACGTCACCGAGAGCTTCGGTGACGTGTAGGCGGCCGTCGCCACCGCCGCGAGCGCGAGCGTGGCAAGCGCCGCGACTGCGGCGAGCCCCATTCGTGTCCGTGTCCTCATCGTGTCCTTCTCCCTCCTTCGTGGCGGATCGGGCACCGGGTTGCCCCTCAACGCGCGGGGAACGGGCCGGACGTCCTGACCCACTGGCGGTTGTCGTAGCGGTACAGGTAGACGGTGTCGAGCGGGAACGCGTCCTGCGAGGACGTGCGCAGGCGCGTCCCGGGAAGCAGGAACGGGTTGGCGGTCGTGTCGAGGCTGCGCGCGGCGCGCAGCAGCCCGGCGCGCGTGAGGTTCTTGCCCGCGCGCTTCAGGGTGTCGACCATCGTCCACGCGACGGTCATCCCGTACCAGTTGTAGACATCCGCCGGCTTCGCGGCGGGCGCGAAGCGCTTCAGGATCGACCGGTACAGGGCGACTGTTGGATCCTTGCGCCAGATCGGGTCGTTCGGGTTCTTGACGAACGCGATCGCACGCGCGCCGAGCGTGAGCTCCGGCGCGTTCGCCCGCGCGATCGCCATGATCGTCGGCTCGATCGAGACCGAGGCGAGATAGAGCTGGGGCTTCCACGCGAGCTTCTTCGCCGCGACGATCGCCTGGATCATGAACCTCGGCGTCGCGAACAGCATCAGCGTGTCGGCGCCCGAGCCCTTGAGCTTCGCGACCTGCGAGACGACGTCGGTCGTCGTCAGCTCGTACGGCTCCGACGCGACGACCTTCGGCCCCTTTCCGGCGATCGCGCGGGAGAGTCCCCGGGCCATGTCCTTGCCGAGCTCGGTGTTCTCGAGCAGGACCGCGACCTTCGCCTTCGGGCGCGTCGCGACGAGATCGCGCCCGAGGACAGCGCCCTCGCCGCGGTAGCTCGGGAGGAAGCCCACCGTCCACGGGTAGCGCGCCGAGGCCCCGCCGAGCGCCTGCGAGCCGTCGCCCGAGAAGAGCTGCGGTACCTTCTGCGCGTTGAGGTAGTCGCGGATCGCGAGGTTGTTGGCCGTGCCCACCGCGTCGAAGACCGCGAAGACGCCGTCCTGCTCGACGAGCTTCCGGGTCAGCTGCACGGTCTGGGCCGGGTTGTACGCGTCGTCGTAGTAGCGGTACTCGATCTTCCGGCCGTTGACGCCGCCCTTCGAGTTGACGTAGTCGAAGTACGCCTTTGCGCCCGGGCCGACGGCGCCGAAGGCCGCTGCCTCGCCGGAGAGCGGCACGGTGCCGCCGATGAGCACGGTCGTCGGGGTCACGCCCGGGTCGGCGGTCGTGGCGGCGCCGGCCGCTGCGACGGCCGCGAGCGCGGCGACGGCGACGGCGAGCGCGCGC
>DATAPC010000106.1:0-1665 GCA_036265415.1 Gaiella sp.
GGTCGTGCTCCACTCGTCCGAGGAGTGCCGCGCCGTCCTGATCGGGCTCCTCCCGGGACAGGAGCTCGGCGACCACCAGGTCAGGGAGCACGCGTTCATCGTCGTCGTCGACGGGACCGCGCGGATCGAGGCCGGCGAAGAGAAGCTCGAGGCGGGCGTCGGGACGATGGTCGCGTTCGATCCAGCTGAGCGGCACGTCGTCGCGAGCGAGTCCGGGGCGAAGCTCCTCCTGATCCTCGCCCCGTGGCCCGGAGCGGGCCATTACCGCGGCGATCCTGCGCGCGACTAGCTCTTCGGGGTTTGGCCCGTGCGCCGCTGGTACGTGCGGTAGAGGAACGAGTCCATCACGTAGCTGAACGGCAGGAAGACCAGCATCAGGAACAGGGTCTGGACCACGATTACCTGCATCCCGGCGCCCCGGTCGAGGAAGAGGATCGTGAAGAACATCAGCGGGGCGAAGATCAGAGCGCGTCGTCCCACGCGGCTCCATGACGGCGGATCGATCTTCCGGCCGCTCCGCGTGCGCGCGACCGGACGGCCGTTCTTGCTCTTCGCCGCTTTCGGCGCGGGCTCGTCGACCTCGACCTCGTGCCCCTCTTCGTCGACGTAGACGTATTCGTAGTCGTGGCGGCGGTCCTTTGCGCGGCGCCGGCGCTGTTTCCTCGTGGGCACGGAACTAGCCTAGCGCTGCCATTCGAGGCGACCGCCGCGTACGACCGCCGTCACGAGCTCGCCGCCGACGTGGTACGCGACGTGCCTCCAGTCGGGCGCCGCGAGCAGCGTGATGTCTGCGTCGTAGCCCGTTTCGAGGCGGCCGATGCGGTCGGCGCGCCCGAGAACGTGCGCCGCGTTCACGGTGACGGCCGAGAGCGCCTCGCCGGGAGAAAGGCCGATTTGCGTGCACGCCAGGGACATGACGAGCGGGAGGCTCTCGCAGAAGGCGCTGCCCGGGTTGAAGTCTGTTGCGAGCGCAACCGCGGCGCCCGCTTCGACGAGCTTCCGCCCCCGCGGCATCGGGCGCCCTAGGACGAGCGCCGCGACGGGCAGCATGACGCCGACGACGTCGCTCGCGGCCAGGGCACGCACACCGTCGTCACCGGTCGCCTCGAGATGGTCGACGGAACGCGCCCCGAGCTCGACTGCGAGTGGAATCGCGCCCTGCTCCGAGAACTGGTCGCCGTGGAGCCGCAGCGTCAGCCCCGCGTCGCGGCACGCCTCGAGATAGCGCCGCGCCTGCTCGGCCGTGAAGGCGCCGCGCTCGAGGAAGACGTCGGCCGCCTCGGCGATCTCGGCCGCCTGCGGGAGCACCTCGGCGATCGCGAAGTCGAGGTACGCGTCTGCGTCTGCGAACTCGGGCGGGACGGCATGAGCGCCGAGCCAGGTCGGGATTCCGCCCGCCGCCGAGATCGCGCGCAGCGACGCGAGCTCGGTCTCGCGGTCGAGCCCATAGCCCGACTTCGCCTCGAACGTCGTCGTGCCCGCGCGGACCATCCACTCGCTGTGTTTGCCGACGAGCTCGCGCAGGCCGTCCTCGCCCGCGGCGCGCGTCGCCTCGACCGTCGAGAGGATGCCTCCGCCCGCGGCATGGAGCTCCTCGTAGCTCGCTCCGCGCGAGCGCAGCTCGAACTCGTGGGCGCGATCGCCGGCGAAGCACGCGTGCGTGTG
>DATAPC010000107.1:0-8294 GCA_036265415.1 Gaiella sp.
CCTCCTGGCGACGTGGCCGAGTGGTTAGGCAGAGGCCTGCAAAGCCTCGTACAGCGGTTCGAATCCGCTCGTCGCCTTCTTGCTGCGCCGCTGTAAGGGAACCGTGAGGGTCCCTGCCACAGCGATTCGGGCTCTGTGGCCTCGGGTACGCCCCGCTCGTTGTGCTCGAAACACGATCGAGACGAAGGGGTGAGCTGCCCATGAAACGACGAACACGTGGCTTCCTGTCACTCGGGCTCCTCGCGGTCACGGCCGCCTTCGCCGGCGCCATGCTCGGCGGGACGGGGCTCGGGTCCGCCGCAACGCAGGCGAAGCCGACCAATCAGACGCCTCCGACGATCCAGGGTACGCCGCAGGTCGGGTCGACCCTGACCGCCAAGGAAGGGACGTGGACGGGCAGTCCGACCGACTACGACTACGCCTGGCGTCGGTGCGATTCCGACGGCGGTAGCTGCTCGCTGATCAGCGGGGCGAGCGAGAAGACGTACGTCCTCAAGAAGGTCGACGAGGCGAACACGATCCGCCTGCGCGTCACCGCACAGAACGCCGACGGACGGACGACGGCGACGTCGGTCCCGACCGCGGTGATCCGCGAGGCGCCGACCACCCCGCCTCCCGCGGCGAACGCCTGCGACAAGAACCCGCCTACCGCCGGCGAGCTGAAGCCGCCGGAGCGGCTGCTCATCGCGGGTCAGCAGGTGTCACCGAGCGTGATCGTGAGCTCGACGGAGTCGATCACGGCGCGATACCGCGTCACGGCGTGCAACGGCAAGCCGGTGCAGGGCGCGCTCGTCTACGTCACCGCCGTGCCGTACAACATGTTCTCGGTTCCGCCCGAGGCCCAGACCGGTGCCGACGGATGGGCAGAGCTGCGGATGAACCGGCAGCGCGGGTTCCCGGCGACGCCGAAGCAGCAGCTGCTCGTCATGTTCGTCCGGGCTCGCGGGCCTGGTGGGGACATCCTCGGCGGGATCTCGACCCGTCGCCTCGTCTCCTTCCCGGTCAACCTGCGCGGGTAGGCAGCTCGAATCCATGAAGAGCCGGGCGGCGCCCTCGCGCGCCGCCCGCGCACGGGGTGGGTGCTCCAGGGGGTGGTGCGCCCACCCCGTGCGGGGGGCGGTCGTCCCCGTCCGCGCGGCGGTCTACCCTCGGGACGGATGACTGCCCCAGCCCCTCCGCCGCCGGCGCAGACCGAACCGTGCCTGAGATGCGGCGCTGCGATGGAGTGGCGCCACGGCACGT
Source organism: Gaiella sp. (assembly GCA_036265415.1). Taxonomy (GTDB): domain Bacteria; phylum Actinomycetota; class Thermoleophilia; order Gaiellales; family Gaiellaceae; genus Gaiella. The sequence continues at coordinate 1,243 of DATAPC010000107.1, forward strand.
TCCAGTGCCCGCGCTGTCGTTTCAAGCTGGGGTGCTGCGAGGGGCTCACGGGCGAGTGCCGCAGCTGAGCGGCCCCGCCGCGGGGCGGGATAGCCTCGCCGGGTGGAGATCCGCCGCATCAGGGCCGAGGAGTGGCAGCGATGGCGCGAGGCGCGGCTGCGGATGCTGCGCGAGGAGGCTGCGTACTTCTCGACGCGGTACGAGGACGTCGTTCGGCAGCCCGACGGCGTGTGGCAGGCCTGGACGGCCGAGGCCGCCGAGAGCAGAGACAAGGTGCTCTTTCTCGCCGAGGACCGCGGCGCGCTGCTCGGGGTCGTGGGCGGATTCCGCCGCCTCGACCCGCTGGAGGTGCAGCTCGTCTCGCTCTGGGTCGATCCCGACGCCCGCGGACGAGGCGTCGCCCGCGCGCTGATCCGCTCCGTCGCGTCGTGGGCACGCGACCGCGGCGCCCGGCGGGTCGTGCTGTTCGTCCAGGAGGCGAACGCTCCCGGACGCTCGCTGTATCTGAGGGCGGGCTTTCGCCCCACGGGCGACCGGGAGCCCGTGGGTGCCGGCAGGCCGGGATTCAAGCTCGTCGTCGCAGCGACGGTCGACGAGCTGCTCGACGAAGGCTAGGCGGCCTCGACGAGCGGGTTCGCGCGGGCGCCGTAGTGCACGTACCGCGAGCCGTCGTCGAGCTCGTAGAACGTCACCGGCGTCCAGGTCGTCTCGCCGGGCTGCCTCACCACAAAGAGATCGGGCTCGACCGGGACGAGCGGGAACTCGTGCACCGGCTCGGGTATCAGCTCGGCGAGCGGGCCGGTCGTCGTCGCTCGCAGCCGGAGGCCCTCCTTCCCGGCGAAGACCTCGGTCGTCATCGCCGCGCGCTCGTAGCGTCCGACGTAGCGGTCTGCCTCGACGGGGGGCGCCGAGGGCGGCGGCTCGAGTGGGCGCGGCATCCTGACGCCCGCCGCATCGCGGAAGATCTCGCGGTACAGGTCCTCGAAGAGGTCCCTCGTGTTGCCGCCGTTCGTGAGGAGCGCGACGGCGAGGCCGTGCGCGGGAAGGAGGCGCAGGAAGGCCGACTGGCCGATGGTGTTCCCGTCGTGGCCGAGCAGCCGCTCGCCGTCCCAGCAGTAGCGGATCCAGCCGAGGCCCCACGAGTCGCCGAGCGTATGGGTGTCCGGGAGCTCCGCCTCCTTCGCCGCCATCGCCTCGCACGCCGCGGCGGACAGCACCCGCGTGCCGTCGGGCGCCGCCCCTCCGGCGAGGTGCATCCGGGCGAAGGCGAGGACGTCCTCGACGCAGGCCGTGACGAGGCCCGCCGGCCCCATCGAGCGCGAGAGAACCCACGTCGTCGCAGGCACCGGCTCCTCGTCCGGCTCGCCGACGTGGCCGACCGCCGTGCGGTGGAGCAACGCGTCCTCGGGCAGGGTGACGGTGCGCTCGAGCCCGAGCGGCGTCGCCAGGCGCTCGCTGAGCGCGGCGTCCCAGGTTCGAGCCGTGAGGTGCTCGACGATCCGGCCGCAGAGGACAAATCCGGCGTTGCAATAGGACCACGTCCGGCCCAGCGGATGGTTCTGCCGGACGTCCCGCAGGCTCTCGACGTAGCGCGCGATGCAGTCGTCTCCGCGACCGGTGTCCGTGAACACGTCGCCGTCGATCCCGCTCGTGTGCGTCAGAAGGTGACGGGTCGTCACCGACCTCGTCACGTCCAGGTCCGCGACGCGGAAGCCCGGGAGCACCTCCGCGACGGGGGCGTCGAGAGCGAGCCGACCGTCGTCGACGAGCTGCATCACCAGCGTCGCCGTCCACACCTTCGTGATCGAGCCGATCTGGAACAGCGAGTCGGGCGTCACCTCGACGCCCGTGGCCTTGCTCAGAAGGCCCGCGCCCGTGACGGTGATCCTGCCGTCGTGGAGGGTGCCGAGCGTCGCACCGGGCACACGGTGCACGGCCATGAGCTCGGCGAGGCGGTCGTGCCAAGCTCCCGCGTCGGTGGCAGGGGTGGCAGCGCCGGCGCTCGGCTCGGCGCGTGGCGGGCTCGGCATGCGGAGTAGCGTACGCCCGTGGCCGTCGCCGAGCCGAGCTCGCTCTCCGCGCTCCGAGCGGGTCGGTTCGTCGACGGACAGCGGATCGTCGAGGTCTGCGCCGACCTCGACACCACCATCGGCGTCAGGCGGCGGCCCGTCGGCGAGGTCGAGACGTTCGCGCGCACCGACGACGTGGAGGGGGAGGACGCACCGATGGCGACGGAGGACCTGGGCCACGTGCTCGTCCGCTTCGACGGCGGCGCGCGCGGGGCGTTCAAGGTCTCGCAGGGGGCGGCGGGCCGGAAGAACCTCCTGGGCGACGCGATCGCCCGCTCCAACGCAGAGCGACGACGGGTGGAGGTGCCGGCATGAGGCTCGGGCTGCTCACCGCGGCGTTCCCCCGGCTCGACCTCGAGCGCACCGCCGCCTGGGCGGCGACGAACGGCTTCGAGATGCTCGAGGTCGCGTGCTGGCCGGCCGCGGGCGGCGAGCGGCGCCGGTACGCCGGCGTCTCGCACATCGACGTCGAGCGACTCGACGCCGGGAAGGTCCGGGACGTGCTCGACCGCAACGGGCTGGAGATCTCCTCGCTCGCCTACTACCCGAACAACCTCCACCCCGATCCCGGCGAGCGCCGCACCGTCAACAACCACCTGAAGAAGGTCGTCGACGCGGCGGCCGCGCTCGGCGTCCCCACGGTCGGGACGTTCGTCGGCCGCGACAGGGCGAAGAGCGTCCCGGACACCTTCCGCGAGTTCCACAAGGTGTGGCCCCGCCTCGTCGCCTACGCCGAGAGCCGCGGGGTGAACATCGCGATCGAGAACTGTCCGATGATCTTCAGCTGGGACGAGTGGCCGGGCGGCACGAACCTCGCCTCGACGCCGGCCGTCTGGGACGAGATGTTCACGATCGTCCCGTCACCGCGCTTCGGCCTCAACCTCGACCCCTCGCATCTCGTCTGGCTGCAGATCGACTACCTGCGCGTCGTCCGCGACTACGCGTCCCGGATCCTGCACGTCCATGCGAAGGACATGGAGATCGACCGGGACGGCCTGTACCGCAACGGCATCCTCTCGCTCGGTATGGGCTGGCAGGTTCCGCGCCTGCCGGGGCTCGGCGAGGTGCGCTGGGACAGGTTCCTCGCCGAGCTCTACCGGGTCGGCTACGACGGCGTCGTCTCCGTCGAGCACGAGGACCGCGGGTTCGAGAAGACCGAGGAGCTCGTCGAGCGCGGGTTCCTCATCGCCCGCGACGCGCTTCGTCCGTACCTCCACTGAGCGCGCCGCGCTTGGCCGGAACCGGCACGGGTAGGAGAATCGAAGCCCGCACCCGACTCGAGGAGGTACCCCGGTGTCCGTCGCCAAGGTGATCGAGATCACCGCGTCGTCGCCCACGAGCTTCGCCGAGGCGGTCAAGGAAGGGATCGCGAAGGCATCCGAGACGGTCCACGGCATCAAGGGCGCGTGGGTCTCGGAGGAGAGCGTCGTCGTCGAGAACGACGCCGTCACGGAGTTCCGCGTGACGATGCGCGTGAGCTTCGTCCTGGACTGAGTCTGTTTGCAAGCGGGAATCCGCGAAAGCGGATTCCCGCGGCTCGGCAGCTTCCGTTCGCAAGCAGGAACCCGCAGAACCTGTTTCCTGCCCTCGGATCCCTCGCCCAGCGGCGATCGCAGACCCTGAATGCGTCGCCTTCGGCGGCGCAACTGCCCCCGACTCGGCGTCGAGGGTTCCGCGGGCCGGAATCCTGCTACAAGGGACGGATGACCGCGCCGCCGACGGACGAGCGACTCGATCGCCCCGCGACCAGCGACTCGACCGCCCGGGCACTCGTCGCAGCAATCCCTGACCCGATCTTCCGGATCGGCGTCGACGGGATCTACCGCGGCTTCAAGGTCGACAGCGAGGAGGACCTCCTCACGCCGGCCGACGAGGTGATCGGGTACTCGGTGAACGAGCGGCTGCCGGTCGGCGTTGCCGAGGCCGTTCTCGCCGCGGGACGCCGCGCGGTCGAGGAGCAGGAGCCGCAGCACATCGAGTACTCCCTGGAGGTTCGCGGCGCGGTGCACGACTACGAGGGGCGGGTCGTCGCCTGCGGGCCCGACGAGTTCGTCCTCATCGTCCGCGACTTCACCGAGCGGACACGGCAGGAGCGCGAGCTCCAGCGCGAACGCGACTTCAGCCGCGCAGTTGTCCGCTCGACGCCGAGCTTCCTCGCGCTGGTCGACACGGACGGCACGCTGCTCGGCGTCAACCGAGCGCTCGAGCGGGCGGCCGGGATCCCGGAGGAGTCCTGGCTCGGGCTTCCGTTCTGGAAGAAGTTCATCGCCGAACACGACGTCGAGCGGGCGCAGCACGACTTCCGACGTCTCGCGGACGGCGACCCGCCCGGCGTCGTCGAGTACGAGCACGTCGGGCCGGAGGGCGAGCGGCTCGTGGTCGACTGGACGGCGACGATCGTCCACGACGCCGAGGGGGCCGTCCGCTATCTCCTCTGCGGCCTCGACGTGACGGCGCGGAAGCAGGTCGAGGAGGAGATCCGCCGCTCGCGCGCCCGGATCGTCTCGGCCGGCGACGCCGAGCGGAAGCGGCTCGAGCGGAATCTCCACGACGGTGCCCAGCAGAATCTCGTCTCCGTCTCGCACGCGGTCCATCTCGCGATGCGACAGCTCCGCACCGACCCGGACAAGGCCGAGGAGCACCTCGACCGTGCGCTCGAGGATCTCACGACGGCCCACGAGGAGCTGCGGGAGCTCGCGCGCGGCCTGCATCCGCAGCTGCTGACGCTCCAGGGGCTCGGCGCGGCCGTCCGCGCGCTCGCGCGTCGAGCGTCGATCCCCGTCACGGTGATCACGGTCGACGACGCGGAGCGCTGGCCGCCGCTCGTCGAGAGCGCCGCCTACTTCGTCGTCTCGGAGGCGCTCACGAACGTGCTCAAGTACGCGCGCGCCTCGTCGGCGACGGTGCGGGTCGCGCCCCGGGACGACGTCCTCGTCATCGAGGTGTCCGACGACGGCTGCGGCGGCGCCAAGCCCGAGGCCGGCTCCGGACTCGGCGGCCTCCGCGACCGCGTCGAGGCGCTCGACGGGGTCTTCGAGCTGGACAGCCCGGCGGGCGCGGGAACCCGCGTGCGCGCGGAGCTGCCGCTCGCCGTCGAGCCCTGACGGTTCCCGCTTGACAAGCGGTCGGCGCGCTGCGAGGATCTTCCCCGTCGAACCCCGTAGCTCTTCGGAGTCGCGGGGTTCGGCGTTTTTCGAGGCGCGGCGCGAGGCGCGCCTCCCATTTGCGGGGACGGGTAGCGTCGCGGGATGGACGACGCACCCCTGATCGAGGCCCGCGACCTCACGAAGCGCTACGACGACTTCGTCGCGGTCGACGGGATCGACTTCGCGGTCGCCCGCGGCGAGACGTTCGGCTTCCTCGGCCCGAACGGCGCCGGCAAGAGCTCGACGATGCGGATGATCGGCGCCGTCTCGCCGGCGAGCGGCGGCACGCTCCGCGTCCTCGGGCGAGACCCCGAGCGCGACGGGCCCGCGATCCGCGAGCGGCTCGGCGTCGTGCCGCAGGAGGACAACCTCGACCTCGAGCTCGACGTCGGCGAGAACCTCCTCGTCTACGGCCGGTTCTTCGGGCTGCCGCGCGACGAGATCCGCCGCCGCAGCGACGAGCTGCTCGAGTTCGTCCAGCTCGCCGACCGGAAGGACGCCCGCGTCGACTCGCTCTCGGGCGGCATGAAGCGCCGCCTCACGATCGCCCGGGCGCTGGTCAACGAGCCGGAGCTGATGCTCCTCGACGAGCCGACGACGGGCCTCGACCCGCAGGCGCGCCACGCGCTGTGGGACCGCCTCTACCGGCTCAAGCAGCGCGGTGTCACGCTCGTCCTCACGACGCACTACATGGACGAGGCCGAGCAGCTGTGCGACCGGCTCGTTGTGATGGACCGGGCGAAGATCGTGGCAGAGGGCTCGCCGCGGGAGCTGATCGGGCGCTACGTCGAGCGCGAGGTCGTCGAGCTTCGTTTCGGCGAGCAGAACGCGGCGCCCTCGTTCGACGGGCTGGCCGCCCACGTCGAGGTCCTGCAGGACCGTGTCGTGATCGGCAGCGACGACGGCGACGCCGTGGTGGACGAGGTCCATGCGCGTGGCCTCGCGCCGGAGACCGTGCTCGTGCGCCGCTCGACGCTCGAGGACGTCTTCCTCCGCCTCACGGGTCGGAGCCTGATCGACTGATGGATTCCGTTCGGCGGACGGTCGCGGTCGTGGGGTGGCAGGCGCGCTCGTTCCGCCGGCTCTGGCGGGGCTCCATCACCACCTCGTTCCTCAACCCGATCTTCTTCCTCGTCTCGATCGGTGTGCTCCTCGGCAGCCTGATCGACGAGCAGAGCCCGAATCTCGGAGGGCTCAGCTACCTGCAGTTCGTCGCACCCGCGCTCCTCGCGACCACGGCGATGCAGACCGCGGCGAGCGTCACCACATTTCCGGTCAGGGCGGGCCTCAAGTGGTTGCGGACGTACCACGCCGCGGTCTCCACACCGATCCGTGTCGGCGAGCTCGTCGCGGGCATCCTCGCATGGTGCGGCGTGCGCGTGATCGTCGCGGTCACGATCTTCGCGGCGGTCGCGGCACTCGGCGGCGCCTTCGTCTCGCCTCTCGCCGTCCTCGCCCCGCTCGCCGCGTTGCTCTGCGGGCTCGCCTTCGGCTCCGTGCTCGCGGCGATCACGTCGAGCGTGGAGGGCGACGAGTGGCTCGCGGCCATCTTCCGCTTCGGCCTCGTCCCGCTCTTCCTGTTCTCCGGCACGTTCTTCCCGATCTCGCAGCTTCCCCTTCTGCTCGAGGCGCTGGCGTGGGCGACACCGCTCTGGCACGGCGTCGCGCTCTGTCGAAGCCTCGCCACGGACGACATCGACCCACTGCTCACATTCGTCCACGTCACGTATCTCGTCGCGCTGACCGCCGTCGGGTCCGCTCTCACCGTCCGCGCGCAGCGGGAGAAGCTGCGGCGATGAGCACCCTCGAGACGACGCTGCGCATCTTCCCGCGGCTC
>DATAPC010000108.1:0-27301 GCA_036265415.1 Gaiella sp.
CGCGCTGACCGCCGTCGGGTCCGCTCTCACCGTCCGGGCGCAGCGGGAGAAGCTGCGGCGATGAGCACCCTCGAGACGACGCTGCGCATCTTCCCGCGGCTCAACGCGCCGCGCTCCTGGCGCCTCGTCGAGCGGAACATCGCGAGCTCCCGCGGCGCCTGGCTCGTGTTCGTCTCGGGCTTCTTCGAGCCGCTCTTCTATCTCTTCGCGATGGGCGTCGGGGTCGGCGCGCTCGTCGGCACGGTCGACGTCGACGGGCAGGCCGTCGGCTACCGCGAGTTCGTCGCGCCCGCGCTGCTCGCCGCCTCCGCGATGAACGGCGCCGTCTACGAATCGGGCAACGTGTTCTTCAAGCTGAAGTACGCGCGCACGTACGAGGGGGTCCTCGCGACGCCAATGACCGTCCGCGACGTCGCGCTCGGGGAGCTCACCTACACCCTGATGCGCGGCACCGTCTACTCGATCGGGTTCGTCACGGTGATGCTCGCGATGGGCGTCCTCGACTCGCCGTGGGCGATACTCGCGATCCCGGGCGCGCTGCTCGTCTCCGCGGCGTTCGCCGCACCCGCGGTGTACGGGACGACGTTGATGCGGTCGTGGGCCGACTTCGCGTTCATCGAGCTCTGCACGCTGCCGATGTTCCTCTTCTCCGCCACCTTCGTCCCGGCGGACACGTATCCGGACGTCGTCCGCTGGCTCCTTCCGCTCACGCCGCTCTACCACGGCGTCGAGCTGCTCCGCGCCTTCACGCTCGGCGACGTCGGCTGGCTCGTCCTCGTGGACATCGCCTACCTCTGCGCGATGACGGCCGTGTTCCTCGTCCTCGCGGACAGGCGGCTCGCGAAGCTGCTGCTCAAGTAGAGAGCCCGTAGTGCAGGAAGAGATGGCTCCCGTGGAGCCTGACGGAGCGTAGTCGGGCCTCCTCCGTCCGCCCCGGGAGCAGCGCCGCGCCCTCGACGAGGCCGTACGACACGCTGACCCCCCGACCGGCAAGCAGCGGGGAGACCGTCAGGAAGAGCTCGTCCACGAGGTCGGACTCGACGAGCGACCCGAAGACGTGCGGTCCGGCCTCGCTCAGGATGCGGCCGTACCCGCGCCTGCGCAGGAGGTCGAGCGCAGCGCGGACGTCCACCTCGGCGTCCCCCGGAAGCACGGCGAGCTCCGCTTCGGCGGGGAGACGCTCGCCGAGTGCCTCCGCGCCCCTCGAGGTGGTCACGACGAGCGCGCCCTCGGCGAGGACGGGGTGATCTGCGGGGACCGCCCCGGATGCCGTGAGGATCGCGACGCGCGGGCTCGGCTCGCACCCGAGCTGCCGCCGGAGGTCCGCGAACGCCGCCGCGCCCGGCAGGTACACGGTCTCCGGTCGCCAGCGACCCTCAGGCGAGGCCCGCAGCGTGCCGCTGCCGATCAGGACCAGGTCGGCGGCCGCACGCAGCGTGCCCATCAGGAAGCGGTCGGCCTCGCTGCCGCCGCTGATCGCCCGGTTCGACCCTGCCACCGACGGGATGGCGACGACGCCGTCGACCGTCGCGACGAAGTTGGCGTAGACGCATCGCTCGGGCAACGCGAGGTCGCCGCCGTACACCCGGTGGAGAGAGGACGGAAGCGCCAGACCCTGTCCTGCGCCCGCGTGGAGGACGGCGAACGGCTCGAGCTCGCTCAACGGGCCAGCTCGAGGAACTCGCGGCGCAGGGCCGCGTCGCGGTACGCGCCCCGCCAGGCCGTGGTCGTCGTGCGCGACCGCTCCTCGACGCCGCGCATCTGCGTGCACAGGTGAGAGGCCTCGAGGCGCACGGCGACGCCGAGCGGGTCGACGAGGTCGACGAGCGTGTCGGCGATCTGCTCGCCGAGGCGCTCCTGCACGGTGAAGCGGCGCGCGAACAGGCGGACGAGGCGGGTCAGCTTCGAGATGCCGATGATCCGCTCGCCGGCGATGTAGCCGATGTGCGCATGCCCGAAGAAGGGAAGCGCGTGGTGCTCGCAGAGCGCCGAGAAGGCGATCGGCCCCTCGACGACCTGCGCGAACGGCTCTCCGGCGGCGCCGTCGCTCTCCGTCGGGAAGGTTGTCACGAGCTTCGGATCCCCCTCGTAGCCCGCGGTCGCCTCGAACAGGGCGCGCAGAAACCGCTCAGGCGTCTCGCGGGTGCCGGGCATGTCGAGCGGCAGCCCGAACGCCTCGAGGATCTCCGCGACGTTCCCGCGAAACCGGGTCCAGTCGTGGCCGGGGATCTCGCGCGCGTGGCCCAGCGTGTGGGTCGCCGCAGGCAGCTCGATCACGGTCTCGGACATCGTTGTGGCTCCTTCCTGGTCAGGTGGTGAGTGCGACGAGCGCGAGGCAGACGGCGATCGCCGTGTGCTGCGTGGCGAGGCCGATGTTGTGGAGGATCCAGAGCGTCGAGAGCGTCGGCGGGCGGCGGACGAGGCGGTCGGCGAGGCAGTCCTGCGGCGCGTAGACGAGCTCGTAGAGGCGCCGCGGCCAGCCGCCGCCCGCCGGCATCGCCTGCGTCCCCGAATGCAGCCGGCGCAGGTTGAAGTTCAGGCTCAGCACGAACGTCGAGGCGAGGAAGCCGACGACTGCGGCGAGCGGACGACCCGTTGCGTAGCCGAGCGCGGCGAACAGGGCCGCGTTCGAGATCAGGTCGCAGTCGGAGTCGAGATAGCGCCCGAAGGCGGTCTCGCGGCCGGCGGCGCGGGCAAGTGCGCCGTCGGCGCCGTCGAGCACCGTCTTGACGACGAGCAGCCCCGCGGCGAGGAGCAGCTCGCCCCGCGCGAGCTCGAAAGCGGCCGCCATTCCGGCCGCGAAGCCGGCGAGAACCACCGCGGGGGGCGGCACGCGCAGAGGCAGCAGCGCGAGGACGACGAGGTGCGCGAGCGGACGGTAGAGGATTTCGGCGACGACCTCGCGCGTCGGCGTGGGTTTTCGCGAGCGGCGAAACAGGGAAGGATGTGAACCATGAGCGATACGTGGACGGAGCGTGACGGCGCCCTCGAGCGCGAGCTCGGGTTCGCCGGCTTCCCCGAGGCGATCGCGTTCGTCAATCGGCTCGCCGAACTGGCGGAATCCGAGAACCACCACCCCGACATCGCCGTCTCCTACAAGCGCGTCACGGTGCGCTGGACGACCCACTCCGCGGGCGGCGTCACCGATCGCGACCGGGAGCTCGCCGCCCGCACCGACGAGCTGGTCTGACCTCATGCGAGCAGCTCCCGGAGCTGCTCGGGCCCGACCGGCGCCGCTGCGCGAACGAGCTCGGTCGCGGCGTCGACCTTGCCCCACACGTCCCAGAGCAGAAAGCCTCGCGGACGGCCGTCCGCGTCCTGGTAGCACACCACGCCCTTGCGGAGCGGCTCGGCCCACTCGGCCACCGTCTCGAGCCGCGCGTCGACGCGGCCGACCGCCTCGTAGCCGAGCTCGAAGAGGTCCGAGTAGAAGAACGGGAGATGGTCGTACGGCTCGTCGGCGCCGGCCATGTTGCGGCCCACGAGCCGACCGTGGCTCTTCGCGTGGTCCTCGTGCTCGACGCGGAGCTCGTCTCCGAGATCGCGCGCGGGGAAGCGCGCCACGTCCCCGGCGGCGAACACGTCCTCGCGGCCCGCGACCCGCCCGTGGTCGTCCACCGGGATACCGTCCTCCGCCGGCAGGCCCGCGGCGGCGGCGAGCTCGGCGCGGGGAACGATGCCGAGGCCGGCGACGACGACGTCCGCCTCGATGGTGCGGCCGCCCCGGAGCGCGAGGCTGAATCGGCCGTTTGCGGGCTCGACCGCGGCGACGAGCTCGCCGGGGACGACGTCGACGCCCTTGCCACGGTAGTACTCGGTCAGCGAGACGGCGAGGTCGCGGGGAAACAGCCGCGCGCCGATCGCGTCCTCGGGGAAGATCAGCGTGACGTCGCACCCGTTCGTCCTCAGGGCCGCAGCGAGCTCCGACCCGATGAAGCCTCCGCCGATCACCGCTACGCGCACACCGTCGCCGGCCTCGGCCCGCAGCGTGTGGTAGTCGGCGAGCGTGCGGTAGTGCACGACGCCGTCGGGGGCGCCCGGGAGCTGCCGCGGGCGTCCGCCGGTCGCGAGCAGGAGGCGGTCGTAGCCGTAGGTGTCGCCCCGGTCGTCCGTCGCGACTCGTGCGTCGAGATCGAGTGAGACGATCGTCCGTCCGAGGCGCAGGTCGACGTTCTCGTCCTCGGTGCCGCGCCAGATCGAGCTCTCCTCCTTCCCCAGCCACAACCCCTTCGTCAGGGGCGGGCGGGCGTACGGCGGATCGGGCTCGTCGCCGACGAGGACGATCGAGCCGTCGGGATCAAGCGAGCGGATGCCCTTGCACGCGGCGTCCCCCGTCATCCCGCCTCCGACGATCAGATACCGAGAGTTCGTCACGGTGCACTCCTTCTTTCGACCATTGTTGGGTACTATAGAAGAATCTCTGTGATGGATGCGCTGGAAGCGATCGGTGACCCCAGGCTGCGCGGCATGCTCCTCTTCGTCCGCGGCGAGGGGCGGGCGGTGAGCATCGACGAGGCGGCGGCGGCGCACGGGATCCACCGGAACGTCGCGCGGCGCAGGCTCGAGCAGCTCACCACGACGGGCCTGCTCGTGGCGGAGTTCGAGCGACGCACCGGCCGGGCCGGCCCCGGGGCGGGCCGTCCCGCGAAGGTCTACTCCCCCGCCCCCGAGACGAGCGCGATCGAGTTCCCGGACCGCCGCTACCCGGAGCTCTTCGGCCTGTTGCTCGACGACGTGCCGAGCTCTCGCCGCGAGGACGTGGGCGTCCGCTTCGGAGCGCTCCTCGCCGCCGCGGCGGGCGTCGAGGCCGGCACCGACCGGCGCGTCGCCCTCGAGAGGCTGTGCACCGCGATCGGCGGCCTCGGCTTCCAGGCGCGCCTCGAGAGCCTCGCCGCCGACCGCGCCGAGATCGTCACCCCGACGTGCCCCCTGAGACCGCTCGTCGTGACCGACGTCGGTGCGGCGGACGTCGACCGCGGCGTCTGGCGAGGGCTCGTCGCGGCCGCCCTCGGCGGCGTCGACGCGGTCGACCTCAGCTGCGCAACACACGACTGCCTCGAGCCGTGCGCTGCCTGCCGGGTCGTGATCGGCCTCGCGCCCGCCGACGCCTGACGGCGCGCGCCGCTACCAGGGGATCTCGCTCCCGTCGGCGTGGACGAAGCGCCCGCTACGCGAGCCGTCGAGCTCGTCGATCCGCCGGATCAGACCGGCGGCCGCCTCGGGCGGGTCGACGTTGCCGCCGCCGCCCGTCATCTCCGTGCGGACGAATCCGGGATGCAGCACGACGACGTGGATGCCTCGCCTCGCGAGATCGTGGGCGAGGTTGGCGCCCGCCATGTTGAGCGCCGCCTTCGACATGCGGTAGCCGTAGTTCCCGCCGGAGGGGCGGTCCCCGATCGACCCCGCCTTGCTGGAGACCAGCGCCACCTTCGCACCGGAGCGGAGCCGGGGCAGGAGCGCCGTCGTGACCCGGAGCGGTCCGAGCGTGTTGACGGCGTACAGCTCGCGCGCCGCGTCGACGTCGAGGCTCTCGAGGGAGTCCCGGTGTGCCCTGCCCGCATTGCAGACGAGCACGTCGACGGCCTCCTCCGGTGCGAGGGCGCGGTCGAGGACCGCTCCGACCTCGTCGCTCGCTACGTCGACGCCCTCCACGACGCGGCAGCCCACGGCGTCGAGCTCGGGAGACGTCCTGCGGCAGGTGCCCACGACGTCCTCACCGCGCTCGTGCACGAGCCGGACGAGCTCGAGCCCGATGCCCCTGTTCGCGCCGGTCACGAGCCACGTCGCCACGCTCCGACCGACCCTAGCGAAGCGGGTTCGCGACGAGGCTCAGTTCGCCTTGCCGATCAGGTGGTGCCACGGCCGCCACCAGCGTGTCAGGCCGGCGTGGTCGCTCCCGCTCTCACGGGCGATCGCGAGGATGTCCTTGTGGCTCGGCTGGCCGAGCCGCTCGTGCGTCCAGACGATGACGGCGTCGTCGCCCTCGAAGTAGCAGAGGACGTGCCCGCCAGGCTTGTCCGGGCCGTGCAGCCACGCATGCTCCCCACCCCAGGAGAAGGCGTTGCACTTTCCCTTGCCGGGCTCGATGTCCGGGTGGGCGCGGACCTGCTCGGTGTACGCGGTGTTCAGTGCCCCGGAGGTCGGGTACTCGGAGATCTCCCACCGGTCTGGCATCCCGTTGGCCGGCAGGCAGACCGCGGTCTGGGTCGCGGCGGGCTCGGCGACGGTCTGCACGTGGCAGTCGCGCCAGATCGCCTCTGGGACGATCGCGTCGAGACCCGCGTTCGCCGGGAGCGTCGACGGAGGGGAGCCGCTCTGGAGCGGCGAGGCCGAGCCGCCGTCCGTGTGATCGCCCGTCGTCAGGTAGACGACGCCCGCCGCGGTCAGTGCGGCGAGGCCGGCCACGCCGGCCGCGAGCTTCCAGCCGAACTGCCGCGCCGGCTTGCCGAAGAACATGAGCACCCACCGGTTCGGCGCCGCCTCCGCGCCGAACTCCGAGTAGACCTGGAGGACGTGGATCGGGTCGGCGATGTTCTTCAGGTGCACGCGCCCGCGATCGCTGAACGTCAGACCCTCCATCCGCCCTGCGAGCCGGTAGGTCGCCTCGCTGACGATCACCTCGCCGCCGTGCGCGCGCCCGCAGAGCCGCGCGGCGACGTTGAGCGCCGCGCCGCGGAAGCCGCCGTCCTCCAGCGAGACCGCCTCACCGGAGTCGATGCCCATGCCGACGCGAAGCGGCAGGTCGTGGTCGGTGGCGGCCTCCTCGGAGAAGAGACCCTGCAGGTACACCGCGCAGCGGATCGCCTGTCGCGCGGACGTGAAGACGCAGAGGGCCTCGTCGCCGCGGACCTCCACGACCTCGCCGCCGTGCGTCTCGACACCGTCCGTGACGAGCTCGACGAACCGCTCCGAGAGCCGCGCGGCCGCCTCGTCGCCGAACTCGTCCGTGTAGCGCGAATAGCCTCGGATGTCCGCGATCAGGAACGAGCGGATGCTGGTGTGCCCGTTCATGGCCCCCTTCAGTATTGCGCGCTGGCCGCGCCTGCCACGTACGGAAAGCCGAACAAAGGCCGAACGAGCCGCTCAGAGCCACCCGAGCACATCGGCGATGCTCTCCACGGTCGCGTCCGGACGGCGTCGCTCGGGGAGCTCGGCGACGTCGGCGGCGCCGCTGATCCCGCTCCGGACGAGGATCGTGCGTGACCCGCCGAGGCGGCCCAGGGCGATGTCGAGCTCGACGTCGTCGCCGATCACGACGAGCTCGTCCGCCCGTGCGCCGAGGCGCTCCACGATCGTCCGCAGCGCGGCGCGGGACGGCTTGCCCACGACGACGGGCCGCGCGCCGGTCGCCTTTGCGAGCGCCGCCGTGAGCATTGCCCCGCGGCTGAAGATCGGGCCGTCGGCGCCCGCGTAGGCCCTCACGAAGCTCCCGGTGAGGAGGCGGGCGCCACCGAGAATCGCCCGCGCCGCCCGCTCGAGCCGGGGAAAGTCGACCACGTCCGTGTGCGCGACGAGAACGGCGTCGACTTCCTCCGCTCCGTCGCCGTCGGCGATGCGGAGCCCGTTGGCGACGAGGTACTCGCGCGCGGCGTCCGTGCCGAACAGCAGCAGCGTCGAACCACGATGCGAGCGGAGGTACGTCCGGACGCTGCTGAGCGGCGTGAGCAGCTCGTCGTCGGCGACGTCGAGGCCCGCGACGCGCAACCCGGCGGCGAACCCCTCGGGCGGGATGTGGCTGCCGTTCGTGAAGAGCGCCAGCGGGCGTCCGGAGGCGCGGATCCTCGCGAGTGCCTCCACCGCGCCGGGAAGCAGGTGAACCTCCTCTCCGGCCCGGTGCACGAGGGTTCCGTCGACGTCGAGGACGAACCCGCGGGCGCCGTCAAGTCGCACGACGCCACTCCACGAGCTCGTCCCCCGACCGCACGCGGAGCTCCGTCACGCGGCGACGGCGTGCGACCTCGCGCAGGAGCGTCACGACCGGATGCCGGCCTGACCCGCCGGTTCCGACCCCGGCGGGCCCGGCGGGTGCAGACGTCACGATCGCGTCGACCTGCTCCTCCGGCATCGTCAGGCGCAGGAGCAGCTCCTCGTCGGAGATCCCGCGACCGAAGCGGGCGCGGGCACCCTCGAGCTGAAGCGGCTCGAGGTGGCGGAGCTCCTCGACCCGCGGCAGCGACAGGACGCGCTCCGCCACGTCGGGGGCGACGGGCGCGGCCGGCTCGCCGTAGTGGCCGAGGAAGTAGCGGATCGTCTCGTCCGAGACGGTCGACCAGCGCTCCGCGTCGATGACGTTCCGCACCGCCTGCGTCGCGACGAGCTGCGAGACAGGGGTGACGATGATCGGATACCCCATCTCGGCCCGCACGCGGCCGACCTCCTCGAGGGCCGCGTCGAACAGCTCCGGCCTGCGCAGCTCGTCGAGCATGCGGTGGGTCGTGGAGACCATCCCCCCCGCGAGCTGATGGTGGTAGTACGTCGCGTCGAACTCCTGCGGCGCCCCGACCGGAAGGCCCTTCTGCCGCCCGAGCTCGCGGAAGTGCTCCGACATCGCCGCGAGGGCGTCGAGATCGAGCCGATGCGTGAACCCCTCGGCCTCGAGGTCGCGGAGCGTCGTCTCCGCGGCGGGGTTCGACGTCCCACGAGCGAGCGGCGCCACCGCCGTGTGGAGGACCTGGAATCCGGCGCGGAGGCCCTCCATGTAGACGAACGGCGCGAGGCCGATCGTGCAGTGGCTGTGCAACTCGACCGGCCGGCCGCCGGCGGCGCGGAGGAAGTGCGGCGCCAGCTCGCGGACGGCGTCGGGCGTCAGGAGCCCGCCGGGGTCCTTGAGATAGAAGGCATCCATCTCGGCGCAGTCGGCGAGGGCGTCGGCGCGCTCCGCGTAGTACGCGTGCGTGTGCACCTCGCTCACGGAGTACGTCAACCCGAGCACGACCTCCTCGACGCCCTCGCGCCGCGCCAGCGACGCCACGCGACGGAGTCGCGCGGGCTCGTTCGCCGGGTCGACGACCTGCACGCGCCGGATCCCGTTGCGCGCCACACAGCGGAACGCGAGGCCCATCACGTCCTCGTCGGCCGGCACCCAGGTGATGAACCGCATGCCGGAGGTGATGAAGCTCAGCTTCGTGGACGGCATCGCCGCGCGGACGAGCCGCAGCCGCTCCCACGGGTCCTCCTGATGGAAACGGACGGCAACGGCCATGTGCGTGCTCGAGCTGAAGTCCACCGCGCGGAACCCCACGCGGTCGATCGTTGGGGCGATGGCGACGATGTCCGCCGTCGTGAGTCCGGTCGCGCTCCAGAGGCTCTGGTTGCCGTCGCGGGTCGTCGTGTCGACGATGTCGACGGCGCGGCTCACGAATCCGGCTCGACGTCGAAGAGCCGCGTGCCGTACTCCACGACCTGCGCGTTCTCCGCGCGCACGGCGACGATCGTCCCCGAGACGCCTGCCGGCACGGCGTTCATCATCTTCATCACCTCGATCAGGCAGACGACCGTCTCCTCGCCCACGCGGGTGCCGACGTCCACGAAGGGCGTCGCACCCGGCGCCGGCGCGCGATAGAACGTGCCGAGCATCGGCGCGACGATCGGCCGAAGGCCGTCCTTCGCACCGTCCTCGGTCGTAGGGCCCTCTGCGGGAGCGTCGGACCCTCGCGGCGTCTCCGTCGAGCCGCGGCGGACGTAGAGCGACAGTCCTTCGGTCTCGACCCGGAGCTCCTCGACGTCCGACTCGTCGATCAGACGGAGGATCTCACGGACGTCGTCGTCGTCGAGCGCCATCGGCGATCAGCTCTTCTCGTCCGTCCCGGGCGGTGCACCGAACGCCTCGAGCACCAGCGACAGCGCCGAGCCGGACAACGATGCGGTCCGCTCGGGCACCGTCGTCACGGGCCGCGCCTGGAGGACGACGAGGCTCTCGGGCAGCGACCGGTCGCGCGCGATCGCCCACTCGACGTCCTGGTGCGAGCCGAAGTGGCGCTCGACGCGCCGCGCGACATCGACGAGCGCGGCGAGGTGCTCGTCGCGGAGGCACGGCTCGCCGCGCCGTTCCGGCGGCACTTCGACCCGCACCGTCCCGCGGCCGGCTGCGTCCGGAACGTACTCGATCTCCTTGGCGTTGATCGTGCGGCGTACGACCTCGCCCGTCACCTTGCTGACCAGGAAGTCGTCGGGCGTCGTCTCGCCGCCGACCACCGCGAGGCCGAGGCCCCAGCTCGCGTCGACGGCGACCATGCTCGGGTCGCCGCTGACCGGGTTGCAGGTGAAGAGGACTCCCGAGACCTCGGCGTCGACCATCGCCTGGACGGTGACGCCCATCGCAGGTGACTCGGCGCCCGCGCCGCGCGCCGCCCGATAGGCGATCGCGCGGGGTGTGTAGAGGCTTGCCCAGCAGTCGCGCACGGCGTCGCAGACCTGATCCAGCCCGCGCACCCAGAGGAAGCTCTCCTGCTGTCCGGCGAAGGTCGCCTCGTCGCTGTCCTCGCCCAGGGCGCTCGAGCGGACGGCCACGGGCGGCTCTCCTCCGCTCTCGCGGACGAGGTCGTCGTAGCAGGAGCCGATCTCCGCCCGGACCGGCTCGGGCAGCGGCGCGAACCGCATCGCCTCGCCGATCGCCTTCGAGGCGGCGGCGCCGTCGTCGACGTCGCCGGTCGCCGCCCGCTCCATCGCCCGGGCGATCGTGCCCTCGAGGCCGGTCTCGGCGACGAAGGCACGGAACGCGCTCGCCGCGACGGCGAACCCCGGCGGGACCCGGAGCCCGATCGAGAGCAGCTCGCCGAGGTTCGCGCTCTTGCCGCCGAACTCGCCCTGGTCGGTCCGCCGGAGGTCGCCGAGGGAGCGCGTGTGGCGTCCCGCCACGTGAGCTAGGCGTCCACCACGGTGACGACGCCGTTCGAGCCGTCGACGCGGATCGTCTGGCCGGTGCGGATCTGCGACGTCGCGCGCCCGGTGCCGACCACGGCCGGCAACCCGTACTCACGGCAGACGATCGCCGCGTGCGACATGACGCCGCCGATGTCCGTGACCACCGCCTTGACGTTGGAGAAGATCGGCGCCCAGGCGGGGGAGGTGATCGGACAGACGAGGATGTCGCCCTCGCGCACCCGCGCGATCTCGTCGACGTCGACGACGACGCGCGCGACGCCCTCGACGACGCCCGGCGACGCGGCCGCGCCGGTGAGGCGCCCGCCACCGTCGTCGGCGCTGGCCCACTCCTGCACGCGCTGCGTCGTCACGCCCCAGAGCATGATCACGGCAGGATCCGTGATCGCCTCGGGCGTGGCCCCGATCGCGGGCGGCGGCGTCCACTCCCCCAGGCGCTCGAGCAGCGCCTTCCGGCGCGCGACGATCGGCGGCCAGTGCGCGGGGCCGAGCGGCGTCCCTCCCGTCGCCCACGTCAGGACGAGCTCGTCGAGGGCCTGCCCCACCTCGTGACGGCCGAGCTGGAACACGTCCTCCTCGTCCTCGAGGAAGCCGTGCTTCGCGAGCAGCGCCCCGAACTCGCGCACCTTGTTCCAGAACCGCGTGAGGAACCAGTAGTCGCAGAAGAACTTGTGCTCCTCGACGTAGGGGAACACCGTGCGCGAGAGCGCGAGGAGCTCCTCGAAGGGCTTTCGCGACTCCTCGGGCAGCAGCGCTCCGTACTCCTCGGCGAGCCGGTCGCGCTCGCGTGCGAGCTTCTCGGTGGGACGCTCGACCTCCTCACCGTCCCGGAGCGCCCGCACGTGGCCGACGACGGACGCGTAGGCGATGCTCGGATCGTCGTACCAGCTGCGGTAGAAGTGGTAGAGGCCGTCTCCCGTGGCCATGTTGAACCACGGGTCCTTGACCTGCTCGAGCTCCTCGAGCCAGGCGCGGCCCGCCTCGCTCCCCCCCAACTCGGCGTCGATCTCCGCGGGAGTGCGGCCCTCGACGAAGACTCCGTCGACGCCCGAGTCGATCGCGAGCTTCGCCATCCGGCGCAGCTCGGCGCTCGGCTTGAAGAGCAGTACGTCGATGCCCGCGATCATCTGCGCGACGTGCTGGTCCGGGATGTCCGGAAGCTGGCTCTTGCAGAGCTCGGAGAACGTCATGTACGCGCCGTACCCGAGCAGCAGGAACTCGAAGTGGTGCTGCCACATGAGGTCGCCGCAGCGCAGTGTCCGGTCGTACGCGGCGAGCACCTCGTAGAACGACGTGTTGCGGTCGTCCTCGAACGCGACCGCGTCGGCCTCGTACTCCGGGAGGTCGGGGACGCGGAGGTCGGTGATCTCCGCGATCAGCGCTTGCATCTTCTCCTTGAACTTCCCGTAGAGCTCGTCCCAGTGCTCGTAGTAGTGGCCCGCACGCTGCTGGAAGAAGACCGCGCGCTCCGCGATCTTCTCCGGGTCGGTCACCGGGTTGCCCGAGATGTAGACGTAGCCGTTGACGACGCGGTAGTCGATGCCCATCGCAGGCGGCACCGCGAAGACCCGGTTCTGCCACACGCCGAGCGC
This sequence comes from Gaiella sp., assembly GCA_036265415.1. Lineage (GTDB taxonomy): Bacteria > Actinomycetota > Thermoleophilia > Gaiellales > Gaiellaceae > Gaiella. The sequence goes on from DATAPC010000108.1 coordinate 12,474, forward strand.
CTGGTACGGGCTGTCGACGCAGACCATGTCGAAGGCCGGCATCGGGACGGGGAAGTGCATCGAGTTCCAGAACCAGAAGCGGTTCTCGTCGGTCTCGCGGCGCGCCTCGTGGAAGAGCGCGTGGTACGGGTACATCTCCTCCCACCCCTCGCAGCCGGGTGGGGTCTCGATCGCGAACGGACTCGGGAACGCGGAGGTCGTCTCGGTGGAGGCAGCCATGTCGTCTCCTGCGTCGGCGCTGACGCTGGCCTGTATACAACAACACGTGCCCGCGACGACGATGCGAGCAATCCGCCAGACCCGCCTCGGGGGGCCCGAGGTTCTCGAGCTCGTCGAAGTTCCGCGCCCCGAGCCTGCCCCCACCGAGGTGCTCGTCCGCGTGAACGCCGCGGGCGTGAACCCCGTCGACTGGAAGGTTCGCGCGGCCGGCGGGCTTCTCGGGCCCCCGCCCTTCACCGTCGGCTGGGACGTCGCCGGCGTCGTCGAGGCCCTCGGCCGCGGCGTGACACGCTTTGCGCCCGGCGACCGCGTGTTCGGGATGCCGAGGTTCCCGCGCGAGGCGGCCGCGTACGCCGAGTACGTCACCTCGCCGTCGCGCCAGCTGGCGCCGATCCCGCAGAGCCTCTCCGACGTGGAGGCCGCCGCGCTTCCGTTGGCCGGCCTGACCGCCTGGCAGGCGCTCGTCGAGACGGCCGACGTCGGAACCGGCTCACGGGTGCTCGTCCTCGGGGCCGCCGGGGGTGTCGGACACCTCGCCGTCCAGGTCGCAAAGGCGCAGGGCGCGTACGTGCTGGGCACCGCGCGGAAACCAAAGCACCCCTTCCTCGCCGCGCTCGGCGCCGACGAGGCGATCGACTACACCACCGGCCCCCTCGCCGGGCGGCTCGGGGACGTCGACGTGGTCGTCGACCTCGTCGGTCCCGAGGCGGCGCGAGACGCCCTCCCGACGCTCCGCGATGGCGGCCTGCTCGTGACCGTCGCCTCTGGTTCGGGCCTCGAGCCCCTGCGCGACGCCGCAGCAGGCAGGGTGCGGATCGCGGCGCTCCTCGTGGAGCCTGACCGCGCCGGACTGGAGTCGCTCGCGGCGCTCGTCTCGGACGGGCGGGTGCGGCCCCACGTCGCGGAGACGTTCGCGCTCGCGGACGCGGCCCGCGCCCACGAGCTGGGTGAGAAGGGCAGGACGCAGGGCAAGATCGTGCTCACTGTGGCCTGACCGGACGACGAACCGTCACGTCACGTCACGTCACGCGGCGGCGGCGCCGTGCTCGCGCGGAGGACGAGCTCGGTGGGAAGGATCGCCCGGCGAGCGGGATCGTCGTCCTCACGGTGCTCGATCGCGTGGAGCAGCCACTCGGCGGCGAGTCGGCCCTTCTCCTCGTGTGGCTGCGAGATCGTCGTGAGCTGCGGCGTCGCTAGGGCTGCCGCCGGGCTGTCGTCGAAGCCGACGACCGACAGGTGCCCCGGCACCGACACGCCGAGCTCGGCCGCTGCCTGGAGCGCCCCCAGGGCGAGCACGTCGCTCATCGCGAGGACCGCGGTCGGAGGACGGGTCGCCCCGAGCAGCTCGTGCGTCGCTCTCCGGGCGGGCTCGGTGGCGTTCGGCCGGCACGTGCGAACGGCAGCCTCGTCCCATGCCGGCCCGAGGCCCTCGCGGTATCCCGCCAGCCGCTCGACGCTCAGGTCGACGATGAGCTTCCCTTCGCGGTCGAGCGCGTTCACGAAGGCCAGCACCGCGATCCGTGTGTGGCCGAGCGCACGGAGGTGCCTCGCCGCGTCACGGGCGGCGGCGCGGTCGTCGATGCCGACGAAGCGCGTGGGAAGGTCGCGCGGCTGATCCACGGTCACGATCGGCAGTCCGCGCGCGAGGGCCGCCGCGACGCGAGGGTCGTTCCTGACCGCGGAGTAGACGATGAAGCCGTCGACAGCGGCGTTTCGCACCGCGACGGCCGTCTCGTCGCGCCGCCGGGAGTCGGGGACGAGGAGCAGGCCGAGACCCGCGCCCTCGAGCGCCTGGGCGACGCCGCCGAGGAACACGGACGAGGCGGGGTCCGTGAACTGGTAGCGGAGCCGTTCGCTGACGATCAGGCCGAGCGCGCCCGCACGGCCGGTGCGAAGGCGCCGTGCGGAGGGATCCGGGCCCGGGTAGCCGAGCGTGGCGGCCGCGGAGAGGACGCGCGCACGGACTGCCTCCGACACGAGCTCCGGTCGGCCGAACGCGTGCGAGGCGCTCCCGACGGAGACCCCGGCCTGCTCCGCCACGTCGCGCAGCCGAACCCGCCGCTTCGCATTCGCCACTTGGCAAGCATAGCGCGCATTGTGAATCGATTCAGCTAGAGTGTCTGAATCGATTCATAACCAAACCAGGAGGAATCCGCATGCTGGAGCTTCTCGCAGGAATCGAGGCCGTCCGTCGCGTCACGAGCGAACACGTCGCGACCGGGCCGACGGGACAACGCCCGCCGCGAACTCGCCGCCGGCGCGCCGCAGCCGCGCGTCGCCTCGTCTCGACGGCGATCGTCGCGCTCGGGAGCCCGGCCTCGCGAGCCCACCCGCAGTCGGGCGCAGACGCAACCGGGAATCGTCCGCGGTCGTACGGCCCCGCTCGGCCCCGTGCTCAGCGGCCGGCGGCGTAGCCCTGCATCCCGCGCGGGTTCGCGCCCCCGCGGAGCAGTCCGTCGGCCCCGCGCGAGACCGCGCTGACCCGCCCGAGCGACCACGGGTCGGTGACCGCGACGTCGTGGCCGCGGCGGCGAAGATCGTCGGCGACGGCGGCGCCCCATCGCGACTCGAGCGCGAGCGAGCGTGGCTCCGCCTGGCGGGGGTGGAACGACGACGGGAAGTGGTCGGTGTGGAAGCTCGGCGCGTCGATCGCCGCCTGGAGGTCGTCGCCGAACACGACATGGCGGAGGAACGCGTGCAGCGTCCACTGGTCCTGCTGGTCGCCGCCGGGCGTGCCGAAGGCGAGGTACGGGCGGCCCTCGCGCAGCGCCAGCGAGGGCGACAGCGTCGTCCTCGGCCGCATGCCCGGCGCCAGCGACGACGGGAGCCCCTCCTCGAGCCAGAACATCTGCGCGCGCGTCCCGAGCGGCCAGCCGAGCTCCTCGATCACCGGCGAGCTCTGGAGCCACCCGCCGCTCGGCGTCGCGGAGACGAGGTTGCCGAAGCGGTCTGCGACGTCGAGGTGGACGGTGTCGCCGCTTCCCACCGCCCGGGTCGGCTCGCCGGCGCCCACCTCGCGCCCGGCTGCGACGAGGGTCGGCAGGCGGCCGCCGCCGGGACGCAGGTCGCCGGACGCAGCCTCGGTCACGAGCCGGCGGCGCGCGTCGTTGTACTCGGCCGAGAGCAGCCACTCGAGCGGGACATCCACGTGCGACGGGTCGCCGTAGAACGCCTCACGGTCGGCGAAGGCGAGCTTCGCGCATTCGACCACGGTGTGCACGTACTCCGCGTCGCCGAGCTCCGTCAGGTCGAACCCCGCGAGCAGGGCGAGCTGCTGCAGGAAGACCGGCCCCTGGCCCCACGGTGCCGTCTTGCACACGGTGAGGCCGTGGAAGTCGAAGGTCGCGGGAGCCTCGAACGCCGCCCGCCACGACGAGAGGTCGTCGCCCGTCACGAGGCCGCCGTTCGCGGTGGTGAAGCGGTCGATCGCCTCCGCGACGAAGCCGTCGTAGAAGAGGACGCGGGCCCGTTCGATCTCCTGCTCGCGCGACCCGCCGCGGGACTCGTCGACGATGCGGCGGTACGTGACCGCGAGCGCGCGGTTGCGGAAGATCGTTCCGGGCTCGGGCGGCGGGAGGTACAGCGCGGCGGAGGCGGGCCAGCCCCGGAGCAGCGGCTCGGCCGAGCGAATCGTGCGCGGGATCCCGGGCACCGTGGGGTAGCCGTTCTCGGCGTAGCCGATCGCCAGCTCGAGCACGTCCGCGAGGCGCCACGTGCCGAGCTCGGCGAGCAGCGCGAGCCAGCCGCCGAAGGCGCCGGGGACGCACGCGGCCAGCAACCCCGTCCCGGGCACGAGGTCGAGCCCCTCGGCGCGGTACCGCTCGATCGTCGCCCCTCGAGGGGCGACACCCTGCGCGCAGAGCACCAACGCCTCGCCGCGCTCCGCCGACCAGAGCACCGCCGGCAGGTCGCCGCCCGGGCCGTTGAGATGCGGCTCGACGACCTGGAGGACGAATCCGGTCGCGACCGCGGCGTCGAACGCGTTGCCGCCGCGCTCGAGCACCGCCATCCCGGCCGCCGTCCCGAGCCAGTGCGTCGAGGCGACCATGCCGAACGTGCCCTGCAACTCGGGCCGCGTCGTAAAGGGTGTCATACGCCTCCTGCCGTGAGGTCGAGGACTTCGGGCGCCACGCCGCCTGGCCCGACGAGGTGGCAGGCCACGAGGTGGTCGCGGCCGGCGTGCCGAAGCTCCGGCTCCTCCTCGACCGACTGCGGCGCCGAGCGCGCGGCGAGGGGCAGCGGGTCCGGAACCGGCATCCGGACGGCGGCGCGAGCGGGCTGGGAACGTCGCCCTCGAGCACGATCCGCGTGCGGGAGCGCTGCTCCACGGCGGTCGGGAACGACGGCGGCGGAGAGGAGCGCCTGCGTGTACGGATGCCGCGGCGCCGCGAAGAGCTCGTCCGTCGGCGCCTGCTCCACGTTGCGGCCGAGGTACATCACGGCCACCCGGTCGCAGAGGAACTCGACGGTCGCGAGGTCGTGGGTGATGAAGAGGCACGAGAAGCCGAGCTCCCGCTGCAGCTCGCGGAGGAGGTTGAGGATCGAGGCCTGCACGGAGACGTCGAGCGCGGAGACCGGCTCGTCCGCGATCAGTAGCGACGGCGACGCCGAGAGCGCACGGGCGAGCCCGACTCGCTGCCGCTGTCCGCCCGAGAGCTCGTGCGGGTAGCGGTGCCGCAGCTCCGGACGGAGCCCGACCTGGTCGAAGAGCTCCACGATGCGCCTGTCGCGGTCGCGCCGCGGCGCCAGACGGTGCAGCCGGAGCGGCTCACCGACCATCTGACCACACGTCATCCGGGGCTTGAGCGACGAGTGAGGGTCCTGGAACACCATGTGCACGTTGCGGCGCAGCGGGCGCATCTCCCGGCGCGACAGGTGGGTGGCGTCGGTGCCGCGGATCCGGATCGTGCCCGCGGTCGACTCGACGAGCCTCGCGACGCAGTTCCCGACGGTCGACTTACCGCTCCCCGATTCCCCGACGAGGCCGAGCAGCTCCCCGGACCCGATCCTCAGCGAGACCCCGTCGACGGCGTGGACGGTCCCGTCGCCGCCGAGCAGCTGCGAGGCGACGTGGAAGTGCTTGACGAGTCCCTCGACCTCGAGAACGGGTTCCTGGGTCATGCGCCCGGATGGAAGCACGCCACGAGGTGCGACGGTCGGATCTCCCGGAGCTCGGGCACCTGCGAGACGGCGAGCTGCGCACGGCCCAGGAGCTCTTCCGGCACTCCGTCGCCTCGCTCCTCGCGTGGCGCGAGCACCGCCTGCCCGTGGAGCCGAGTCACGCCGAGGCGCACGACCTGGCGGCGAACGACTCGTTCCACCTCGCGATCCAGGACGCGGCGGGCAACAGACGCCTGCGCAAGACGCTTGCGGACCTCCACGAGAGCTTCCCCGCGACCTCACGTGGATCGTGCTCGGCGAGAACGTCGCGGCCGCTCGAGGAGAACGTCGCGCAGCACGAGGCCATCCTCGCCGCCATCGAGAGCCACGACCCGGCCGAGTCCCGCAGGCTGATGGCGGAGCACGTCCTAACCGCCGGCGAGCTCGTCACGCGCCACTTCGAGGAGGCTCGGCCGGAGGACGCGCACGCCGCCGGCTGAGGGCTCCCGCGCCCGTTCAGCGGCGGAACTCGACCGCCCCGATGTCCGGCTTGCCGACCCGCCGGCGCCCGGTGGAGTCCGTGGGCGGCGCGTAGAGGCGCAGCGCCGCGTCGACGACGTCCGAGAGCCGCCGCGGCCGCCCGCTCGCGTCGAGGTCGGCGGGCCCGACCCGGTCGGAGGGCGAGCAGCCGGTGCCCTCGATGACGACATTGTGCGCGAAGACGAGGGCGGCGCTGCAGATGTGCCGTCGTTTCGCGAGCAGCGCGATCACGTTGTTCGCGACGATCGGGCGCTTGCGGCGGAGCACGCTCCCGTACTTCGAGCTCATCCGGATCGAGCCCTCGTAGCCGTCGCGACGCCGTGCGCCGGTCAGGATCGTGTTGTTCACGACGCGGACGAAGTGCGGCAGACGCTTCGAGGCGGCGCTGCCGACGATGATCCCCATGCGCGCGTGGTAGCCCGGTACGCGCCGATCCGTCCCGACGAAGACGTTGTTGACGATCGTCGCATGGTCGACCGAGTTGGTGAGGTACAGCTGCGCGCCGCCGTCGCGGTAGACGCCGAAATGGTTCTCCTCGACGCGCAGGTGCCGCCCGGCGAACAGCTGGACGAGGTCCTGGTGACCGCAGCGATAGGCGCCGAGGCCGCGGCACGGGAGCGCGCGGTCGAACCGGTTCCCCCTGATCGTCAGGTACGAGCCGAAGCGGCCGTGCACGAAGTCGCAGCCGTGGCAGTCGTGGAACCTGTTGTCCTCGATCGTCACCCGGTGCGACCAGCGCCAGAGGAGGACGCAGAACGTGAAGCGCGGCGAGCGGTCGCCGCAGTGCGAGAAGTCGCTGCCGCGGATCGTCACGTCCCGCGAATCGGGGATCCGGACGGCAGACGAGTGCCGCGTGCCGCGCGCGGTGACGACGAGGCCCTGCAGGACTATGTCGCGCGACGCACGAACGTCGACGAGCGCATCCCCGCCGATCGGGCCGATGGTGACGTTCTCGACGCGGACGCGCGAGGCGCCGTCGAAGATCAGCCGCTCGATCCGAGCGCCGGGCGTGCCGACGATGCGGAGCGGCCGGCCCGTGCGCCAGCGCACGACGAGCTCCCGGTAGAGACGCGGACGCAGCACGATCGTCCCGCCGCGAGCCCGGAGTGCCCGCACCGCCTTGTCGAAGCTCGCCGCGGCCGCGACGCGGACGGTGGTCGAGCGCGCCGCTCCGTGTGTCCCGGCGACGACGTCGGACGAGACGACGAGGAGCGAGACGGCAGCGGCTCCGACGGCCGCGAGTGCGACGCGTGCGCTTCGCGACCGGAACACCGTGCCGACCCTAACCTCTCCGAGCGCGACGTCCTCGTCCTGCGTCCCGACGACGAGCTCCGGCGGCTCGCGCGCCTGGCGGTCGAGCTCGGCATGGCCGAGCAGGTCGCAAGCGCCGCGAACGAGGAAGAACTCGCCGCGACCCTCACGGGCAGCGACGCAGGCGAACGCTGGCTTGCCGACTTCGAACGGACGAAGGACCCTTGGTTCTACTTCTCGTGCGGCACGGGCGTCTTCCATCACCACCATCGCTCTTGCATCGACGACACCACGTTCCCGATCCGGACGATCGGCTCCTACGTCGCGCGGCTCGACGCCGGCGAGGACATCGCACGCCCCGCCCAGTTCCTGCTCGCGGAGCGCGAGCGCATCACCGAGGAGCACCGCGCACTGCTCCCGCCCGAGATCCGTCGAGCCTTCGACGAGAGCCTCGGGCTCGCCCGCACGGTCTTCCCCTACGTCGAGAACCACCACTTCCACATCGACCACCGTTACTTCACGATCTTCTGGAACAAGGTGCGCGAGTTCGGGGCGCTTCTGGCGCGGCGCGGGTTCCTGGCCGATGGGGAGGACGTCTTCCTCCTCCGCCACGACGAGGTGCGCTCGGCACTGGAGGAGCTGCGGCTCGACTGGAGCTCGGGGGGCGCAGGGGTGGCGCGCGGTCCCAGCCTGTGGCCGCCGCTCGCAGAGCGGAGAAGGCCCATCTACGACGCGATGTGCGCCTGGGCTCCGCCGCCTGCTCTCGGCCGGCTGCCAGAGCAGATCATCGACCCGATCACGACCATGCTCTGGGGAGTCACCGACGAGCGTGTCCGCGCATGGCTCGGCTCCGACGGCGAGGGCGCCGGGGCGCTGACCGGGTGCGCCGCCTCGCCGGGAGTGGCTGAGGGTCTGGCGCGCGTGTTGCTGCGCGTCGACCAGACGGGTGAGCTCGAGGACGGCGAGATCCTGGTCGCGCCAGTGACCTCGCCGAGCTGGACGCCCGTCTTCCATCGGATCGCAGCTGCGGTCCTCGACACCGGCGGGATCATGTGCCACGCGGCGATCGTGGCCCGCGAGTACGGTCTGCCGGCTGTCGTCGCGACCGGGATCGGAACGAAGACGATCAGGACGGGCGACCGGTTGCGCGTCGACGCAGACGCGGGGACCGTGACGATCCTCAGCATCCGGTAGAGGCGCTCGCGAAAGCCGTCTCCTCGACGCGTGATCGTCGCGTTTCGCGTCGTGTCAGCCGCGCGGGAAGAGCCACCAGGTCATGCCCTTCCCGAGCGACTCGAATCCGACGCTTCGGTAGAGCGGCTCCCCTTCGCCCGTCGCGTTGAGCGTCAAGCTCGAGCAGCCGAGAGCGCGCGCCGCGTCGAGCACGGCGAGCGTCAGGGCCGTCCCGTAGCCCCGACGGCGAGCGCGGGGCGCCACGCCCATGTCGTAGACACCGCCCGTCGCGCCCTCGACGTGCAGGACGACGTGGCCCGCGATCGTCTCGCCGTCGCGCACGACGAGGTGGCGGGCGACGTCCGCGAGCGGCGCGTGGTGACCGTACGGCAGGTCGGGTGAGCAGTCGGCCCGTGCCTCGACGACGTGCCCCGTCGGGACCTCGGGTCGCTGCGCCGGGTCGATTCCCATCCAGTGCGGTTGCCAGCCGTCCTGGAAGCCGAGCGCGAGCAGCCGGGCGCCGAGCCGATCGTCCGGGACGAGCGACCAGCAGCCCACCTCGCGGACGCCGTGGTCGACGGCCGTCCGCACGGCGGTCTCGAGGTCGTCGTCGCCGCGCGGGAAGGCCAGCGTCGCGTGGGTCGGGCCGAGCAGCAGCGTGACGCCGTCGAGCGAGAGCTCCTCGCGGCCGCGTCCGAGCCATGACCGGTGGTTCCGCTCGACGTCGTCCAGCACGGCGCGACGATCGGGAAGCATCGGCTAGTCCTTGAAGGCCCCGTACACCGTGATGCCGCCGTCGCGCCAGAAGCATTCCGGGCGGGCGAAGCCGGCCGCACCGATGAGCGCGAGCTCCTCGGTGAGCGCGACGTAGTGATCCTCCTCGGACCACTGCACGAAGTGGGCGTCCGCCTCCTCGCCCGTGATCCCGTGCCCGGCCATGTGCGCATACCAGTCGCGTAGCATCTGGCGCCGCTCCGGGCCTTCGGGATGGATCAGCAGGTCACCGGCCGCGAGGAGGCCACCCGGCCCGAGCGCCGCGTGGATCGCCTGGAACAGCGCCCGTTTCTCGTCGTGATCGGGAACGTGGTGGAGCGCGAGCGTGGCGACGACGGCGTCGCACCGCGGGAGCTCGTCCTGGAAGCGGCCGTGCCGCAGCTCGATCCGGCGGGCGTACGCGGCGCACCTCCTGGCCGCGGCGTCGAGCATCGACGAGTCGACGTCGACGAGCTGCACCCGCACCTGCGGGAGCCCGTCGAGGATCCCCGCGGAGAGCGCCCCGGTGCCGGCTCCGAGATCCACGACGAGACCGTCGGCCGGCACGCACGCCGCGAGCCAGTGGACGATCGTCTCGAGCATCCGGTCGTAGTGCGGGATGAACGTCCGGATCGTCCGGTCGTACTCGTCGGGCTCGACGCCGAGATGGCCCGCGACGCGGTGCTCGTGCGGCATCGGCCGACCCTACACCGCACCACGAACGGCGCCGCCGACGGTAGTCGCTTGCCCGCGGGGCCGGAGCGGTGTTAGATCCGACCGCTGGGGTGAGGAGCGGATTGCTGTACTGCGAGGAATGCGGCTGCTGTAGCGGCGAGCTCGGCAAGGGCTGGGTCGCGTACGTCTGCGAGGACCCGGACGGCGTCGACGAGGCCCGGATCGTCGTCTACTGCCCGCCGTGCGCAGCCACGGAGTTCGGCTACCGGCCCACGTTCGCCGACACGTACGTCTGCGCCTGGGAGCCGCTTCCCGGGGAGAAGGCCGACGGCGAGCTCGACGTCCCACTCCTCGACCCGTAGGCAGAGCTCGGCGCCCCATGACGATCAACCGACCGGCACGCGTCACGCTCCTCGCCCTCGCGGTGCTTCTGCTCCTCTTCGTCGCCACCTGGACGACGATCCCGGCCGGCCGCTACGAGACGAAGAACCTGACAACGGGCCGGTGGGAGACGGCGCAGCTCCAGTACCCCGCCAAGCTCCTCCGCTCGGGGCTCCGCAGTCGCGAGACGAGCTGCGCGTCGAGCACGAAGACGAATCCCTGCGTGGGCGCCGTCACCGTTCGCCTGCGAACGGATCTCGACGCGCTCAGGTCGAGGGTCCTCGTCTCGTTCGGCGCGCTGGCGGCCGCGATCGTCCTCGCCGGCATCGCGTTCGGCGCGCTCCGCGGGTACTGAGCGCTCCTCGTCGCGCCCGACCGTCGAGGCGGGCACCGGCCGCCCCCACCCACGAGGGTGGTTGTTCCTAGCCCTCGGGTGGGTGCGCCGCCGGCGAGTCTCTCGAGACTGCGTCGTAGCGGCAACGAAGACCGCTGCGCGCCCGGCGGCGACTGTCAGGGCGGCGGCGCAATGGGAGAGGGTGGAACATGATCAAGCTGGGCGTCTCGGCGTCCCTGCTCGCGACGGCTGCGCTCGCGTTGATCGCTGCGACAGCGTCGGCAGGGAACCCCCATACGACCTACACGTGCACGAAGCCGAAGAAGAACGGCGGAGCCGACGTCCGCGTCTCGGTTCCCGATACGGCGATCTCCGGCCTGACGAACGCGGGCTTCACCTGCGTCGTGGAGGAGAGGACGGGCGAGGACGACGAAAGCGTCGACGACCAGTCCGGCGGCGTCACCGATCAGACGGTTGACGACGGCAGCGCCCAGGGCGGCGACGAAGGCCCCGCGGACGATTCGACGTCGGCCGACGAGACGAACTCCGACCCGGGCGCGGGCGACCCTGGCAAGCCGGGCGCGGGGAACCTGGGCGACGACGGCGACCAGGGCAACACGGACAGGGCAGGCGACGACACGACCTCCGAGAGCGACCCGCAACTGCTGACGGGCGAGCGCTGGTTCTCGTTCGTGGCGGCCGAGCCGCCGTCCGAGTCCCGCTCGCTCTACTGCTCCACGGTCGGGCCGGCGGAGCCGAGCGATCTCGACCGACCCGGCATCGCTCTCGACCTGCCCGACAGCCAGGGAGCGCTGCTCGTCGAGAAGGGCCTGGCGACGCCGGCCATCTTCTACGAGGGCGTCGGCGCCTCGTGCGACGTCCTCCCGGGCTTCACCGACTCCGGCACCTGGGTCGACCACGTCGGCACCGTGACCGGAGAGGGCATCTACCCGTACTTCGTCCCGGCGAGCTGACGTCACCGGAGAGCGAGCGCGAGGGCGGCCCGGACGGGCCGCCCTCACCGGTTCGCGAGCTGCGCACCGCCGACCCGCAGGCAGCCGAGGGATACGATGGCCGCGGTTCGACGATGCCATCGGTTCCCGGCCACCGATGACGGCGGAGACGGCGAGCACGCCGTCCGTTCCAGCCGCGGCGTCGACCCCGTTCCGCTTCTACGACAACCGCCAGAAGTACCTGGCCTTCGTCACGACATGCAACGAGAAGGCGGTGATCGCGGCGCGCTGCGAGACCGAGCTGACGCGGCTGGAGCCGACGCCGCCGGCGCTTCGGCTCTTCGACGCCGGCATGGGCGACGGCACGGTGCTCTCGCGCGTTCTCCGTACGGTGCACCACCTCTTCCCCACCGTGCCGGTGCTCGCCGTGGCGAAGGAGATCAGCCTAGAGGACGTGCGCCTCGGGCTCGAGAAGCTGCCGGACCGCTTCGTCGAGCACCCTCACACCGTCGTCGTCGTGACCAATCTCTCCTACGCCGACGCGCCGGCGCTCGCTGCGAGCGACGAAGAGAGAGCTGCCGCCCTGAGCTGGGAGGAGGTGCCGCTCGAGGGCGCATCGGCGCACGAGCTGGGTGCGCACATCGAAGCGCTCGGCCCCGCGCTCGCGGCCCGCTGGGGCACGAGTCCGAGCCCCGACACCGGAAACCCCATCCCGATGCAGCCGGCGGTCCTGGTCCTCTACCGCCGTGACCACGAGTTCCTGCTCGCGGACATCATCGCCCGGCTCCGCCGCCATGCCGTCTCCTACGACTTCGTGCTCGCCTCGCAACCGTGGCGCGCGCGCATGGGCGCCGCCTTCAAGGTCGAGAAGATCCTCGCACCCCTGACGCGGAGCCTCGACCCAGGCGGCCGGCTGCTCACCGTCCAGTCGTGGGGCCGCGACCCGGCGGCGGAGATCGTCGAGCGCCTGTGGCCGGGCGAGCAACCGTTCACCGTCGACCGGCACGTGCTGCTCGACGCCCTGCGGACGGAGCTCGGCGAGGACGCGGCCGGCTACGACCTCGCCGATCCCCCCAACGAGGAGGCGGTCTTCCGCTACGAGATGCACACGCTGCCGTCGGAGATCGGCGACCGGATCGGGACGTCGACGCTCTTCGCCGCGTGGAACGCCGTGATCTACGTGAACCAGATCGAAGACGAACGGCTGCGAGAGACCCTGCTCGAGGGGCGGTACCTCCAGGTCACACAGGACGTGCTGCGAGAGCATGGGGCGCTGTGGTTCAACGACGAGGCGTTCGTCGTGGAACGCCGTCGCGCCCGCTGACGGCCCTCAGCCGGCGTACGCGTCGAGGAACCGCCGCAGATGGCCGGCGAATTCGTCGCGGTGGTCTCGCATGTCGTGGATCCGATGGCCGCTGCCCGCGATGCGTCGCACCTCCACATCCGGCTGGCTCGCGCCGAGCAGCGCCTCGTCGCCGGTCGTGAACGCGGCGCCGGACGCGTCGTCCGCCGCGACGATGACGACGGGGCGGGCGACACGCGACTGCGTCTCGGTCGCGGCCAGCGTCGTTCCGTCGATTGCGCCGTCGATGACGCCGATGTCGAGCCGCGTGTACCCGAACGCCATCGTGGCGAGGCCGTCCGTCGTGAGCAGCTCGCCGAGCGGCGGCGTTCCCGGCGGCCCCCAGCGAATCGCTGCGATGTGCCGTGCCGTCTCTTCCCCCGTGAGGCCGCGCTCGCGGCTCTCGAGGATCACGGCCTTCACCGAGTGGAAGACGTCCCTGAACCGTGCGGCCTCGGGCTCGGGTGTCTCGCCGGCGAGGAGCGGCGGATCCTCGAGCAGCGCCGCGACGACCAGTTCGGGATGGTTCTGCGCGATCCACCACGCGACGACGCCGCCGAGCGAGTTCCCGACGAGAACCGCCGGCCGCGCTGCGACCTCGACCAGCACCGAGACCGCGTCGGCGCCGTAGCGCTCGACGTCGTACGTCCTGGGCTCGTGGTCGGAGCGGCCGTGACCGCGCAGGTCGACGCGGACGATCCGGCGACCCCGCGTGAGCTCGTCCGGAACCCATTCCCACGTCCTGCCGCTCGAACCGACCCCGTGGAGAAACAGGATCGGCGGCCCGCCGTCGGGCCCGTCGACCTCGACGTGGAGGCCGACACCGCCGCACAGGATCCGTCGCGTCTCCGCCACCCCGGCCGAACGTACCGCTTCGGCACCGCTTCCGCGGCAACGGCGTCGTGACGTGGCCGGCAGCGGCCGGCGGCGGCCCGCGCTCGCGCGATACCCTCGAGGCCGTGAGCAGATATCTCGCGGTCGTGCTCCTTCTGGGCGTCGTCCTGCTCGCGGGGTGTGGCGGCTCGGCCGACGGCGACTCGGCCGACAAGGCGCTCACGATTCCCTCCGACGGACGTTTCGCCGCGACGAAGGTGCCGATCCGGGCCGGCACGCAGGCGCTCTGTCGCCGCAAGGCGGACTCGTTCAGCCGCGCGGCGAAGTCGTTCCTGCTCCCCTACCCGTCGGACGCCGACGTGTATCGCGTGCTCGCGCGCGTCCACTTCACCGCGTTCCAGGCCCACGGCTGCGACGTCGCCCTCCTGCGCGAGGCGCTCGCCCGCCGGCTGTCGACGAAGCAGCTGCACGAGGTTCTCGCGTTCTTCGGCTTCATGGGCGACGTCGGGCGCCAGCTCGCGAAGGCTCCGCGGCACTGAACGGAACGACGCGGCGCCCCCAGGGGCGCCGATGCGGCCGAAACGTCCCGCCCAGAGCGAACGTGGCGCCTCCGACCTCATTCTTTCTCGACGGCGACCGCGCGGCTCCGGCGGTGCTCCAGGCGGGCGCTACTTCACGAAGGGGCATGTCTGCATCTCGTCGTAGATCTCAGACCTCGTTGTGACGCGTATGACCGCGGTCTCGGACGAGATCCGCCCTTAAACGCCGACGCCCCCACGAGGAGGGCGGCGGCCGAGGTGTGGCGTGGACGAGACGCCGACCCCCAAGCCGTACCGTGGCGGTCGGCCGAGACACGTCCGAAACTGCCATGTGGTTTTCTGACTCTGAGACGCGGTTAGAAGGACCGGCCTGGCGGCCCCCAGGCGAGGCTGTTCCTAGCTTGGGGCCGCCAGAAACGGTTCTTCGCGGCGGAGGGGCGGGAAGCGCGGATCTGGCCCGCACCGACAGTCCCGTTGTTTAGCGCGGGAGGGAAGAGTCAATACCCCCTACCAGCGCATCGGAATTCCGACGGAACAGGGGCATCAGCTCTCGGGGCAGGTTGCGTACACGGAGGACTCGTCCGAGTTCTCTCCCGCACCATCTATGCACCGAGGAGGAATCTCATGGCAACAATCGAGAACGAGCAGACACGCACGGGCAATGGCGTGAGAACGTCCAGCCCGAAGCTGTCGAGTCGCACTCAGGACGAGACCAAGCTGTCGCTCAAGACGAC
>DATAPC010000109.1:0-34278 GCA_036265415.1 Gaiella sp.
TGTGCTAGGCGGCGAGTGCGAGATCGTTCTTCGCACTTGCTTTTTGTGCCGGTTGTTTTACGAGGCCGACCGGCGACCTCGGCTCGCTGCTCGACCGGAGAACCGACCACGTCGAGACCTGGTCGCCCCCGTATGTTGTCCTCTCAGGATAGCTGCTCGCAGCGTGCAATCCTCTTGACTGACCGGAATGTCGGGCCTGGAACTCCACCTCGATCGTCTCGTGACCGCGTCGCCCGACAGGGTCTTCGACGCCTGCGTTCGCTCAGAGGCGCTCGCCGCATGGTGGGGGCCGTCCGGTTTCACGTCGACCGTGGAGGAGCTCGACGCGCGTGTCGGCGGCGGGTACCGGATCGCCATGCAGCCGCCCGAGGGAGACGCTTTCCACCTCCGAGGCGAGTTCCGCGTCGTCGAGCCGCCTCACCGCCTGGTCTACACCTTCGCGTGGGAGGACCCGGATCCGGACGACCGAGAGACACTCGCGCGGCTGACGTTCCGGGCCGTGCCGGAAGGGACGCTGATCTCGCTCGACCACGGCTCGTTCGCGACCGACGCGCGCTACGAGCTGCACCGGGCCGGCTGGAGCGAGACGCTCGAGCGACTCGCGAGCTTCCTGGCGTGAAGGCAGGCGCAGCCGCGAGTGGCTATTGCGGCGACGCGCCCGGGTTCGAGACCGCGGCGGGCGTCTCCTCGTCCTCCGTCTCCCGGCCGCGTGTCCCCCAGCGATGCCGCACGCGGATGAGGGCGATCAGCATCACGGCGAGCGCGATCGCGAGACCGACCCAGGCCCAGCCGGTCTGGAACTCGTTGTCCTCGATCACCTTCACGAGCGTGCACAAGGCGAGGCCGACGCCGAGCAGCGCGGCGACGATCGCCGTCGGCCACCCGCGCATCGAGAGCCTCGGGACGAGCACGGGCAGGAGCTCCCAGACGAGGATCACTAGCGCGAAGAGCGCCGCGTAGAGCGCGAAGTCCGAGCCCTCGTACCCGGTCGTCCAGCCGCACTTCCTCGAGCCGACCTCCCCCGTCGCGACGCAGACGCGCGTCCATGGCGCGAGCATCTCGAGGAGGAAGGCCGCGCTGAGCAGGATGATCAGCTTGGAGCCGAGCGGCCGGTGCCAGTAGCTCCGCACGGGACGGGAGTCTATGCACCCTCACCGCACCGTTGCCGGAACCGAGACCCCCATTTGCGGTTGAGAAGTCCCGCCGATCTGCCGACTATCGTCTGGGGGACAAGCGAGCGACTCTCGAGGAGGACGGCCGGCGTGCCAATCACGTATCAGTACGAGACCCTGGCGACGCTCCGCGAGCGCGCCAAGGCCGAGGTCGGCAAGGTCGTCGTCGGCCAGGGCCGCGCAGTCGAGCTGTTGCTGATCGCGGCGATGGCGCGCGGCCACGTGCTGCTGGAAGGCCCGCCGGGCACTGCGAAGACCCTCCTCGGACGCGCGACCGCCTACGTGCTGGGCGCCGACTTCAACCGCGTGCAGTTCACGCCGGACACGACGCCGACCGAGCTCGTCGGCGAGAACATCACCCGGGCCGGCGAGACGAAGTTCATCTCCGGAACGATCTTCACGAACGTCCTCCTCGCGGACGAGATCAACCGGACGCCCCCGCGCACCCAGGCGGCGCTGCTCGAGGCGATGGCCGAGCGGAGCGTCACGGTCGAGGGCCGCGTGCACCGGCTGCCCGACCCATTCCTTGTGATCGCCACCCAGAACCCCTTCGAGCAGGAGGGCGTCTTCCCGCTGCCCGAGTCGAACCTCGACCGGTTCCTGTTCAAGGTCTACATCGACTACACCGACCTCGAGCACGAGGTCGACATGCTGCGCCTCCCGCACACGGGCGTCACCCCGGACATGCTCGGCGAGATCATGCCCCTGCTCGGGATCGTCGGCCTGGACAAGGCCCGCATCGAGCTCGACGCGACCATCGTCCCCGAGGAGACGGCTCGGTACGTCGTCGGCGTCGTGCGGAAGACGCGCGTGCTCGACGGCGTCATGCTCGGCGCCAGCTCGCGCGCCGCGATCCACCTGATGAGCGCGTCCAAGGCGAACGCCCGCCTCGAGGGACGTGACACGGTGCTCATCGAGGACGTGCGCACGATGGCGCACTACGTGCTCCCCCACCGGCTCATCTGCGAGGACGAGGACCTGTCGCCGACCGAGGCGCTCCAGACCGCCCTCGACTCGCCGATCCTGTCGGAGCCGTAGAGGCGGGCGCGTCCGCCTCCACGGCTCCGGGTGTCATTCGCCGAGCGCCTGCTCCAGCGCGCGGCGGGCCATGACCTGCGCGAGGTGCGCGCGGTACTCCGAGGAGCCGGAATGGTCACTCGGCGGCTCGGCTCCCTCGGTGACGAGCATCGCGGCATCGGCCGCCGACGAACCGCCCGCGAGGGCGTCCTCGGCGGCCTTGGCGCGGAGCGGCGTGGCTCCCATGTTGACGAGCCCGATCGACGCGCCGGCGATCGAGCCGTTGTCGCGGTGGACGAGCGCCGCGACCCCGACCGTCGCCCAGTCCTGCGCGCGGCGATTCGCCTTCACATAGCTCCAGCCCGTCGACCCGGCCAGCTTCGGGACACGCGCCTCGACGAGCACCTCGTCAGGGGCGAGCGCCGTCTCGAAAACGCCCGTGAAGAACTCCGTCGCCGGGACGACGCGCTCGCCACCCTTCCCGCGGACGACGAGGTCGGCGCCGAGCGCGAGCATCACCGCCGGCATGTCCGACGCCGGATCGCCGTGCGCCAGCGTGCCTCCGAGCGTGCCGCAGTGGCGCACCTGGGGGTCGCCGATCTGGGCCGCGGTGAACGACACGATCGGGCAGTGCTCGGCCAGCGTGGCGTCGGCGGCGACGGTCGCGTGCCGCGTCAACGCTCCGACGGCGATCTGCGTTCCACCGTCCTTCACGTACGCGAGGTCGGAGAGCCGGCCGATGTCGACGAGCTTCGCCGGGCGCGCGATGCGCAGCTTCATCGCCGGGATCAACGAGTGGCCACCGGCCAGGAGCTTCGCGTCGCCACCGACCGCCCCGAGCAGCTCGATCGCGTGCTCGACGCTCTCGGCGACGTCGTAGTCGAACCGTGCAGGGATCACGCCTTCGCCTCCTGGATCGCGCGCCAGACACGCTCGGGCGTGGCCGGCATCTGGATGTCCTCGACGCCGAGGTGCGAGACCGCGTCGAGCACCGCGTTGATGACCGCGGGCGCGGCGGCGATCGTGCCGGTCTCCCCCACCCCCTTGACGCCGAGCGGGTTCGTCGGACTCCGGCTCTCGGTACGGTCGAGCTCGTAGGACGGCAGCTCCGCGGCGGACGGCACGAGGTACGTGACGAGGTTCGCGGTGAGGAGCGACCCGGCCTCGTCGTACGAGCCCTCCTCGTACAGGGCCGTCGAGATGCCCTGCGTGATGCCGCCGTGCACCTGGCCGTCCACGATCAGGGGGTTCACGACGGTGCCGACGTCGTCGATCGCGACGTAGCGGACGAGCCGCGCGTCGCCCGTCTCCGTGTCGACCTCGACGACCGCCGCATGCGCGCCTCCCGGCCAGGAGAAGTTGGGCGGGTCGTACGTCGCCGTCGCCTCGAGCCCCGGCTCCATCCCGTCCGGGAGGTCGTGCGCCGCGAATGCGGCCCAGGCGGCCGCGGCGAGCGTCATCTCCTTGTCCGGCGAGCCCTTGACCGAGAACGTCCCGTCTGCGAAGTCCAGGTCGTCGGCCGACACCTCGAGCTGGTGGGCGACGATCTGGCGTGCCTTGTCGACGACCTTCTCCGCCGCGTAGCAGAGGGCGACGCCGCCGACGGGAAGGCTCCGGCTGCCGTACGTGTCGAGACCCGCGTGCGAGACCGCCGTGTCGCCGTGGAGAACCTCGACGGCCTCGATGTCGCACCCGAGCTGGTCCGCGACGATCTGGGCCCAGGCCGTCTCGTGCCCCTGGCCGTGCGGAGAGGTGCCGGTGACCACCTGAATCGATCCCGTCGGCAGGTAGCGGATCGTCGCCTGCTCCCAGCCGCCGGCCGCGTAGCGGATGGCGCCGAGAATCCGTGACGGCGCGAGGCCGCACATCTCGTTGTACGTCGAGAAGCCGACGCCGAGCTGCTTCGCGCCGCCGTTCTCCCGTCGCTTCGCCTGCTCGGCGTGCAGCGCGTCGAGATCGAGGTGCTCGAGGAGCTTGTCGAGCGAGGCGACGTAGTCGCCCGAGTCGATCGTGAGCCCCGACGCCATCGTCGCCGGGAACTCCTTGATGAAGTTCTTGCGGCGCAGCTCGACGCGGTCCACGCCGAGCTCGTCGGCGAGGGCGTCCATCGTGCGCTCGATGACGTACGTCGCCTCCGGCCGGCCCGCGCCGCGGTACGCGTCGGTCGGGGTCGTGTTCGTGAACACGCCCGTGAACTCGACGCTGTAGTTCGGGATCGCGTACGGGCCGGCGTAGATCCAGGCTCCGAGCAACGGAATGCCGGGAGTGACGAGCTGCAGGTACGCGCCCATCGCGGCGGTCACCCTCGCGCGGCAGTGCGTGATCGTGCCGTCCTTCGTCGCCGCGAGCGTGTACTCGGTGTGGAAGTCGCGACCGTGGATCGTCGAGACGTAGTTCTCGGACCGCTCCTCCGTCCACTTGACGGGACGGCCGAGCCGCCGTGCGAGCGCGACCGCAAGCAGCTCCTCGGCGTAGACGTCGAGCTTCGAGCCGAAGCCCCCGCCCACGTCGGGGGCGACGACGCGCAGCTTTGTCTCGCTCATGCCGAGCGTCGCCGCCACGAGGAGGCGGAGGATGTGCGGGATCTGCGTGGCGGCGTAGAGGATCACCTCGCCCGCGGCGCCCGGAACGGCGAGCACGGCGCGCGGTTCGATCGCGTTCGGGATGAGCCGCGGCTGGTAGTAGCGGCGCGTGACGACGACCTCGGCGTCCTCGATCGCCTGACCGGTCGCGTCCGTGTCGAGCCGCCAGACGTAGCACTCGTTCGTCCCGAGGTCGGGGTGCGCGAGCGGCGCGCCGTCGTCGAGCGCCTTCGCGACGTCGACGACCGCGTCGACCGGCTCCCAGTCGACCTCCACGAGCTCCGCGGCGTCCTTCGCCTGCGCGCGCGTCTCGGCGAGCACGACCGCGACGCCGTCGCCCTGATACCGCGCGACGTCCGTCAGCGGATAGTGGGGCGGGTTCTTCATGTCCTCGGTCACCGGCCACGCGCAAGGCATCGCCGCCTTCCAGTCGTCCTGTAGGTCGGCCGCCGAGAAGGCCGCGACGACGCCTTCCGCGGCGCGCGCAGCGTCGAGCGAGACGCTCGTCACGCGCGCATGCGCATAGGGGCTGCGCACGACGACGAGCGAGAGCGTGCCGACGGGCGCCATGTTGTCCACATACGTCCCCTGGCCCGTCAGGAGCGCCTTGTCCTCCCGCCGCTTGACGGCCGAGCCGACGTACGAGCCCTTCTCCGCCGTGGCGCTCACGACGCCTTCCCCATCACGCCGGCTGCCTGCTCCACGGCGAGCACGATGTTGTGGTACCCGGTGCAGCGGCAGAGATTGCCTTCGAGACCGATCCGGATCGCCGCCTCGTCCGTCGCCTCTCCGTGCTCGATCAGCGAGACGGCTGCCATCACCATGCCGGGGGTGCAGTAGCCGCACTGGAGCGCGTGCTTGTCGTGGAACGCCTGCTGTACGGGATGCAGCTCTCCGTCGGACGCGAGCCCCTCGATCGTCGTGATCTGCGCACCTTCTGCCTGGACGCCGAGCAGCGTGCACGACTTCACGGACTCGCCGTCGAGGAGGATCGTGCAGGAGCCGCACGACGACGTGTCGCAGCCCACGTTCGTCCCGGTCAGGCCGAGTCGTTCGCGCAGGACGTAGACGAGCAACTCGCGCGGCTCGAGGTCGAGTTCGTGCCCCGTCCCGTTCACGGTCAGCGCAACGCGCCGCATCCTGCCTCCCTTCGTCGAGTGGCCGCATCCAGCCTACTACCCGGCTTTCCGGCAGGCTGCCGTAGGCTGCGCCCTCATGACCGACGTCCGCGAGATCCACGAGGACGAGCTCGGGCGCTGGATCGGGGTCGCGAGGGCGGCGCTCGACGAGGCCGACACTGTCGAGGGCTACCTCGACTGGAAGAGGCAGGCGCGCGAGACGATCTGGCTCCTCGCGAGCGAAGCGGGACGCGACGTCGGCACCGCGATCGGCGTCGGCGGCTGGCATGCGCCCGAGGGAGTCGCCCGGGCGGAGATCCGTGTGGTGGGAGACGAACGCGACCGCGGGATCGGCTCCCTCTTGCTCGGCGAGCTCTCGCGTTGGGCGCGTGGCCTCGGCTACCGCGAGCTGATGGGGCCCGTCAAGGAGGTCGACGCGGGCTCGCTCGCGTGGGCCGAGCGGCGCGGGTTCGCGGAGATCGGACGCAACTCCCTGCTCGTCCTCGACCTCCGCGCGATCGCGACGCCGGAGGTCGTCCCGCCCGCGGGCATCGAGATCACGACCTGGGCTGAGCGCCCGGGTGTCGAGAGGCAGCTGTACGAGGTGGCGCGCGAGGCGTACCCCGACGTCCCGGGCGAGGAGGACGCCGAGCTCGCGCCGTTCGAGGAGTGGCTCCCGATGGACATGCAGGGTGCAAGCGACCGCCCCGAGGCGACGTTTCTCGCGCTCGACCGCGGCGAGGTCGTCGCCTACGCCAAGCTGGCGCTGTCCCTCGCGCGTCCGGCGGTCGCGATGCACGACATGACCGGCGTCCGGCGGGCGTGGCGTGGGCGCGGCATCGCGGGGGCGCTCAAGGCCGCGGAGATCGCGTGGGCGAAGGAGCACGGGTACGAGCGCCTCGAGACGCAGAACGAGGAGCGCAACGAGCCGATCCGGCGGCTCAACGTGCGCTTCGGGTACGTCGTCGAGCCCGGGTCGGTGACGGTGCGCGGACCGATCACTTGACGTCGAGGCTCAGCGGAGATCGAGACGGAAGGCGAGTCCGGTCAGGTCGTCGGCGCCGTCGGCCGGGAAGACGTCGGCCGCACGCAGGTCGAACTCGGGGCAACGCACGAATCCCAGCCGCTCGTAGAGACGCACGGCGTCCGCGAGCAGCCGGATCGTGTGGATGCCGACCGTGGCTGCGCCGACCACGTGCGCGCGCTCGAGGCATCGCTCGACGAGCGCCCGGCCGATGCCAGCCCCGCGAACGCTCGGGTGGACGACGAGCGCGCGAAACCCCGCCCAGCCGGCGGGGAGGTTGCTCCACCCCTCGAGAGCGACGTCGGGATAGAACGCGACGGACCCCACGATCTTCTCGTCCTGCACGGCGACGTACGTCTCGGCGGCGTCGAACCGTCCCCGGACGTCGAGAAGATCGTCGAGGTATGCATCGAGGATCCAGTCGGAGCGCCCACCGCGATACGGACCGAGCCCGGGGGCGAAGAGGACGGAGATGGCGTCGAGCTCGCCCTCCGCGGCGAGGCGTAGCGAGAAGGCGGCGGGATCCGGACGGGCAGCCGTCCGGATCCCCGCTTCGCCTTCAGGCATTGCGCAGCCGTCCATCTTGTCGGACGAGCGTGACACACGTGATGAGGGCGCACATCGCCGCGATGCCGACTCCGAGGCCGAGTGCGGCGGCGCCCCATGCGAACCCCTCTTCGGCGACGGGTGTCGCGAGCTCGACCGCTGCCGCAGGGGAAGCGTCGAGGTTCCTGGCGGCGATCGCCGTCCGGATCGCGGGGTCGAGTGAGGCCTGCGCCCGCGCTGCGACATCTTCCCGGCCCCAGTCGTCGGCCCGAGCGACGGACGCGAAGCCCGCGAACATGGCCGCGAAGACCGCGAGGATCGCGATGGTGCGGTTGAGAGCGGCGAACGGCGGGGACATCCGGACCTCCTTATGCTCCTAACAGGACACTCCTGATGAGAGTAATCTATACTCCTGAAAGGAGCAAATGTCAACACGGCCGCTGACCACCACCTCCTATGCGATCCTCGGCTTGCTTGCGGTGAAGCCGTGGGCGACCTACGAAATGGCGAAGCAGCTGCAGCGGTCACTGCACTTCTTCTGGCCACGGGCCGAGAGCAACCTCTATGCGGAGCCGAAGCGCCTGGTGGAGGCTGGGCTCGCGGAGGCCCGCGAGGAGTGGAACGGCGACCGGAAGCGCACCGTGTACTCGATCACGGATGAGGGCCGCGGTGCGTTCCGGGATTGGCTCGCCACCCCCCCGGCGGCCCAGCGAATGGAGTCCGAGGCGTATCTCCGCATCCTCTTCGGCAACTCGGGCACGAAGGCGGATCTCCTCGCTGCACTCGATCGCCTCGAGGCCGACGCCGCGTTGCAGGTCGAGCACTTCGCCACCCTCGGAGGCGATTACGCTCGCGGAGAAGGACCGTTCCCGGAGCGCATCCACGTGAACGCGCTCATCGCGTCCCTCGGGATCGCGCAGGGTCGCGCCCTCGCGGACTGGGCACGCTGGGCGAAAGCGGAGGTCGCCGAGTGGGGCGACACGAGCACACCCGACGTCGACTGGGCGGTAAAGGTCCTGAACGCCGCAATCGAGGGGACTAGCGGCGCGCCTTGAGCGCGCGCTCCATCTGGCGCTTCGCGTCGCGCTCCGCCAGGTCGCGGCGCTTGTCGATCCGCTCCTTGCCCCGCGCGACCGCGAGCTCGACTTTCACCCGGCCCTCCTTGAAGTAGAGCCGCGTCGGGACGATCGTCAGACCCTTCTCGCGGACCTTGCCGTACAGCGAGTCGATCTCGCGGCGGTGGAGGAGGAGCTTGCGGTCGCGCTCGGGACGGTGGTTGGCGATGTTGCCGCGCGCATACTCGGAGATCGTCGCACCGACGAGCCATGCCTCGCCGTCGCGGATGTCGGCGTAGGCCTGGGCGATCTGGGCACCGCCGTCGCGCAGCGCCTTGACCTCGGTGCCGGTCAGCTGCAGGCCGGCCTCGAGCCGCTCGAGGAGGTGGTAGTCGTGCCGCGCGCGGCGGTTCTCGGCAATCGTCTTCGTCCCGGACACGGCGCGATCGTAGCCGCGGGTCCGCGCACGGACTGGCGTCTCAGCTCGCGGCGCGGGCCTCGGTCAGCCGGCGCGCGAGCTCCCGCAGCATGTGCAACGCGAAGGTGGGCTCGGTCTCCACGAGCGTGAGGAACTCCTCGCGCGGGATCGAGATGCACCGGACCGGCGAGGTGGCACGCACGCGAGCGACACGGCCGCCGTCGGCGACGAGCAGCGCCAGCTCACCGAAGAAGTCGCCCGGCCCGAGCTCCAGGCTGCCGGAGCGCAGCTCGACGGCGATCGTCCCCTCGCAGAGGATGAACATCCCGGCGCCGGGATCGCCCTCGAGCGCGAGAACGCGCCCCTCCTCCGCGTGGAACGTCGCCGCACGCGAGGCGACGCGCGCGAGACCGACCTCGCTCATGCCCGCGAGCGGTGGAAGGGATCGGAGCTCGGCGACGTCCACGACGTCTCTATATCAGGCGTTCGGCTAGTCTCGTCCCGTGGACGCGCTCGACCTCCGGCCACCGCTCTACTGCGAGGATCACGAGCGCGGCGACCTCCGCGACTGAGACGGCGACCGCCACCGTCCCTCGTCCGTTCGGAGGTTTCCGTTGAACGTCACCACGGGTCTCGGCATCGCGGCGGCCGTCTTCGGCGTCGCCATGGGCCTGTCGCCGCTCCTGCAGGTACGCCACATGGTCGCGCGCCGCTCGTCGGCCGACGTCTCGCTGCCGTTCCTCCTCGTCCTGCTGGCCGGCTTCGTGCTCTGGCTCGCCTACGGCGTCGCGCTCGGCAACACCGCTTTGATCGTCTCGAATGTCGTGGCGATCACGTCCTACGCGATCACGACCGCGACGGTGATGCGGCTCCGGGCGACACCCGGCAAGTGACAGAGTGCCACTTGCGCTTCGTGCCTACCTGCGCCCGTGCGCGCAGCGCTCGCAGAGCGGGAACCACGGCGGACAGCTCCTCCCGCACGAGCGGCAGCGGCCGATCGTCCCGTCCCGCACCTCGACCGTGAGTCGGCGCACGACCCGCTCCGCGGCCGCCTGTTCGAGCTCTGCCGCCCGCTCGATCGTGACGCCGCCGACACCCGGGTACTGGAGCGCGAACCAGCGGAGGATCGCGGCGACGCGTCCGGCCTCCTCTGCCTCCTCGAGCGTCGCGTCGCGGAGTCGTGACGTGTCGAGCAGAAACTGGAGCAGCGGCCGTTGTGCCCGATCGCCCGCGACGGCGAGGGCCAGCACACCGAGCAGTTCGCCGCCCTCGGGATCGACCGGCGCGTTGACGAGCTGCCAGGTCTCCTCGAGCCCGAGCCGCCGACCGCGTTCACGGAGGTGCCGCACGACGATCGCCAGACGGCCGCGGATCGGCGCGAGCGACTCGACGGCGAGCCAGCCCTCGTGCGCCCACTGCCGCGTTGCGACGCGGTGCCAGGCGGCGAGGGCGGCATCGAGGTCGCGCGGGTCGTCGACGCCGAGATCGCCGAGCCGTGGGCCGATGCGGGCCTCGTCGACGACGCGGTAGCCGCGGTGACCCTCCGGGAGCTGCACGTGCGGCTCGAGCGCGGACTCCACGATGTCGGGATCGGCGTTCGCCCATGGAACTCCGACGAGCACGCCGACGTGCCCTCGCTCGACGAGACCGAAGCGGCCGGCCCGTCCGGCGATCTGCGCGAGCTCCCAGGGCCGGAGGTCGCGGCGCTCGACGCCGTCGAACTTCGTCGTCTCCGCGAAGAGCAGCGTCTCGCAGGGAAGGTTGACGCCGTGGCCGAGGACGTCCGTCGCGACGCACACGGCCGCGGCCCCGTGGAGGAAGCGGTCGATCTCCTCGCGGCGCGAGGCGAGCGGCATGGCCCCGTAGAGCACTGCGACGCGGTCGGGGTGCAGTCGGTTGATCTCTCCTGCGAGCGCGAGCACCGCCCGGCGGCTGAAGGCGACGACGACCGTCCCCGGCGTCAGCGCGCGCAGCTGGCGCGCGCCGACGAACTCGAGCGGCAGCTTCCGCTCGTGGACGCGGAGCTCCGCGTCCGGAAAGGCGTGGCGGACGAGGGGCAGCGCGTCGAGCGCGCCGAGCAGCCGCAGGTGCCGGTAGTCCCCCGCGAGCAGAAGCTGCGTCCAGGCGGCGCCGCGCTCCTCGTCGTCGGCCCACTGCACCTCGTCGAGCACCAGGACGTCGCCGGACGAGGGCGCCATCTCGACCGTGCAGCAGAGGATCGGGGCCCCCTCGTCGACCCGCTCCTCGCCCGTGACGAGGCCGACCCGCTCGGGGCCGAGCTGGGCGGAGAGACGACGGTGCGCCTCCTGCGCGAGCATCCGCAGCGGGCCGGCATAGACGCCGCGGCCGCGCTCGGCGAGGAAAGCAAGCGCGTCGTGCGTCTTACCCGAGTTCGTCGGCCCGAGGTGCGCCACCACGCTCTCCGGAGGCCGACGGCGCTCGGGCAGGCGGATCTCGATCCGGTCCTCGGCCTTCCGCACCGCGGCACGCTTGTAGGCGCCGCTCGCGCGCGCGTGGCGAGCGGCGCGCGACGGGCGCCGCGGAGGGCGGGAACGGCGGCTTCGTGCCATCGGGCAACCGTAGCCGCGGGCTTCCTCCACGATCGTCGGTGTCCGAAGGTCGGACGCCGACGTTGGCTCAGACCTTCAGGTACCGCCGCAGCGTGAGGCCGGAGCCGAGTGCGCCGACGACGAGCCCGACGGCGAGCAGGATGAGTGCGGTGAGGCCGAACCCGAGCGCCTTGACGTCGTCGGATGAGTCGATGTGCCCCAGGATCGAGGGAAGCGCGACTTCCTTGCCGATCAGGAGCAGCACCACCGCCGAAAGGGCGCCGAGGAGACCGCACACGAGGCCCTCGACCATGAACGGGCCGCGCACGAACCAGTTCGTGGCGCCGACGAGCTTCATCACCTCGATCTCCCGTCGCCGCGAGAAGATCGAGAGCCGGATCGTGTTCGCGATGAGGAGCACGGAGGCCGCGAGCAGGACGACGACGGCGACGAGGAACACCACCTCGATCACCCGCGCCACCTGCAGGATCCGCTTCGAGGTCTGCTGCCCGTCCTTCACGCGCTCGACCCCGGCGAACTTCTCCGCCCGGATCGCCGCCGAGAGCTGCTTCACTTCCTCGGCGCGCTTCGGGGTGATCTCGTACGAGTCGGGCAGCGGATTCGTCGGCAGGTTCGCCGTGAGCTCCGGGTAGCGCTTCTTCATCCTCACGAGCGCCTCGGTGCGGGAGACGAACTGGTAGTCCTTGATCCGGTCGTCCGCCCGCAGGAACGTTCCGACCGCGTTGACCTGCTTGGGCGTCACCTCGTCGACGAAGAACACCTTGACCTGGAGCTGCTCCTTGACGTGGTCGGACCACGAGACGACCCACGAGCCGAGCGCGATCAGGAGGCCGAGGAGGAACATCCCGATCAGCACGGTCATCGTCGCGGCGAACGACGTCGAGATGTTCGAGCCGATCGAGCGGAACGCCTCGGAGACCACGAGCTTGAACCGGCTCATGCCGTGCTCATTCGGTTTCGTACCCGCCGCGGCGTTCGTCGCGGACGACCTTCCCCGTGTCGAGCGCGATCACCCGCTTGCGCATCTTGTCGACCATCTCGCGGTCGTGGGTGACCATCAGGATCGTCGTGCCGGCCGTGTTGATCCGGTGCAGCAGCTGCATGATCCCGACCGACGTGTCGGGGTCGAGGTTCCCGGTCGGCTCGTCGCAGATGAGGAGCGGCGGATGGTTGACCACCGCGCGGGCGATCGAGACGCGCTGCTGCTCGCCGCCCGAGAGCTCGTCCGGGCGAGAGCCCGCCTTGTGCGCCAACCCGACGAGCGCGAGGACCTCGGGCACCTTCTTGCGGATCGACGTCGACGACTCGCCCTGGACGCGCAAGGCGTAGGCGACGTTCTCGAAGGCCGAGCGGTCGCGAAGCAGCTTGAAGTCCTGGAACACGCAGCCGACGTTGCGGCGGAGCAGAGGCACCTTCGAGCGCTTGAGCCGCGTGAGATCGCGGCCGCCGACCATGATCCGCCCGGTCGTGGGCTCGAGCTCCTTCAGCAGCAGCCTGATGATCGTCGACTTGCCCGAGCCGGAGGGGCCGACGACGAACACGAACTCGCCCTTCTCGATCACGAACGAGGCCCGGTCGAGGGCGACGACGTCCGGGTCGTACACCTTGCGGACGTCCTCGAACACGATCATCGCGGCCGCGTGCGGCGTGGCGGCGCCGTTCGTCTCGGTCGCCGCGCCCTCCGGCCCCTCGAGGAGCGCGGCCGTGGAGTCAGAAGCAGGTGTGAGCAGGTCGTCCATGCACCGGGCGAGAGCGTTCGACGCGGCTAGACCCCCGCGGGCGCTCCGGTTCAGGTTCGCCGGATTGTAGCCGAGTCCTGGCTTTGTCACGCGAAGCGGGAATCCGCAGATGCGGATTCCCCGGCGCCGCAACGTGGCGATGTGTCGCCAACGGATCCCGCTGCGGCGACGGCGTGTCTATCAGACGCTGCGGTGACTGCCTGACGGGGCTACGCCTTCCCTGCGGCGCGCGCGAGGAGGTATGCCTGCACGAAGCCGTCGAGGGCGCCGTCGAGGACGCCCTGGGCGTTGCCGGCCTCGAAGTCGGTGCGGTGGTCCTTGACCATCTGGTACGGGTGGAGCACGTAGGAGCGGATCTGGCTCCCGAAGCCGACGTCGACCTTCGCGCCACGCTCCCGCGCGAGCTCGGCCTCTCGCTCTTCCTCCGCAAGCTCGGCGAGGCGCGAGCGAAGCATCCGCATCGCCGTCGCCTTGTTCGAGGTCTGCGAGCGCTCGTTCTGGCACTGGACGACGATCCCGGTCGGAAGGTGCGTGATGCGGACAGCCGAGTCGGTCTTGTTGACGTGCTGCCCACCCGCGCCGCTCGCGCGGTACGTGTCGATCCGCAGGTCGCTCTCGTCGACCTCGACATCCTCGCTTTCGGGAAGCAGCGGGGCGACGACGACCTGGGCGAACGCGGTGTGGCGCCGGTGCGCGGAGTCGAACGGCGACAGCCGTACGAGCCGATGGACGCCGCGCTCGGCCTTGAACAGGCCGTACGCGTTCTCACCACGGACGAACAGCGTCGCCGACTTGAGCCCCGCCTCCTCGCCCGGGCTCGCCTCGACGACCTCGGTCTGGAAGCCCCGGTCGGCGGTCCAGCGCAGGTACATGCGCACGAGCATCTCCGCCCAGTCCTGCGCGTCGGTGCCGCCCGTGCCGGCGGTGATCGTCACGACGGCGTCACCTGCGTCGTACTCGCCCGTGAAGAGCGCCTCCTCCTGCAGCCGCGCGAGGTCGTCGCGTACGGGGGCGACCTGCTCGGCGACCTCTCCCTCGAGGTCCGGGTCGAGCTCGAGGAGCTCGGTCGCGTCGTCGACCTCTCGGCGCAGGGTCTCGTAGCGCTCGAGCTTGCGCGTGACGCGCGCGTGCTCCGTGGAGATGCGCGCCGCCTCTGCCTGGTCGTCCCAGAAGCCTGGGGCGCCCATCGCCTCCTCGAGCTCCGTTCGCCGGCGGCTCAGCGCGTCCGGGTCAAAGGTAGTCACGGACCCAGGCGAGCTGGGCCCCGAGCTCCGAGAGCTGCTCGGCGACGGGTCTGTCGTCGGTGACTGCCATGCGCGCGATCGTAGCCGAGCTGATCGCGCGACCGGCCGTTGCAGCCTCCGTGCACACGCCTGCGAGGGAGGCCGGCTGTGCCGGCCGGGAGGCCAGGCGGATTACCCGTGCACGACGCTGAGGGAGGGGGCTCGTGGGGAACCATGGGTTCCCCCTCAATCACGCTCCGTGGCAGCGCTTGAACTTCTTGCCGCTCCCGCACCAGCACGGGTCGTTGCGCCCGATGTCGCGGTGCTCGTTCACGACGGGTTTCGGTGACCCCATCGGCGTCGTGGAGGGCGGCGCGGCGAGCGCAGTGGCGGCACCCCCACCTGCGGCGGCGATCGCGTCGGCGCCCTGCAGCTGCTCGTGCTCGTAGGCGAGGGCCTGCGGCGCAGCGACGGGCTGCAGCTGCTCCTCCGCCTCGTCCTGCTGGACCTCGACGTGGAAGAGCGTCAGCACGACCTCCTCGCGGATCGCGCGGCCGAGCTCCTCGAACATCGCGTGACCCTCGCCGCGGTACTCGACGAGCGGATCCTTCTGCGCCATCGCACGCAGGTGGACACCCTCACGCAGGTAGTCCATCGAGTCGAGATGCTCGCGCCACCGCGTGTCGACGATCTGGAGGATCACGTAGCGCTCGATCTCGCGCATCAGCTCCGCGCCGAACGACTCCTCGCGCTCGGCGTACGTGTCGAGCGCGTCGCCGACGAACTCCTCGGCGAGGGCGTCGCGGCTGTCGACGTTGACCTCGGCGCGAAGCTCGTCGACGGTGATGTCCGTGCCGTAGAGCGCATGCATCTGCGCGACGAGGCCGGCGAGATCCCACTCGTCGGTCGTCTCGGCGTCGGTGAACTGCGCGACGTTGGCCCCGATGACCTCCTCGATCCAGCCCTCGATCTCGTCCGACAGGTCGTCACCCTCGAGCACGCGGCGGCGCTGCTCGTAGATCACCATGCGCTGCGTGTTCATCACGTCGTCGTACTTGAGGACGTTCTTGCGTGAGACGAAGTTCTGCTCCTCGACCTTCTTCTGCGCGTTCTCGATCTGACGCGAGAGGATCGACGCCTCCATCGGCTGGTCCTCCGGGATCTTGAAGCGCTCCATGATCCCGTGGATCCGGTCGCCGGCGAACAGCCGCACGAGGTCGTCCTGGGCGGAGAGGTAGAAGCGCGTCTCGCCGGGGTCGCCCTGACGCCCGGAGCGGCCGCGCAGCTGGTTGTCGATCCGGCGCGACTCGTGGCGCTCGGTGCCCAGTACGTACAGCCCGCCGACGTCGAGCACGCCCTCGCCGAGCTTGATGTCGACGCCGCGGCCGGCCATGTTGGTCGCGATCGTCACGGCCCCCGGCTGCCCGGCGTCCTTGATGATCTCCCCCTCGCGCTCGTGCTCCTTCGCGTTCAGGACGTTGTGCGGGATACCGCGTCGCGTGAGGAGCTCCGAGAGGTACTCGGACGTCTCGACCGCGATCGTGCCGACGAGCACCGGCTGGCCGTCGTCGTGCCGCTCGACGATGTCCTCGACGACGGCGCCCCACTTGGCGTCCTTCGTCTTGAAGATGAAGTCGTTCTCGTCCTTTCGCGCGACGGGGACGTTCGTCGGGATCTCGACCACGTGGAGGTTGTAGATCTCGACGAACTCCTTCTCCTCCGTCTTCGCCGTCCCGGTCATGCCGGCGAGCTTCTCGTAGAGGCGGAAGTAGTTCTGGAGGGTGATGGTCGCGAGGGTGACGTTCTCCTCGCGGATCGGCACGCCCTCCTTGGCCTCGATCGCCTGGTGCAGGCCCTCGCTCCAGCGACGCCCCTCCATGATCCGGCCCGTGAACTCGTCGACGATCTTCACCTCGCCGTCCTGCACGACGTAGTCGACGTCGCGCTTGTAGAGCGACTGCGCCTTGAGCGCCTGCGTGAGGTGGTTGACGAGCTGGACGTTCCGCGGGTCGTAGAGGTTGTCGATCCCGAGCGCGCGCTCGACCTTGTCGAGAGCGGTCTGCGCGGGCGACACCGTCTTGAACTTCTCGTCGTAGAGGAAGTCGGCGCCCGAGAGCTCCGTCTCGTCCTCGCCCTTCATCGCCTTCCGCGTGAGCGGGGCGCCCTCGAGGTCGCGGACGACGCGGGCGAAGTCGTAGTACGTCTTGGCCGCCGTCTCCGGCTCGCCGGAGATGATCAGCGGCGTCCGCGCCTCGTCGATCAGGATCGAGTCGACCTCGTCGACGATCGCGTAGGTGTGACCGCGCTGCACCGTCCCCTCGAGCGCGACGGCCATGTTGTCTCTCAGGTAGTCGAACCCGAATTCGGAGTTCGTCCCGTAGGTGATCTCCGCCGCGTAGGCATCGCGCCGGTCTGCGAACGGCATCATGTTCTCGATCCAGGCGACTCTCACACCGAGGCGGTCGTAGACCGGCTTGTTCCATTCGGCGTCGCGCTTTGCCAGATAGTCGTTCACGGTCACGAGGTGCACGTTGTCGCCGGCGAGCGCGTTGAGGTACAGCGGCGCGCTCGCGACGAACGTCTTCCCCTCGCCGGTTTTCATCTCGGCGATGCCGCCCTCGTGGAGCGCGATCCCGCCCATCAGCTGGACGTCGAAGAGCCGCTGCCCGGATTCGCGCTTTCGTGCCTCGCGCACGGCCGCGAAGGCCTCGTAGAGCACGTCGTCGAGGCTCTCGCCGTTCTCGATCCGCTCCCTGAACTCCGCGGTCTTCGCGAGGAGCTCGGCGTCCGAGAGCGCCTCGAAGTCCGGCTCCAGGGAGGTGATGTACGCGGCCTGCTCCGCGAGGCGCTTGAGCCGCCGGCCCTCACCGATGCGGAGCACCTTCTCGAAGCGACCGAAGCTCTGGTTGGGCATGGTCAGAGGGTACCGTCTGATCCGCGCCGCAACGGCCGCGCACATTCTCCGAACGGTCTCCTCATCGCGCCGTCACGAGCCGGGAACATGATTCGGTCGTGCGCAGGATCGTCCTCGTCGGGCTGCTGGCCTCGCTGGCCGTCCCGGCGACCGCGGCGGCGCTCCTGACGCCTGGCAGGACGGTGACGAACGGGGCGCCGGTCACGGCGCTCTCCGTCACGCACCGGTCGGTCGTCTACGCAGTCGCCCGGACACCACGAGGCTGCGGGGAGATCCGGCTCTGGGACACCGGCACGAGGTCGCTCTGGTCGTTCGGCAAACGCACGATCCTCGGCTGCGAGGAGAACCCGAGCGGCGGGTACGGCATCGCCCAGGTCTCGACCACCGGCAGGCGGGTCTTCTGGGTCACGAACATCGGCGGCAACATCACGGACTATCAGCTGTGGACCGCGACACCGACGCGGAAGACGCCGCTGCGCCTCGCCTTCGCCTCCAGCGAGACGGGGGCGCCGCCGGCGATCGTGCTCGGCGCGGGCACGGACGAAGGAGTGCCGTACGCCGTCGGCGGCACGATCACCTACGTGAGCGCGTCAGGCGCTCGGCTCTTCAGGACCAGCGTCGGGAGCCCGGTGCGGCTCCTCACCTCCGGCACGGGTGTCGGCGCCGCGCGCGTGCTCGCTGCGCTCGCCGACGGCAGGCTCGTGCTTCTCTCGAAGACCGGCACGGTGCTCCGCACCGACCAGTACGCGCCCTCGACGGTGCGCGCGATCGCGTTCGCGCTCGTCGGACCGCTCGTCCAGGTCGGGACGACCGTGAACGTCGGCCCGCTCGCGGGCGGCACCAAGGTCGCGCTTCCCACCGGAGCGCTCCTCCTCGACTACCGGCAGGGGACGCTCGTCTACCGGCACGGCACACAGGCTCGGGCCCGGCAGATCGCCACGAGCGACGACACCCTGCTTCGCACCATGCCGCTCGAGCCGTGGCAGCCGATGCTGTTCTCCACGGATTGGGGCTCGGCCTGGGCGACCGGCGGCGCGGTGAGCTGGCGCTCCGGCCCGCCCGTCTGAGACGTCAGAGCGGCGCGACCGCGACGTCCCAGACGGAGCCCAGGAGTCGGGTTGCGGTCACGACGTATGTGCGGTGCCGCGACGCCCCGAGGCGCTCGAGCTCGGGCACGCCCGCGAGCGTGGGCTCGCCGTCGATCCGGACCGTGCGCTCGCCGCCGTCCCATGCGAGCTCGACCGCGTCTCCTCCGGGATCGTCGGCGAGGGTCACCGTCTCGATACGCCGCGCGCCGACGACCCAGAGGCCCGCTGCGCGACGCACGGCGTGAGCGCGGAACGGCGGCGTCAGCGAGACGGCCCTCCTGAGCCCCTCGGGATCCGCGGCTCCCTCCTCGACGACGATACGACCGTCGTCGAGCATCACGAACAGGGCCTCCTCGCCGTCGATGCCGGGCGCGTCCACCGTCGCCACGATGTCCCACTCGCGGTGGCGGTGCAGCCCGTGGATCCCGACCTCCCCCCAGTGCGGCCCGGGATCGTGCGGAGCCCGCACCGGCTAGATCTCGCTGCGCAGCGCCTGCTCGATCTCTTCGACCGGCACCGGCTCCGGCGGAGCTGCACCCTGCGCGCGCCGGCGGGGCTCGTGCACCTTCTTGTCCCGCTCGCGCTCGACGAGACGCTCCAGCTTGTCGACGAGCCGGTCCGTCGCGGCCTCGAAGCTCGCCGCCGCCTCGCGCCCGTGCAGGTTCGGGCCCTTGACATGGACCTCCGCCTCGACCACGTGGTCGTCGGCGATCCTGGGGTTTCGCTCCCGGTCGAGCACGACGGCGACGAGGGTCGACTCGTGGAGGCGCTTCCCGAGCTTGGCGAACTTCGACTCCACGTAGCTCCGGACCCCGTCGTTGACGTGCCCCCGTCGCACCGTGACCTGCAGTCGCATGGCGCCTCCTCTGGTTGCTCACCTCCACGCTAGCGCACCGCGCGCGCAAGGCAGACGACGTCCACGCGCCGCGCGCCGGCCCGCCGCAGGACCGTCGAGCAGGCCGACGCGGTGGCGCCCGTCGTGTAGACGTCGTCCACGAGAACGACTCTCGCCGGCGCCTCGGAACGTGCGGCGAAAGCGCCGCGCACGTTGCGGCGCCGCTCGGCGCGCGGAAGCCCCGCCTGCCGCCGTGAGCCCGCCGCCCGGACGAGCAACGGCCTCGCCGGGATACCCCAGAGCGCGCCGAGCGCGCGTCCGAGCTGGGCCGCCGGGACGTGCCCTCGTTCACGACCTCGTTCGCGATCGCCCGGGACGTAGGTCACGACGTCGGCGTCCGGACGCACGACGACGTCGTCCACGATCGAGGCGAACACGCGGGCGAGGTCGCGGCGGCCGCGTTCCTTCCAGGCGGCGACGAGCGGCCGCGAGCGGGCGTCGTAGACGATCGCACTCCGCGCCCGCGCGAACGCGAGCCTTCGCCCCGCGCACTCCGCGCACCTCCGCACGGGCCACGCGCCGGGACACCCGCAGCGCTCGCAGACCGGCGGGGCGATGCTGACGAGGCGGGAGAGGCACGACTCGCAGAGCGCGCGGCCGGGGATGCCGCAGCCGGCGCACCGGGACGGAAGCACGAGGCCGAGCGGGCCCATCCCTCGACGGTACGGGGCCACGCGTCACGGGATCGTGCCGCTTTCGTGCCGGATCGACGACGTCTACGGCTCGAGCACCGAGGCGGAGAGCATCTCCCGCAGATCCGCCTGCGCCGCCTGGAGATCAGGACGCTCCTTGATGGGGAAGAACCGTCCCCGCGGGCCGGAGCGCGGCACGACGAGATACGTCGTGTCGAGCTCCCACGAGATCTGGTGGTACAGGCGCTCGAGCTGGACGGCCGCGCGGCCGTCGACCGACTTCCGGACGTACAGCCAGCGCAGGTCGAAGTCCCGGTCGATCGCGTCGAGCCTCAGCGTGGTCGTGTTGGTGTTGAAGACCTCGATGCGGTCCTGGTCGAAGCCGGAGGGGAACTGCGGCCCCTCGAGGAGGCCGAGGCGCCCGCCGACGCGCGCGGGGGCGCCTCCCAGGTCGCCCTCCTTGCGTGCGGCCTCCGCCGTCATCGGCCGGGCGGCCAGGAGGTGGGCGCCGACGACGACGGGGTCGAGACGCGCGCCGAGGTTGTCGACGTTCGAGACGGCGACGTGCTCGACTCCGCGCCGCCGGAGCTCGTCGAGCGTCCCCGAGCGCCGGAGCGCGGGCAGCAGGTCGCCGTGGCCGGGCGCGTAGAGCGACGGCGCGCCGTCCTCAAGGAAGAGCTCGCCGTCCTCCGTCAGCCGCAGCGAGACGAACTGCGAGAACCACAGCGGCTCGGGAACCCCGAGCGTGGCAACGTGGGCGCGGGTGGCCTCCTCGGTCTGGAAGCTGGTCATCAGCGCGACGGGGATCTCGACGCCGAGCGCCTCGCCGAGTCGCGCCGTCTCGCCGAGCTT
Source organism: Gaiella sp. (assembly GCA_036265415.1). Taxonomy (GTDB): domain Bacteria; phylum Actinomycetota; class Thermoleophilia; order Gaiellales; family Gaiellaceae; genus Gaiella. Next base: position 20,846 of record DATAPC010000109.1, read on the forward strand.
CCAGGAGAGGAAGCTACGGCGGTCGAGCGCTTCCACGGCTCCCTTGACCACGCCGCCGAAGCGAGTGGCCATCCCCCCCGCGAGGACGACCTGGGCCACCCTTCCCGCCGCGAGCGCGTCGATGCCGGCACGGCGCGCCTCCGCCCACTCGGCCGAGCCGGGCGCGGGCAGCCGCGTCAGGTCGTCGTCCCGCGGTGGCTCGACCGCGCCGGCCGCGAGGTTCGTCTCGGGCGAGAGCTCGGCGGAGGCGACGGCCGCCCGGAGCCGCTCGAACGTCTCGGCGTCGAATCCGTAGCGCTCGAGAACGGACAGGGTCTCGGGATCGAGCTGGTCGAGGATCATCGCGCCGCGGCGGTCTCGCGCGGGAGCGTCGCCGCGTAGGGCGCACGGTGGACGCCGCGCTCCGTGACGATGGCCGCGACGAGTGAGGCGGGAGTGACGTCGAAGGCCGGGTTGCGCGCGGCGAAGCGCGGCGTGATCTCGGCCCCGTCGCGCTCCTCGATGGGAATCGCGTCCCCCGTCGCAGCGCGGCGATCGAGCGTCGACGTCGGCGCGACGACGACGAGCGGCAGTCCGTGGTGCGAGGCGGCGACGGCCAGGCCGTACGTGCCGACCTTGTTGGCGGTGTCGCCGTTCGCCGCTATCCGGTCCGCGCCGGTCACGACGAGATCGACCTCGCCGCGGGCCATGAACGAGGCCGCCGCAGCGTCGGCGATCACGGCGTGTGGAATCCCGAGTCGCTCGAGCTCCCAGGCGGTGAGCCGGGCGCCCTGGAGGAGCGGCCGTGTCTCGTCGACCCAGACATGATCGACGAGGCCGGCGTCGTGGGCGGCGCGGATCGCGCCGAGCGCCGTCCCGTACCCGCCGGTCGCGAGGCCGCCGGCGTTGCAGTGCGTCAGCACCCGCGTCCCGGACGCGAAGAGCGCGACTGCGTGCGCTCCCATCGCGCGGCACCGCTCGACTTCCGCCTCGTGGATCTGCCCGGCTCGCTCACGGCTCGGCTCGTCGCGCATCGCGTCGAGCGCCCAGCGCAGGTTGACCGCGGTCGGCCGCGAGGCCGCGAGCGTTGCGCGGGCGGCGTCGAGATCCTCGCCGCGCTCCGCCGCGAGCGCGAGGGCGTAGGCGGCGGCGACCCCGATCGCCGGCGCGCCGCGCACGGCCAGCACGCGGATCGCCTGCGCGACCTCGGCGGCGCTCAGGCAGCGAAGCTCGACCTCCTCGTCCGGCAGGCGGCGCTGGTCGAGGACGACGACGGCGTCGTCCTCGAGGCGGACGATCTGGTCTGGGGCGAGCTCGGACACGCGTGGGGGCGAGACTAGTCTCGCCCCCACGGCTACGGCGTCGATTCAGGTTCCTTCATCCCACGACGCGAGATACGCCGCCTGCTCCTCGGTCAGCTGGTCGATCGCGACGCCCATCGTCGCCAGCTTGAGCCGCGCGATCTCGTCGTCGATCTCCTGCGGGACGTCGTAGACCTTCCGCTCGAGCGAGGCGGCGTTCGTGATCACGTGCTCGGCGGCGAGCGCCTGGTTCGCGAACGACAGGTCCATCACCTGAGCCGGGTGCCCCTCCGCCGCCGCGAGGTTGACGAGGCGCCCCTCGGCGAGGAGGTAGACCTTGCGGCCGTCGGCGAGCGTGAACTCCTCCACGAACGCGCGTGCCTCACGGGTCTCGGTCGCGAGCGAGCGCAGGGCCGGGATGTCGATCTCGACGTTGAAGTGGCCGGTGTTCGCGAGAATCGCGCCGTCCTTGAGCCGGTCGATGTGCTCCCTGGAGACGACGTGCTTGTCGCCCGTCGCGGTGACGAAGACGTCGCCGATCTCCGCGGCCCTCGCCATGGGCATCACCTGGAAGCCGTCCATCACGGCCTCGAGCGCCTTCATCGCATCGACCTCGGTGACGACCACGTGCGCCCCGTGCCCCTTGGCGCGCATCGCGACGCCTCGCCCGCACCAGCCGTAGCCCGCAACGACAAAGGTGCGTCCGGCGAGCAGGACGTTGGTCGCGCGGATGATCCCGTCGATCGTCGACTGGCCCGTGCCGTAGCGGTTGTCGAAGAGGTGCTTCGTCTTCGCCTCGTTGACGGCGATCACCGGGAAGCCGAGCTTGCCGTCGCGCTCGAGCGCGCGGAGCCGGATCACGCCGGTCGTCGTCTCCTCGGTGCCGGCGATCACGTCGCCGAGCTGCTCGCGCCGGGCGGAGTGGAGGATCCCGATCACGTCGGCGCCGTCGTCCATCGTGACGTGCGGACGGTGGTCGATCGCGGCCTCGAGGTGCGCGTAGTAGGTGTCGTGGTCCTCCCCCTTGACCGCGAACGTGCCGATGCCGTACTCCTCGACGAGCGCTGCCGCGACGTCGTCCTGGGTGGAGAGCGGATTCGAGGCGCACAGGACGACCTCCGCGCCGCCGGCCTTCAGCGTGCGCATGAGGTTTGCGGTCTCCGTCGTCACGTGCAGGCACGCGGAGACGCGGTAGCCCGCGAGGGGCTGCTCGCGCTCGAAGCGCTCGCGGATCGCGACGAGGACCGGCATCTGCCGATCGGCCCACTCGATCCGCCGCACGCCCTCGGGCGTGAGCGCGAGGTCCTTCACGTCGTGCTTGATGGTCGTTGCCATGGATTCCTCTCTCGTTGTCTCTCTAGGCTACGAGCAGACGCTCGTGCTTGCGTTGCTCCCAGGCGATCCAGTCGGCCTCACTCGCGCCCTCCGCGGGGACGGTGGCACCGGCAAGCCAGCGCTCGACGGCGTCTCGCAGCTGCGGCTCGCGCCGAAGCCGGACGACGAACGCGACGTCGTCCAGCTCGACCTCGAAGCGACGTCGCAGGTTTGCCAGGTCGCGCAGGAGCTCGAGCTCCGGCTCGCCGTACCGGCGATATCCGGATGCGCTTCGCTCCGGGATCACGAGCCCCGTGGACTCGAGGTAGCGGAGCATGCGGGGCGACCACCCGGTGCGCTCCGCCGCCTGGCTGACGGTGTAGGCCTCCAACGCGCGCGAACCTTACCACAGTCATGTCAAGGTACGCGAGCTCAGACGTCACCTCGCCGGGGTGCGCGGCGACGTCGGCCCGCTCCGCATGCGCGAAGGGGGCAGTCGCCGGGCCTCAGGGCGCGCTCGTGCCCTCGCGGCCGTAGCGGTCCTCGAGCCGCACGACGTCGTCGAGATGCGGGGTCGAGACCTCGACGATCAGCGTGTCCTCGATCGCAGTCACGCGGTGCACGGTGCCGGGGCGGTAGCGGAACGCGTCGCCCGGGCCGATCTCGGTCGTCTCGAGCGGGCCGTCGACGTCGCCGAGCTCGAGCGACGCGCGGCCCTCCTGGACGAGCCACGCCTCGTCTTTCACCTCGTGGTACTGGAGGCTCAGGGAGTGGCCGGCGCGTACGAAGAGGAGCTTCCCGACGTACCCCTCGGTCTCCGCCCAGACGAGCTCCCACCCCCACGGCTTCTCGACGCGACGCGGCTCGACGGCGAAGCGGCTGCTCATGCGAGCCACTCCGGATGCGCCGCGACGTACTCGTCGGCGCGGCGGAGCTCCTTCGGCGTGTTCACGGTCAGCCAGAGGCCGGTGTGGCGGAAGGCCCGCAGCTTCCGCTCCGCGGCGAGCTCCGGGAACGCTGTCGTCTCGTGGTCGCCCTTGGCGGGAAACCGCGCGAGCGCCGCCTCCGAGAGGACGTAGATCCCGCAGTTGACCCAGTACGGGACGCGCGATACCTCGTGGAAGCCCGTCACGACGTCGTCGTCGGTCAGGTCGACCTGCCCGAACTGCGACGGCGGCTGCGCGACGGTCACCGTCGCCGCGGCCCCCGTTGACCGGTGCCGCTCGAGCAAGGCGCCGAAGTCGACGTCGACGAGCTCGTCGCCGTTCATCGCGAACACGTCGCCGGTCTCCCGTCGTTGGCCGGCCGCATAGCGGATGCCTCCGCCGCGTCCGAGCCGTTCGGGCTCGCCGGCGCAGGCGAGCTCGACGCCGACGTCGGTCAGCCGCTCGAGGAACGCCTCCTCCTGGCCGCCGAGGCAGCTGACGATGACCCGCCCCACGCCCGCCCGCGCCAGACGGCCGATCTGCCAGGCGAGCAGCGGCCGGCCACCGACCGGGACGAGGGATTTCGGCGCCCCGCCGGCGGCGTCGCCGAGCCGCTCGGCCTTCCCGCCGGCGAGGACGATCGCCTCCATCAGCCATCGGCCGGCGAGCCGTTCGCCGGCGCGGCGCGGCCGATCGCGTCGTAGCTGAAGCCTGCAGAGCGCATCGCGTCGGGGTCGAGCATGTTGCGACCGTCGACGAACACCGGCCGGCGCATCGCGCCGGCGACGGCCCGCCAGTCGACGTCGTGGAGCTCGGGCCACTCGGTGACGAGCACGACGGCGTCCGCATCGCGGGCGGCGTCCTCGACGGTCGCCACCTGCTGGACGCCGTGCAGCCCGTCCGCGTGGGCGATCGGGTCCCAGGCGACGACGTCGGCGCCCTCGGCGAGGAGCCGCCCGGCGAGCACGAAGGCCGGCGCCTCGCGCGTGTCGTCCGTGTTCGGCTTGAAGGCGAGCCCGAGCAGCGCGATGCGCCTGCCGCGGAGCGGGCCGAGCACCTGCCTGAGCTTTCCGATCACCCGACGCTTCTGGAGCTCGTTGACCTCGATCACGGCGTTCAGCACCTGGAAGTGGTAGCCCGAGTTCGCCGCGAGCTGCTTGAGCGCGAGGGAGTCCTTCGGAAAGCACGAGCCGCCGAAGCCGACCCCCGCCCGGAGGAAGCTCTTGCCGATGCGACGGTCGTGCCCGATGCCCTCCGCGACCTTCACGACGTCGGCGCCCGTCGCCTCGCAGACGTTCGCGATCTCGTTGATGAACGAGATGCGCGTCATGAGCGCGGCGTTCGCGGCGAGCTTGATCATCTCGGCGGAGGCGACGTCGGCCCGGACGACGGGCGCGTCGATCCCGCGATGGAGTCGTTCGACCGCGTCGGCGTCGGCGTCCGCGAATGCGCCGATCACGATCCGGTCGGGCTCCATGAAGTCCTTGACCGCGGTGCCCTCCGCGGTGAACTCGGGATTCGAGACGTAGCCGACGTGGCCCAGTCCGCGCTCGTCGAGGCGATGCCGAACCTTCTCGCCCGTCCCCACCGGGACGGTGCTCTTCATCGCGATCACGATCCTGCGGTCGAGAGCAGGAAGCTCGTCGACGACCGTCCAGACCGCGGAGAGGTCCGCGTCGCCCGAGTAGGTCGGCGGCGTTCCGACCGCGACGTAGAGGAAGTCGGCGCGGTCGATCGCCTCCCCGACGTCCAGGGTGAAGGTCATGCGCTCGCGGTTCCGCGCGAGCAGCTCGTCGAGCCCGGGCTCGTAGATCGGCACCTCGCCGCGCCGGAGCGCCGCGATCTTCTCCTCCACGACGTCACGCACGGTGACGGTGTGCCCGAGCTCCGCGAAGCATGCTCCGGTCACGAGCCCGACGTACCCCGCCCCGAAGACGGCGATCCGCTTCCCCTGGTCGCTCATGCTCGCGCGGACGATAGTCGCGGCGGCGGCGCGCGTTAGGTCTTGCCGACCTTCGCGAGCGGCTGCAGGCCTTTCGCGATCGCGATCATCGTCTCGTTCGAGAGCCGGTCGAGGAGCGAGTTGACGACCCAGTACGTGGCGCCGTCGGTCTGGAGCACCACCATGTGCAGGTGCGGGCCGTTGTAGTAGAGCTCGTAGCGGCGGCCGCCGATCTTGCGCACGAAGTTGCGTCCGGAGAGCACCGGCGCGTCCTCCCAGTCGGTCATCTGGACGCCCCAGTACTCGTTGCTGCCGAGGCGGTACGTCAGGCGGACGGCGCGGTGCTTCTTCTCGGGGTCGATCCAGTACGTGCGGATCGGCATCTCCCGGTCGATCCACGACGACCGCTCGATCTTCGTCGGGACCATCAGCGGAAAGTCGATCTGCCTGCGGTACTGGCGCAGGAGGTCGACCGCGGCGCTCGCGCCCGAGACGACGCTCGCAGGCTCGCGCTGCGGCGTCTGGTCGATCGGCGCCGAGGCGAGGCGCCCGTGGAACGTCTGGCCGAGGACGACGACGAGCATCGCGTCGTTCCCGAGGGCGCGGATCTTCCGCGTCAGCTTCCCGACGTCTGCGGAGCCGAACAGGCCGGCCACCTTCTTCGCGGCGGGCTTCGCGCCCGTGACCCGCGGGTCGAAGTAGACCTGGGTGCGGAAGTAGTCGTAGTTCGGCGCGTTGGCCGGTTGGCCGTTCGCGGGCACGAGCATGCGGTAGCCGCGCTGCGAGAGGAGGTAGCTGGCGGACGAGGCGGAGCCCTCGACGCCGTTGCCGTTGAGCACGAGCACGCTCGTCTCGCGCGGAGCCGGCGTCCTCACCTTGAGCTTCTCGCCGAGCGCGACGGCGGTCGCCTTGCGCGGCGAATCGACGTCGGGGTTCCGGAACTCGCGCACCGCACGCTGGATGTTCTCGGGCGACGTCGTCAGGTCGGCGAAGCCCTCGAGGCCGTCGATCCTCGCCTGGAACGTGTGCCCCGCCGGCAGCGCGTACGCGAGCAACGCGTACCTGAGCACCGTCTTCGCGCTCACGTCCTTGCCGCCGCCCTGGCCGACCTCGACGTTGGAGGTGACGACCTTGATCACCTGCGGCAGCTTCGTGACGGAGAACGCCGACTCGATCTGATCCTTGAACGCGCGGACGAACAGCTGCTGGCGCGCCGTCCGGTACACGTCCGAGTCGGTGTGGCGGAAGCGCACGAAGTCGAGCGCCCTCGTGCCGTTCATGTGCTGGTAGCCGGGCTGCAGGTTGATCTTCGCGTAGCCGGTCGGCCCGCCGTGGTCGTTGAAGTACCGGCGATCGACGTCGAGCCACACTCCGCCGAGCTTGTCGACCAGCTGCCGGAAGCCCCGGAAGTTGACGGTGACGATGTAGTTGATCGGGACGCCTGTGAGGTCCCTCACCGTCTGCACGGCGCCCGTCGGGCCACACGTGGCATACGCGGCGTTGATCTTCGACACGAACGGCGTATGGCCGGGGCAGTGGATCTCCACGCTGAGGTCGCGCGGGAACGAGAGCAGGGAGATCGTCTTCTCGCCGGGATCCGCGCGCACGAGCATCAGCGTGTCCGAGCGGGACGGCGTGTTCTTGCCCTCGTCGGCGCGGTGGTCGTAGCCGATCATGAGGGCCGTCGCGGGCTCACCGGGGAGCGCGACGTCCAGCTTCGCGAGCGCCTTCTTCACCTCCGCCGTCTTCGGCGCGACCGCGGCGACCGACTCGTGGAGGTAGAGGTATGCGCCGCCCGCGGTGCCGCCGATCAGCACCGCGAGGACGAGCGCCGACCAGCCGAGGATCTGCAGCGCCAGCGAGCGGCCCTTACGGGGCGGCGGCGGCGGTTGCCGATACACCGTGACCGGTCCGAGCGGTGCCGGCGGAAGGGCAGCGCGCCCGTTGCCGTTGACCGTGGCGCCGCGGCCGACTCCTCTCTTCAGCGTCGTTCGCATGTGGACGAGGGCGCCCACGCGCCCGAGGGCTGAACGGTACCGAGGACTCCGGCGGGCGTCGTTAGGCCTTCGAGAAGACCGCGTCGAGCTGCGCACCGAGGAACGCGATCTCCTCGGGCGTGCCCGCGCTGATCCGCAGAGCGGAGGGAGCCCCGAACGAGCCCATGGGGCGGACGATCACTCCACGCCGGAGAAGCCGCTGGTCGAGCGCCGCCGCGTCCTCGCCCACGTCGACGAAGAGGAAGTTGCCGGCAGCCGGGCCGACCGGATCGAAGCCGTGCTCGCGGAGCACCGTCTCCAGCGCCGCCATCGCCTCGCGGTTGACCACACGGCGCCTCTCGATCTCGGCGTCGTCGTCGAGACTCGCGAGCGCGGCCTCCTGCGCGGGGGTCGTGACGTCGAACGCGCGCTGCACCTTGCGCATCGCCGAGATCACATCGGACGGCCCGACGCCGTACCCGATACGGAGCCCAGCGAGGCCGAAGATCTTCGAGAAGGTGCGCAGCGCCAGCACGTTGCGTCCACGCGCCGCGGCCTCATCGATCGCGTCCGGGAACGACGGATCCTCGACGTACTGGAAATACGCCTCGTCGACGACCGTGAGGACGTGCTCGGGGACGCCGTCGAGGAAGCGGAGCAGCTCGTCGCGCGCGGTCATCGTCCCCGTCGGGTTGTTCACGGTCGGGACGAATGCGAGCTTCGTGCGCGGCGTCACGGCGGCGAGGAGCGCGTCGACGTCGACCCTGCCCCCGTCCAGCTCGACGCGCACCGTCACGGCGCCTGCCTTGAGCGGGTCGAGGACGTAGCTCGGGAACGACGGCCACGGAGTCACGATCTCGTCACCGGGGTCGAGCGTCGACTGGCAGACGTACCCGATCACCGCGTCGGCGCCTGCGGCGACGATCACCTCGTCGAATCCGACGCCGTGTCGCTCCGCGAGCGTCTCGCGCAGGCGGTAGCAGCCGCCGTCCGGATAGCGGTTCGACTCCGGCAATGCCCGGCTGATGGCCTCGATCGCGGCCGGGAAGGGCCCGAAGGGCCCCTCGTTCGACGCCAGCTTGACGACGCGCTCGAGTCCGAGCTCGCGCTGGACGAGCTCGACCGGCTTGCCGGGCTCGTAGGGAACGAGGCCGTCGAGCGCCGGGCGGATCAGCTCCGACCGGGGTTCGACGGACGGGCTCACGTGGAGGCGGCGTCCGGAATCGTCGGAGGCGGGGCCGCGACCGGCTCCGGCGTCACCCACTCGGGCTCGCCGCCGCCGGCGAGACGGCGCCAGACCACGAAACCCGTCGCAAGCGCTCCGACGAGGAGGAGCGCACCTGCCACGGCGCGGAGCTTCCCGCGACGGGCAGCGGCGCCGCTCGCGACGCCCGCGACTGCGAGCGCGGCGCGCCGCCTGAGCCAGCGGCGGCCGAACCACCAGGCGACGGCCCACATGAGTGCGGTCTTCCGGTCGCGCATGGCCGGAGCCTACTCCGTCTCCTGCTTGCGCCGCTTCGCGACGAGGTGGATCGGCCGGCCGAGCGCGACGAGCGCCGCCTCCTTGAGGCCTTCCGCAAGCGTCGGGTGCGGCGCGACACCGTCCCCCACGGTCTCGATCGTCGACTCGGCGTCGAGCGCGACCACGGCCTCACCGATCAGGTCGGTGGCGTGCGGGCCCACGATCACCACGCCGAGGAGCTCGCCGTATTTCGACTCGTGGATCGTCTTCACCCAGCCGGTGGTGTCGCCGGACATCACCGCACGCGCGATCGCGGTCCACGGTGCGCGGCCGACGACCACGTCGTCGCCGTGCTGCTCCCGCGCCTGCGCCTCGGTGAGCCCGACGCCCGCGATCTCTGGATCGGTGTAGATCGGGCGAGGCACCGCAGGCTCGCCCATCATCGACTCGTGCCCCATCGCGTTCTCGGCGGCGACCTCGCCCTCGCGGAAGCCGGTGTGCGCGAGCTGCCAGTAGCCCGCGACGTCGCCCGCCGCGTAGATGTGCGGGACGTTCGTGCGGCGGTGGTCGTCGGTGCCGATGCCCTTGCGGTCGAACGCGACGCCCGCCGCCTCGAGCCCGACGCCCTCGACGAGAGCGGCCCGGCCGACGGAGACGAGCATCACGTCGCAGTCGACCGTCTCCCCGTCGCCGAAGTGGACGGTGAGGTGGTCGTCGTGATCGTCGACCTGGGTGCACTGCTTCGCGAGGTGCTGCGTGATGCCACGCTTGCGGAACGCCTTCTCGAGCTCCTTCGAGGCGTCGACGTCCTCGCCCGGGATCAGGTTCGGGAGCATCTCGATGATCGTGACCTCGCTCCCGAAGCGGTTGAAGATCGAGGCGAACTCGCAGCCGATGATCCCGCCGCCGAGCACGACGAGCCGCGCCGGGACCCGGGTCTGGCCCAGCAGGCCGGTCGAGTCGACGCATCGCGGCGAGTCGAGGCCGGGGATCGGCGGACGAAGCGGAAACGAGCCCGTCGCGACGACGGCGCTCGTAAAGGTGATCTCCTCGGCGCCCTCGACGGCGATCGTGTTCGGGCCCGTGAAGGTGCCCTTGCCCCTCACCCACTCGACGCCGTTCGCCTTGAAGAGCGACGCGATCCCGCCCGTCATCTGGTCGACCACCGCGTCCTTCCACGAGGCGACCGTCCCGAACTCGAGCCGCGGCTCCGGCGTGACGACGCCGAGCTTCGCAAACGTCTCCTGCGCGTCGTGGTAGGCGTGGGCGCTCTGCACCCAGGCCTTCGTCGGTATGCACCCGACGCGAAGGCACGTGCCTCCCAGTGCCGGCTCCTGCTCGATGCAGGCAACCTTGCCCCCCAGCTGCGCCGCCCGGATCGCGGCGGTGTACCCGGCGGGGCCGCCTCCGAGGACGGCGACGTCGACGTTCATGCGGTTTCGGTCCCTTCGGTCGTTTGCGAGGTCGGCGTGTCGAGGTGCGCGAGCATCGTGACGGAGTCGTCGTCCTCCGCGACCTGCTCGAAGCCGTGGCGCCCGTAGAGCTCGATCGCGCCGGCGTTCGCGCGGTCGACGCTGAGCGAGATGGTCGGGTAGCCGGCCGCGCGGGCGTCTCGTAGCAACGCCTCGAGCAACGCGGTGCCGACGCCCTTGCCGCGCGCGTTCGGCACGACCGCGATCGCGAGCTCGGGCGTCTGCTCGTCGACGAATCCGTAGCCGGGCCGGTCGGTGTCGAACAGCCGGTACCAGGCGGCGCCCACCGGGAAGCCCTTGTCGATCGCGATCACCGCCGTGTCGCCGGGGCGACCCCACGCCTTCACGTAGAGCGCGACCGGCCCGGGGCCGGTGTCGGGGGCCCGCTCCTTCCAGTAGTACGCGTGATGGAGCATGTCGCGGAGGAAGCGGACGTCCTGCGCGCCGCCTCTGCGGACGACGATCGTCCCGTTCCCGCCGGTCACAGCGCGAGCGTCGGCTGCTCGACGAGCGCGACGAGCGTCTGCAGGAACTGCGCGCCGTCGGCGCCGTCGATCGCTCGGTGGTCGCACGTCAGCATCAGGCGGACGATGGGCGCGACCTCGAGCTCGCCGTCCCGGACGACGACCTCGTCCTTCACCGCGCCGACCGCGAGGATCGCCACCTGCGGAGGATTGAGAACCGCGGTGAACGACTCGACGCCGAACATCCCCAGGTTCGAGATCGTGAACGTGCCGCCCTCGAGATCCGGCAGCGTGAGCTTGTTGTCGCGGGAGCGGCTCACGAGGTCGCCGCGCACGCGCGCGATCTCCTGCACCGTGAGCCGCTCTGCGCCGCGGATCACCGGCACGACGAGGCCCTGGGGGGCCGCGACCGCGATCCCGACGTTCGCGCTCGGATGACGCTGGATCTCCTCGCCGCTGAACGTCGCGTTGACGGGCGTGTGGCGCGTCAGTGCGACCGCCGTCAGCTTGACGAGCACGTCGTTGACGGTGGGCTTCACGTCGCCTTCGGCAAGCCGCTCGACCAGCTCCTCCCGGAGCGCGAGCGCCTCGCTCATGTCCGCGCTCACGCCGAGCTGGAAGACCGGCGCCGTCCATGCCTCGGTCAGCCGGCGCGCGATCGTCTTCCGGACGGACGTGAGCTGGACGACCTCGACCTCCGCTGCGGGCATCGCGGCGGGTGCCGGCGCGGCCGGGCCCGCGGCCGCCGCGCGCTCGACGTCCTCGGCGAGGATCCGCCCCTCGGGACCCGTGCCGCGCAGCGACCCGAGATCCACCCCGCGCTCTCTCGCCATCCGGCGAGCGAGAGGCGATGCCTTCACGCGGCGGCCTTCGCGCGGTGGCGCGGCCTCCGGCGGCGGCGGCGGCGCAACAGCGTCCACCTCCGTCGGCGCACCGGCGCCGTCGGCCGGAGGCGCTCCGGCGTCGGCCGCGATCTCCGCCGGTGCGGCGGGCGCCGCCTCGGCGGGGGCCTGCGCCTCGTCCTTCGCCACCGCGGGCGGCTCGGCGGGGGCGGCGCCATCGCCCTCGACGACGGCGACGGTGGCACCGACCTCGACCTCGCCCTCGGAGACGACGATCTGGACCAGCGTGCCGTCGACCTCCGACTCGACCTCCTGGGTCACCTTGTCGGTGTCGAGCTCGTAGAGCGGCTCGCCCTTCTTCACGGCGTCGCCCTCGGACTTCAGCCAGCGCACGATCACGCCGGACTCCATTCCCTGGCCGAGCCGCGGCAGCTTGACGTCGGTCGGCATCAGTGGCCCGCGCGGCCGCGGACGACGACGCTTCGGGCGCGCAGCTCTCCTTCGACCCGGGTCACGGGCGTCATTATGCTGACCGCCGTGAAGCTCGTGGATCAGTGGGGCGCGCTCGAGCGGCGCCTCCCCGGCGACTGGGAGACCGTCGCCCTCCGGCTTCGCACCGAGCAACCTGCAGAGCTCCCCGAGGCGGCTCGGATCCTCGGCCCGATGAACGTCGGCCGCGCCGGAGACCGTCTCGCGATCACGGTACGCCGTGCCGGCGGCGCCGCGGGACCCGAGGCCGCCCGGCGCCTGTTCGGGCGACTCGACGACGCGCGGATCTGGTGCATCCTCGAGCAGGAGGGCGTCGGGGTGCACGACGTCGATCCGGCCGCCGCAGCCGAGCCCCCGGCTGAGCCGGTCGTGGCGTCGTGGGACGCCGCGCTCGGCGAGCTGCCTGCGGGGTGGAGCGACCTCCTCTGCCGTCTCGAGCTCGGCTCGAGCGCGCTGCTTCCACGTGCCGCTCTCCTCTGTGCGCCGCTCAACCCCACGAGGGAGCCCGGCCGGGTCGCCTTCACGTTCCGCTGCGCGAGCCGGACGGGGTACGGCGTCTCGCCGGAGATGGCCCGCCGATGCTTCGAGCGGCTCGACGACGAGGCCATCGACGGCCGGGTGACGGTGCTGCGTGTGCTCTCCGACGCGCACAACGTCGCCACGCAGGGCGCGGTCTGGTACGTCGCGGGCAAGGCCCTCTGACGGCGGGAGGCGTCAGGCGACCTTGACGGTCGTCCGCATCGTCGTCCGGTGCGCGTCGCACTGGACGACGAGGGTGCCCTTCCGCAACACCACGCGCCAGGTCTTCGTCCCGACGAAACCGACGCCCGTGGCCTGAGAGGCGCCCGCGCCGCGCAACCGCGCGTTGTGCGCGTGCGACCGGTCGCGGGCGACGACGGTGTAGGCGCCGGGACGGAGCAGCGTCACCTTCTTTCCGGCGAGCGTCTTCAGCGAGATCGTCGCGGCCGGGCCGACGGTGAGCGAGAGCCGGGAGCCGACCTTCGCCGAGGGTGTGGGCGTCGGCGCAGGCGGCGGCGTCGTGGCCGGCGGCGGTGCGTTCCCGACGTCGAACGTCCCGACCATCCGCGACGGGTGGACGTCGCAGACGAAGCGGTAGCGCCCGTCGACGAGGGTCGTGCGGAAGGTCGTGGCGCCGGTCGTCTCGACACCGGTCGCGAGGTCGACCCCGGGACCGCTGAGGTGGAAGTTGTGCTCCTCGGAGAGGTCCTTCACCTCGATCTCGACCGCGCCCGGCTGCAGGGTCTT
>DATAPC010000110.1:0-11025 GCA_036265415.1 Gaiella sp.
GAGACTGTGGTTGGCGATCGATCGACAACGCGTCACCATGGGTTCGTGAACGCGCTGGCACGACTCATCGCCTGGTTCAAGCCCGCGCCCTCGTCTCGGGAGGAGCTCGCGGCCGAGCGAGAGGCTGCTCGACTGCGTGAGGAGATGAAGACGACGCGCGCATCCACACGCGCGCCCGCCGGCGAGTACTTCGAGGCCGAGCGCCGCCGGCCCGAGTAGGAGGCGGCGTGGCGAGGAGGCTGTCTTGCTGGTTGGGTCGACAGCGGTGGACGACGCATGTCGAGAAGGGGGAGCGCTACACGGTCTGCGCGGCCTGCGGGAAGTCGATGCACGGACCGGTAATCGACATCGACATGCCGCGGCACGAGTACACCGGTCGGCGCGGCGGAAACGCCGTCGACAAGATCGACAACCCGTAAGCGGAGAAGCGCGCGGAACCTGCGGAACCGGCGTGGTCAGACGTCGAGGACGATCGTCACGGGGCCGTCGTTCACCGGCTCGACCTCCATGCGGGCGCCGGGGCGTCCGCAAACGCACCGACGAGCGGCTCGGCCCGCTCGGGCGGGGCGGTTCGGTGAAGCTCGGCCGGTTCCCCTTCGCCGTTCGGTCTAGCGCGTGAACAGCTTCCAGCGCCCCTCGGAGACGACCTCGACGGTGCCATCGACCACCTTGATGGCGGTCTGATCGTCGATCGCGTACGCCGGAACCGACAACCCGGCGGCCCATGCCTCGATCTCGGCCAGAGGGGTCGGCGGGAGCCCATCCTCGCGATCGAGGTGCGGAAACAGCGAGAAATCGACCAGCCCGAGCGCTCTGTCGCTGCCGGTGAGCGGATCACTCTCGTCGTAGGTCTCTCCTCCGAAGTCGGGAGTCGCCACCATCGCTCCGCCGCTCGTGCCGACGTACACGGTCTCTGGCGGCAGCGTCGGCAAGAGGTCGGCCAGCCCCGATTGCCGCATCCAGTAGCACAGATACAGGGGACTGCCGCCCCAGACCAGCAGGGCGTCAGCCTCCTGGACAGCAGGGATCCAATGCTCTTCTCTAATGCTGGGCAGCGCGGTGAGCTCCAGGACTCCCAACGACTTCCAACCCAACCCGCACATGGGGTTGCGGGTCGATCCGCTGATGAACCGGTAGACGTGGGACGGTCCGCCAGGGAAGGGCTGCACCCCGGTGGGAACGCAAAGTGCGCCGGACTCGTCGATCGGCTTGCCCAGGAGTTCGACCAGCGCGTCGTGGATGCTCGCGTTGCTGATGCCCGACGAAGTGAGAAGAATCCTCATGCTGCCTCCCGGAGTTGTTCCTGCAGACCAGCACGTCCAGCGCGCTACGGACCGGTAGAGAGACTGGCGGACGACCGAAAGATCATCTGCTCCGACCAGACCCACCCTCCGCTGTCGTAGCTACGGCGGCGTCAGTCATGGTCGAGCACGATCGTGACCGGGCCGTCATTGACCAGCTCGACCTGCATCCTCGCGCCAAAGACACCCGTCTCGACAGGCACGCCTGCTTCACGGAGCGCCTCGCAGAACCGCTCGTAGAGCGGCCCTGCGACCTCCGGCCCGGCGGCCTTCGAGAAATCCGGCCTGGTTCCCTTTTGACGTCTGCTATCCGCGAGCAGCGTGAACTGGCTCACGACGAGCGCCTCGCCTCCGATGTCGAGGAGCGAGCGGTCGAAGCGGCGGCCGTCGTTCTCGAAGATCCGCAGCCGCGCGATCTTCGCTGCGAGCCGCACCGCCGTCTCGGCTGTGTCCTCGTGGCCGACACCCAGGAGCACGAGAAGCCCTCGCCCACACGCGCCCACCGTCTCGCCGCCGACGCGCACCGACGCACTCGAGACCCGCTGGACGACTGCCCGCATGCGCCGATTCTTAGCCGCCACTCGGTAGCGTGGCGGCGATGGCGGCACTGATCGAGGACTACGGTCTCATCGGCGACCTGCAGACCGCCGCGCTCGTCTCGCGCCAGGGCTGCATCGACTGGCTGTGCTTCCCGCGATTCGACTCGGGAGCATGCTTCGCCGCGCTGCTCGGAGACGCGGAGAACGGTCGCTGGTCACTTGCACCCGAGGCGCCGATCACGCGGACGAGCCGCCGGTACCGGGACGACACGCTCGTGCTCGAGACCGAGCTCGAGACAGCCGAGGGAGTCGTGCGGCTGATCGACTTCATGCCGCCGCGCGGCGAGGCGCCCGACGTCGTCCGCATCGTCGAGGGCGTGCGCGGGAAAGTCTCGATGCGGATGAGCCTCAGCATCCGCTTCGACTACGGCTCGATCGTCCCCTGGGTCCGTCGACGTAACGACGGCATTCTCGCCATCGCCGGCCCCGACGCCCTGTTCCTCGCCACGCCGGTCGAGCTCGTCGGCCGGAACTTCCACACCGTTGCGGAGTTCGACGTCCGTGAGGGCGACCGCGTTCCGTTCGTGCTGACGTGGTACCCGTCCCACCAACCACCGCCCGATCGGGTCGACCCGGAGCAGGCGCTGACCGACACGGAGTCGTACTGGCGCGAGTGGGTGACGGACTGCACTCACGTGGGCCGCTTCCGCGAGCCGCTCGTCCGCTCGCTGATCACGCTGAAGGCGCTGACGTACGCCCCGACAGGCGGGATCGTCGCTGCGCCGACGACGTCGCTCCCCGAGGCGCTCGGCGGCGTCCGGAACTGGGACTACCGCTACTGCTGGCTCCGCGACGCGACGCTGACCCTTCTCGCGCTCCTTCGGGCGGGGTACGAGGAGGAGGCGCGGGCGTGGCGCGACTGGCTCCTGCGAGCGATCGCCGGACTTCCCCAACAGCTCCAGATCATGTACGGGCTCGCCGGTGAGCGGCGCCTCGCGGAGTTCGAGCTCGAGTGGCTCGACGGCTACGAGGCGTCGCGTCCGGTCCGGATCGGCAACGCCGCCTCGGACCAGCTCCAGCTCGACGTCTACGGCGAGGTGGCCGACGCCCTCTACCACGCCCGTCGCGGCGGGTTGCCGGCCTCCTCGGACGCCTGGGCGATCAACGCGAAGTTGCTCTCGTGGCTCGAGGACGGCTGGCGCCAGCCGGACGAGGGCATCTGGGAGGTGCGCGGCCCGCGCCGTCACTTCACGCATTCGAAGGTGATGGCCTGGGTCGCGTTCGACCGCGCCGTCCGGAGCGCCGAGGAGTTCGGCCGCGAGGGGCCCGTCGAACGATGGAAGCTCCTCCGCGACGAGATCCACGCGGAGGTCTGCCGGAAGGGCTTCGACGCCGAGGTCGGCGCGTTCACGCAGTCGTACGGCTCGCAGCGGCTCGACGCGAGCGCGCTGCTGATGCCCCTCGTCGGGTTCCTGCCCCCGGACGACGACCGCGTCGTCTCGACGACCGCGGCGATCGAGCGAGAGCTCATCCGCGACGGGTTCGTCGAGCGCTACCGCGCGGACGACGAGAACGTCGAGGTCGACGGGTTGCCGCCGGGTGAGGGCACGTTCCTGCCGTGCTCGTTCTGGCTCGTGCAGGTCTACACCCTCCAGGGCCGGATCGAGGAGGCCGAGCGGCTGTTCGACCGGCTCCTCGCTCTCCGCAACGACCTCGGTCTCCTCTCGGAGGAGTACGACGTCGCCGCCGGTCGCCTGGTCGGCAACTTTCCCCAGGCGTTCACGCACCTGGCGCTCGTCGACGCCGCGCTCACCCTCGACGAGGGGTGGTTCAGGCGCGCCGACGCGTCCACTCCTGACGAGACGCTTCGCCGAACGTCCGGGCTGACCGGCTGACTCGGCCGCGCGTGGGAATCGTCGAGCTGCGCGATCGGGGGGCGATCGCCGAGTTCTGCCGGCGGCGGCCCGCGGCCCACGCCTACGAGCTGGGCGATCTCGACGACTTCTTCTGGCCTCACACCCGCTGGCTCGGTTGGAAGCGCGAGGGTCGCCTCGAGCAGCTCGCCCTGATCTTCGACGAGCCGGATCCACCCGTTCTGCTCGCGCTCGCGGAACAGCCGGTCGACGGCATGCGCGAGCTGTTGCGCGCGATCGCCACCCACCTGCCGGCGAGCGTCTACGCGCACCTCTCCCCGGGACTGCTCGACGCGCTTGCGCCGCACCTCGTCCCCACGACACCGCCGGCGCGGCACCTCAAGCTCGGGCTCGCGGACACGTCCCACCTGGCGGAGCACGACACCGTCGAGGCGACGCTCCTCTCCTCTGCCGACCTCGCCGAGGTCGAGCGGTTCTACGCCGATGCCTATCCCGGCACCTGGTTCCAGGCGCGAATGCTCGAGACGGGGCGCTACGTCGGCATTCGCCGCGACGCTCGCCTCGTGTGCGTGGCGGGCGTGCACGTGTGGTCGCCGACCTGGCGGGTCGCGGCGCTCGGCAACGTCGCGACCGTGCCAGAGCTCCGCGGCTCCGGTCTCGCGACCGCCGCCTGCGCTCGCCTGTGCCGGCTGCTCCTCGACGACGGGATCGACGTCATCTCGCTCAACGTCCGCGCCGACAACGCCGCCGCGGTCCGCGCGTACGAGAAGCTCGGCTTCGGGCACGCGGCCGACTACGTCGAGGTCTCGCTGGTCCGGCCCTCAGGCTGATGGAGCCACACGACCACGACGTTCGCGTCGGTGCCTACGCCGTGCTCGTCGACGACGAGCAGCGGATCCTGCTCGCCCTCTGGAACGAGGGCGCCACGCCCGCCTGGACGGTCCCCGGGGGCGGCGTGGAGGAGGGCGAGACGCCCGAGGAGGCCGCGGTGCGCGAGGTGCGCGAGGAGACCGGCTACGACGTCGAGCTGACCCGCATCCTGGGCCGCGACACTTTCATCGTCACCGCGGACGAGCGGCTCGACTGCTCGGGGCGGGCGCTCGAGGTGGTTCGGATCCTCTTCGAGGGCCGGATCGTCGGCGGCGAGCTGACGCACGAGGTCGGCGGCACCACCGACCGGGCGGCCTGGATCGCGATCACCGACGTCCCGGGCCTCGACCGCGTCGGGCTCGTCGACGTGGCGCTGCGCCTCGCTCAGCGGTGACCGAAGTGGTGGGCGCGCGGGAGCGCGGTGACGACGTCCGGCGCCGCTGCGACGCGGCGGGCGAGCGCCGACAGGCTCTCGAGCTCGCGGACGAGGATGTTGCGGTTTCGCTCGACGCGCTCGTAGCGGCCGCGCACGAGGACGATCGGCTCACCCCGCACGATTCCCCTGTGCCGCTCGTACACGTCCTTCGGGACGATGAGGTTGACCTGTCCGTGCTCGTCCTCGAGCAGCATGAAGACGATGCCGTTCGCTGTCGCCGGCCGCTGCCGTGCGATCGCCAGGCCCGCGTACGCGACCGACGAGCCGTGCCCTGCCTCGTGGAGCTCGGGGCTCGAAAGCGTTCCCCGGGGCAGGTGAGGCCGGAGGAGCGCGAGCGGGTGCGTCCCCACCGAGAGGCCTGTCTCGCGGTAGTCGGCGAGCATCCGCTCCCAGCGGGTGAGGTCGGGGAGCGGCGGCGTCTCGGCGGTCGGGTCGAGCGCGAGCGTCAGCTGCTTCGCCGTGCCGCCCGTTCCCTCGACCGAGCGCGGGCGCGTCGCGAGCCCCAGCTCCCAGAGGAGGTCGCGGCGTCTCGCTCCCAGGCCGTCGCACGCCCCTCCGCGGACGAGCGCCTCGAGCGCGTCGCGCGAGACCGGGGCGCGGCGGGCGAGGTCGCCCACGTCGCGGTACGGCCCGTTCGTATCCCGCTCCGCCTCGAGCGCCTCCGCGTCGTCCTTCCCGACGGAGGAGACGTAGGCGAGACCGACGCGGACCGCCCACGGGGGGCAATCGGGGACAGTCCCTGACTCGAGCGAGCAGCGGGCACCGCTCAGGTTGACGTCGGGCGGGCGAACCTCCACCCCGCGCCGCTGGGCGTCGCGGACGAGGCTCGCCGGTGGGTAGAAGCCCATCGGCTGCTCGTTCAGGAGACCGCAGAGGAACTCGGCCGGGTAGTGATGTCGTAACCACGCCGACTGGTACGCGAGAAGCCCGAACGCGGCCGCATGCGCCTTCGGGAACCCGAAGCCCGAGAAGCCGACGAGCGTGTCGAAGACCCCGTCTGCGACCTCCTCGGCGACTCCCTTGGAAACGGCGCCCTCGACGAAGCGCACGCGATGCGCCTCGAGTGCCTCGCGGCTGCGCTTGCGGCTCATCGCGCGGCGGAGTCCCTCGGCCTCGCCGATCGTGTACCCCGCGAGCGCGATCGCGACGTCGAGCACCTGGTCCTGGAAGACGACGACGCCGAGCGTCGACGCGAGCGGCTCACGGAGCGACTCGTGGGAAACCGGGAAGACGAACGACGGGTCCTCGCGCAGCCTCCGCCGGTGCTCGATGTACGGGTGCACGGCCTTTCCCTGGATCGGCCCGGGCCGGACGAGCGCGACCTGGATCGTGAGGTCGTCGATCGTCTCGGGCCGCGTGCGGAGGAGGCTCTGCATCTGCGCGCGGCTCTCGATCTGGAACGTGCCGACCGTATCGGCCGCCTGGATCTCGGCGTAGACGGCGGGGTCGTCGAGCGGGATCCGCGAGAGGTCGATCGGCGCGCCGTGGAGCTCCGCGATCCGGTCGACGCACTCCTCGATGCACGAGAGCATCCCGAGTCCGAGCAGGTCGATCTTGAGGAAGCCGGCGTCGGCGCAGGAGTCCTTGTCCCACTGGCACAGCTGACGACCTGCCATCGCCGCCGGCTGCACGGGAACCAGCTCGACGAGCGGCCGCGACGAGATGACCATCCCGCCCGGGTGCTGCGAGACGTGGCGCGGGAGCCCGGCGATCTCACGGGTGAGGAACTGGAACGCGCGCCAGCGCTTCGAGAGGAGCTTCCTGTCGGCGTCCGGAAGCGCGGCGACCTCGTCCGCGACGCGCTCCGCGTGCCAGCCGTCGGTCACGCGGGCGAGCCGCTCGAGCTCTGCATGCGGCAGCCCGAGCGCCTTCCCGACGTCCCGGATCGCGCCGCGCGAGCGGTACGTCGCGAAGCTCGCGACGAGCGCGGCGTGCTCGTGTCCGTAGCGCTCGGTGACGCGGACGATCAGCTTTTCCCGGATGTCGCGCGGGAAGTCGAGGTCGATGTCGGGCACAGACGTCAGCTCGTGGTTGATGAAGCGCCCGAGCGAGAGGTCGTTCTCGACGGGATCGACGTGCGAGAGCCCGGTGAGGTAACAGACGATCGAGCCGACGGAGCTCCCCCGCCCTCGGCCCGGCGGGAGGAACATCCGCGGCGAGTCGCGGCCGCGCACCTCGAGCGCGCACTCCCGGGCGAGCTCGAGCACCTCGTGGTGCAGGAGGAAGAAGCCCGCGAGGCCGAGCCTCCCGATCAGGCGGAGCTCGTCGTCGAGGCGCGCACGTGCCTGCGCAAGTAACACTTTGTCACTTGCGCCGTACCGCTCGCCGAACGCGTGGTCGCAGATGGCGGCGAGCTGGCGGATCGCAGGGTCGGCGCGGTCCGAGAAATCGGGGTAGCGGTAGCCGAGCTCCTCGGTGAGGTCGAACGCCAGGCGCTCCGCGAGCACCGTCGTGCGCTCGGCGGCTGCGCGATCGATGTCTGCGAAGCGCTCGACCATCTCGTCGGGCGGACGGAGCACGGCCTCGCGGTTTCCGCGCCGCTCGTGCTCGCAGCCGTCGAGCGACGTGCGGCAGCGGATTGCGACGAGCGCGTCCTGGAGCAGCGTCCGACGGGGTGCGTGCGCGTGGACGTTCCCCGTGGCCACGGTCTCGACGCCGAGATGCTCGGCGAGATGCCGAAGCGCCGTGCGACGCCGTGCATCCCCCCGCTCGTAGGGGCGCTGCAGTTCGACGAAGAACCGCTCCCGTCCGAACGCGGATGCGAGCCGCGCTGCGGCTTTCGGATCGTGGAGCGCGAGACCGTCGCGGGCGCAGCCGGAGAGGCAGACGAGCCCCTCGTTCAGTTCGGCCACGGTCTCGAGCGCGACCGAGGGCGGCAGTGGCTCCCGGTCCTCCCGTCCCGGGCGGCGTGTGCCGGCGTGCGCCGCCGTGAGGATCCGGCAGAGGTTCGCGTAGCCCCGTCCGCTCTCGCACAGGAGCGTGACGTGCCGGCCGGCACCTCTGCTCCCGGGCGGCTCCGTCGAGCCTACGCCGCTGATCGTCACCTCCGCGCCCGTGATCGGCCGGATGCCGGCGTACCGCGCGGCGTGCGCGAACTCCAGCGAGCCGTAGACGCCGTCGTGGTCGGTCAGCGCGAGCGCCGGGTAGCCGAGCTCCGCCGCGCGAGCCACGAGCTCCTCCGGATGGGACGCGCCGTCGAGGAAGGAGAACGCCGAGTGGCAATGCAGCTCGACATAGGAGCGACCCATTACGCTCTCCTCCGGTGGCTTCGATCCGGCCTGCCGAGACGATCGTCGCGAGTTCCGATGCGACCGTGGAACTGCTCGCCGACCACCCGAGCCTCGCCGTCTCGGCGGCGCGCTTCGCTCCCGGCGCAGCCCCGGAACCGCCGCCGCACGTCCATGCGGAGCACACCGAGGCGTTCGTCGTCCTGAACGGCAGGCTCCGGTTCCACACCGGTGGCGTTGAGACGGTCGCCGGCGCGGGCACCGTGGTCGTCGTGCCGCCGGGAGTCCCGCACACCTTCCGCGCCGACGGCGAGGTCCGCTTCCTCGACGCCCACATGCCGTCGTGCGGATACGGGACGTTTGTGCGCGCGCTCGAGGCCGCCTCGGGCGAGGACGAGCGGGCACACGCGCGCGCCGCGTTCGACCAGCGGCCGGCACCGGCCGGCACCGGGGCCGATCCGGCGTCGATCGTGGTCGCCCAGGCGGGCGGCCGCGACGGAGAGCCGATCACCGACCGCCCGGGACGCCGCGTGACGCTGCTCGCGGACATCGAGCACCTGACGCTGACCGACTTCGACTACGGCCCCGGCGAGCGCGGGGCGAGCCCGCACGTCCATCGCGAGCACTCCGACGCGTTCGTCGTCGTCGAGGGGGAGCTCCAGGTCACCTTCGAGGACGGGCCGCTCCGGGCGCCGGCCGGGACGCTGGTGCTCATTCCTCCCGGCATCGTCCATTCGTTCGACAACACGAGCGACGCACCGGCGCGATTCTTCAACGTCCACGCTCCGTCCTGCGGCTTCGGCGACTACCTGCGCGGACGGAACCCCGGCTTCGACCAGCACGAGCCGCCGCCGGACGGCGGCCTCGACCCCGCGAGCGTCGTCGCGCGCACCTTCGGCGCCTGAGCGGTGGCGGCTCTCGACACCAGGGTCTGCCGGCTGCTCGGAACGCGCTATCCGATCGTGCAGGCGCCGATGGCGGGCGGGTTCACGACACCCGAGCTCGTCGCCGCCGTCTCGAACGCGGGCGGCCTCGGCTCGCTCGGCGGGGCGATACTTTCCCCGGACGACCTGAGGGAGGCGATCGCTGCGGTCCGCCGGCTCACCGACCGTCCGTTCGGGGTCAACCTCTTCGCTCCGCTCCCGCCGCCCGAAGTCGACGCGGACGCGATCGCCGCCATGCACGCCGTGCTGGCGCCGTTCCGCGCCGAGCTGGGCTTGCCCGAGACGCCGGACGTTCCCTCGCCTCCACCATCCGGGCTGGTCGAGGCGCAGCTCGCGGTCGTCGCCGAGGAGCGCGTGCCGGTGCTGAGCTTCACCTTCGGAGCGCTCCCGCTCGAGGCCGTCAGGGAGGCTGTGGACGTCGTCGTGGGCACCGCGACGACGGTGGCCGAGGCGGTCGAGCTCGAACGGCTCGGCGTGGACGCGGTCGTCGCCCAGTCGGGAGAGGCGGGCGGCCATCGCGGCACCTTTCTCGGCCCGTTCGAGGATGCGGTCGTCGGCGGTGTCTCCCTCGTCCCCCGGATCGTCGACCGCGTCACCGTGCCCGTGCTGCTCGCAGGAGGGATCATGGACGGACGCGGCATCGCCGCGGCACTCGTGCTCGGCGCGGAAGGCGTGCAGCTGGGAACCGCGTTCCTCGGATGTCCGGAGAGCGGGGCCTCCGAGCCCCTTCGACGCGCGCTCGCGGGGTCGGGTGACGCAACCGTCGTCAGCCGGGCCTACTCGGGCAGGCAGGCGCGGTTGGTCAGGACCCGTCTCGTCGAGGCGATCGAGACCGCGTTCGTCGACCCGCTCCCCTACCCCGTGCAGGCAGTCGTCACGGCGGACCTCCGAGCCGCAGCGCTCGCCGCGGATCGCGCCGACCTGTCCCTCGTGCTCTCCGGCCAAGCGGCCGGAGCGCTTCGGGCCCTGCCGGCGGCGGAGCTCGTCGAGACGCTCGCCCGCGAGACCGAGGACGCAATCCGACGCCTCGCCGCCGACGAGACCGGCGATGCGCACCGCCAGAACAGCTGAATGACTCGGCCGCACGAAGACCGCTATGCCGACATCGTCGACGCGATCACGACCTGGCACCCCGAGTGCCGGGCCGGGAAGATCTTCAGCATGCCGTGCGTCAAGCGCTCGGGCCGCGTCGTCTTCGGGCTCAGCCGCACCGGGATGGTGTTCAAGCTCACCGACCCCGAGACACACGCGCGGGCGCTCGCCGTCGCGGGGGCGCACCTGTTCGACCCGTCGGGCCGCGGCCAGCCCTTCCGCCAGTGGGTCGTCGTCCCACCGGGGCAGGCGGACGAGTGGGAGCCGCTCGCCGCAGAGGCGATAGTCCAGGATCACGCGCTCTCGCCGTAGCACCTCGTCACGCGCGCTGCGTGTACCAGCATCGCCGCTCCCCGTCGCGGTAGACGCACACGTTGCGGCCCGACTCGAGCACGACCTCGAAGTACCGGCGGTCGACCGGGTCGTCCGTCCACCAGCGGTCGACGACGCGCCACTCCTCCCGGACGACCGTCACGAGCTCGCGGTCGACGAGTCGCGGCTCGCCTCCCACGGCCGTCTCGACGAGGGCCGGCCGGGGTGCGTTGAGCCGGCCGGCGACCCCACGGCGGACGGCATCGACGCGCGCCTCACGCGCGGCGCTCATCGCTGCGCAAGGGTGGGTCTCGGGCGCTTGCCACGTCCCTCACACATCACGGGGCACCACCAGCGCCCTCGCCTCCGGGATCCGCGACCACGGCGCGACTTCCACGACGCCTCCCACGGCGCCCCCACCGGCGCTCGC
>DATAPC010000111.1:0-4811 GCA_036265415.1 Gaiella sp.
ACGGCGTGAGCGACGGGTACGAGGTTCTCTCCCTCGACGATCTCGACCGGCTGAAGTCCACGGACGGGGAGCTGACGCTCCTGCCCCTGCGGCGCACGATCGGGTTTCAGCCGTTCGGCGTCAATGCGTGGCTCGGCGCGAGCGCGGGCGACCAGGTGATCGAACGGCATCGCGAGCAGGGCGGTGACGAAGAGCTCTATGTGGTCGTGCGGGGCCGGGCGACGTTCACGCTCGGCGAGGAGACGTTCGACGCTCCACCGGGAACGCTCGTGCACGCACCGCCGGGCACGCTGCGCGAGGCGATCGCGGCCGACGACGACACGGTCGTCCTGGCGGTCGGCGCGACTCCGGGCAAGGCGTTTCGGCCTTCGCCCTGGGAGGACTTCTACGTCGCGTTCGCACACCGCGCCGCAGGCCGCGTCGAGGAGGCCCGTGCGCTTGTCGCAGACACGCTCGCACGCAATCCCGGCACCTGGCAGGGCCCGCTCAACGCAGCGTGCTTCGAGGCGCTCGAAGGAAACGCCGACGCGGCGTTCGAGCAGCTGCGGACCGCGTACGACCGTGCGCCGGCGATCATCGCAAAGCACGCGCCCGAGGACGGCGACCTTGCGCGACTCCACTCCGATCCGCGCTGGCAGGAGCTCTTCGGATGACGCACCTCCACGTCGACGAGCTCGAGCGGATCGAGCTGGACGACGGCTTCGAGTGGCGGCCGATCCGCCGCATGTTCGACATCCGTGCGTTCGGCGTGAACGCGTACGCACCGGGCGTGACCGGCCGCGTCGTCGAGGAGCATTCCGAGTCGACGCTCGGCCACGAGGAGATCTATCTCGTCCTTCGGGGCCGCGCACGATTCACGGTCGACGGGAACGATCACGAGCTCGGCGCCGGCCAGCTCGTCTTCGTGCGCGACCCGGCGTTGCGCCGCGGCGCCGTCGCGCTCACGGACGACACGATCGTGCTCGCGCTGGGCGGCAAGCCGGGAGCGCCGCACGAGCCGTCGGCGTGGGAGGCGATGTTCGCAGCGGTACCCGCCGGGCGCGAGGGCCGCTGGGGCGACGCGATCCGGATGCACGAGGAGGCGCTCGAGGAGCACCCGGGCAGCGCGCCGCTCCTCTACAACCTCGCGTGCATGGAATCGCGCGGCGGACGGCCGCTCGACGCGATCCTGCACCTGACGGACGCGGTGGCGCAGGACCCGAAGTGGGCGGAGTACGCCGCGAAGGATTCGGACTTCGACCCGATCAGGGCCGAGCAGGGCTTCCCGGCAGCCTGACCCCGTCCGCCAGCGCGCGGAGCGTCGGCACGGGGTCGGCCTCCGGCCGCGCCACCACGAGCAGCGCTCCGTGCCCGTCGTCCGGGACGAGCGCGTCGACGAGCAGTTGCAGACCGACCGCGAGCGCAAAGGCCTTGTAGGCCTGCCGGCCGCCGAACGGCACGAGGTCCTCAGGCGCCGCCCGGCCGG
Source organism: Gaiella sp. (assembly GCA_036265415.1). Taxonomy (GTDB): domain Bacteria; phylum Actinomycetota; class Thermoleophilia; order Gaiellales; family Gaiellaceae; genus Gaiella. The sequence goes on from DATAPC010000111.1 coordinate 1,466, forward strand.
CCAGCACGTCACCGTGCGTGACGGCCCCCATCGACACGTCGGCCACGACGGGCAGGCCGTCGGAGGACGGGACGCCGATCGCGAGCGGATTGGTGCCGGCGAGCGGCGGGCCGCCGTCCGGTGACGCGAGCCGCCGCGGCGAGGTTGCCGTCAGCATCGCGACGAGCCCGCCGTCGGCCAGCCTGCGCACCCAGTAGCCGAGGGCTCCGGTCGGGAACGTGCGCGTGCACACGACGACACGGGCGTGCGCGGGCGGATCGGCTAGCTGGGCGTCGACCGCCGCCGCGAGCGTCAGATAGCCGAGGCCTCCGTGACCGTCCCAGAGCTCGTACCCAGGCTCGGCGAGGACACGCTCGGGCCGCGTGTCGACCGGGAGCGTCTCCCACGACTCGAGCCACTCGATGCGCGACAGGCCGTGGCCAACCGAGCCACGTGCCTCGGCGTCGAGGAAGTGCGCTGCCAGGGTCTCGACGTCCTCCGGCCGAAACCCGAGCGCAGCGAGCCGCGGGCGCGCCTCCTCGGCGTGCACCCTACGAGACCAGCGGCAGCGTGCGCGTGAACCCGCCGGCGCGGCTCTCGTCGATCGCGGCCGCGATCGCAGCGATCTCCGGGGTCACGTACGGGCGGCCCTCGTCGCACGCCCGGCGAAGCTGCGGGTCGAGCGGGACGCTGCCGAGGAGCGGCACGCCGAGCTCGTTCGCCAGCCGCTCGCCCCCACCCTCGCCGAAGATCTCGGAGGTCATGTTCTCGACGACGCCGACCACACGCATGCCCGTCTTCTTCGCCATCGTGGCCGCGCGCGACGCGACCTCCTGCGCAAGCGGCTGAGGCGTCGTCACGATCACGGCCTCCGCGCGCGGCAGCAACTGGCCGAGCGAGATCGAGACGTCGCCGGTTCCCGGCGGCATGTCGACGACGAGGACATCGATCTCGCCCCAGTGCACGTCCTGGAGGAACTGCTCGAGCGCGCGGTGGAGCATCGGCCCGCGCCACATCACCGGCTGGTTGTCGTCGAGGAAGAACCCGATGGACATCAGGCGCATGTCGTGCGCGACGGGCGGCACGATCATCTTGTCGACGACGACGGGCTTCTGCGAGATGCCGAGCATGTGGGGGATCGAGTGGCCGTAGATGTCGGCGTCGAGCACACCGACCTCCTTGCCCGACGCAGCAAGCGCGGCGGCGATGTTGACCGTCAGCGACGACTTGCCGACCCCGCCCTTGCCCGACGCAATCGCGATCACACGCGTCGTCGGCGCGAGCTGGATGCCGCGCTGCTCGACCCCGCCGCGGAGCCGGGTCGTCAGCGCCGCGCGCTCGTCGGGGCTCATCACGTCGAAGTGCAACTCGACGTGGTCGACGCCGGGCAGCGACGCGACGTGCTCGCTCACCTGGTCCTCGAAGCTGGACCGAAGGGGACAGCCGGCGACCGTGAGCGCGATCGTCACGTCCACCCGGCCGCGCTCGACCTCCACGCCCCGCACCATCCCGAGCTCGGTGACCGGACGGCGCAACTCGGGATCGATCACGTTTCCGAGCGCAGCCAGGATCTCGTCACGACTCGCCATCAGGGCGAGGGTACCGGGTGGAAAAGGAGCCCCGAGGTGAGCTTCGGGTAGAAGAACGTCGACTTCTGCGGCATCGTCTCGCCGGCGTGGGCGAACCGCGCCACCTGCTCGAAGGTGACCGGCTGGAGCAGGAACGCCGCTGTCGCGTCACCGCGGTCGACCGCCGCGACTGCGTCGGCGGCGGAAGACGTGTAGGTCACGCCCTCCGGCCGGAAGGACTCGACGACCCGCGGCCCGAAGTCGTCCTCGGTCGCGACCCGCACGTAGCGGCCGTCGCGGTAGAGCGTGACGCCGCCGTTCGGCGCGTCGATCTCGTCGCCGGGCACGTCTCCCACCGACTGCACGATGCGATGCGTCGGGAAGATCTCGACCCCGGGCGACCGGGCGGAGACGAGGATGCCGAAGAGGTGCGTCGCGCGCGGGTTCTCCTCGCGGTAGGCGACCGCGGTCTCGTAGCGGTGGTGGCCGTCCGCGATCAGGAGCGGAGTGCCGAGCTCGAGGTCGTCTCCCTCGACCGACCACATCCGCGTGCACACGCCGCCCTCCTCGACGTCCATGATCGGATCGCCGGGCGGACGAGCGAAGACCGGGTCGCCGTCGTAGACGAGGAAGATCGGCTCGAGCTGCGTGTGCGTCGCGCGGAGCAGGCGCAGCCGCCCCTCCTTCGGCCCCGCGTGTGTGCGCTCGTGCGGGAGCACCTGGCCGTCGCCGTACGGCGTGACCGGAACCGAGGCGCCGAGGCCCTCACGAGTGCGTACGACGCCGTCGGGACCGGTGTAGTCCTGCGCCACCCACCAGTAACGCGGCGGCTCCTCCTGGAGGACGCCGCCGGCCCGCCACGCGGCAAGGTCTCGTGCGGCGTCTTCCGGCGAGTCGGGGAGCGTCAGGCGGACGACGTTGTACGGGCTGCGCGCGAGGTAGTCGCTGCGCTGCACATCCGAGATCACGTCGTACGGCGGCGCGACGAGCCGTTCGAGATCGCCCGCCACAGCGGTGTCGTAGCGGAGTGCTGGGAACGGCCGGATGCGAGGCACCTCCTGCAGACTAGACGGGTGATTCGCACACTCGCCGCAGCAGGCAAGTGGATCGACCGGGTCGGTCTCGCGCTGCTCTTCCCGCGGGCGGATGTCGTTCTTCCCTCGCTCTGGGAGCAGGTGTCCGGCCTCCAGGAGGTGGACTGGAATGCCGACCCGATCAACTTCCTCTGGTGGGCCAAGGACGCGCTCCCCGAGGAGGGGCGGGCCTGTGTCGGGAAGCACCTTGCGCGCGTCGCGTCCTGCGTCGCCCCAAGGCTCGTGCCGGTGCTCGTGGCGGCGAACGGCGAGCCGGAGCCGGACGGGGATCCGGTGGTCGACGCGATCCGCGGCCTCGGGCCGCTGACCGGGCCTCAGCTCCGGGAGGTGACGGGTCTCGCGAAAAAGGACGTCGACCGGTCGCTCGCGTCGCTCCACCGCCGACTCGTCCTCACGAACGCCCATCTCGTCGACGAGGGGAGCACGTGGGGATCCCTCGCCCACGACCTGCTCACGCGCAAGTGGAAGGTGCCGAGGCGCCTGCAGCCGCGGGACGCAGCGCGGCGCGAGCTCGCGCTCCTCGTGCTCGACCGTGCCGGCGAGCTGACCGCCGCCGATCTCGCAGGCGTCTTCGGCTGGCGGCGGAAGGAGGCGGCCGCGATCCTCGACGAGGTCGGCGACGGCCGCGACGACGAGGCGGGCTTCCGCATCTGGACGCGGCGGTAGGCTCGGCGCGTGACCATTGCCGAGCTCCAGGAGGACCGC
>DATAPC010000112.1:0-8040 GCA_036265415.1 Gaiella sp.
CATCGTGCTCGACCAGCTCGCGCCGGCCTACCGGCCCGAGGACGTCTACGCGGGCAACTACCTCGGCTCGCTCGAGGCGATCGACGCGGGCGTGACGACGCTGCTCGACTGGTCGCACATCTCGAACACCCCGGAGCACGCCGACGAGGCGATCCGCGGTCTGCAGCACGCGAAGCTCCGCGCCGTCTACTGCTACGGCAACCCCAACACGTCGCTCGCGGACTGGTGGTTCGACAGCGAGCTCAGGGCGCCCGACGACATCCGCCGCGTCCGCGAGCGCTACTTCTCGAGCGACGACGGCCTCCTGACGCTCGCGATGGGCACGCGCGGCCCGGGCTTCTGCAAGCCCGAGGTCGTGAGGCACGACTGGGAGCTGGCCCGCGAGGTCGGGGCCCCGATCAGCGTCCACGTCGGGATGGGCCCGTACGCCGGCCGCTTCTCGATGGTGTCGCAGCTGAACGACATGGGCCTGCTGGGACCGGACACGACGTACATCCACTGCAACTACCTCTCCGACGAGGAGTTCCGCCTCATCGCGGACACGGGCGGCAAGGTCTCGATCGCCCCGTCGGTCGAGATGGCGATGGGGCACGGGACGCCGCCGACCGCGAAGGCGCTCGCGCACGGTCTCCGGCCGAGCCTCTCGATCGACGTCGTGACGACGGTGCCCGGCGACATGTTCACCCAGATGCGGTTCGCGTTCGCCTCGGCCCGGCTGCTCGAGCACGAGGCGGCGTTCGCCGCCGGCAGCGAGCAGGAGCCGGAGCTCCTCAGCACGCGCGAGGTGCTCGAGTTCGCCACGATCGAAGGAGCGCGCGTGTGCGGGCTCGACGACCGGACGGGCTCCCTCACGCCGGGCAAGCAGGCAGACCTCGTCGTGATTCGCTGCGACCACTCCAACACCTACCCCGTCATCGACCCCGTCTCGACCGTCGTCCATCAGGCGGACACGAGGAACGTCGACCTCGTGATGGTGGCCGGCGAGATCCTGAAACGCGACGGCGCGCTCGTCGCCGGGGACCTCCGCGGCGCGCGCGACCGCGCGGCATCGTCCCTCGAGCACCTGCTCGAGCACACGACCATCCAGCCGGGCTGGGTCCAGAGCGCCGGGCAGCCGGCCCACTCCCACTGACGGAAGGAGCGGACGGCACACGACCGGCGCGTCATGTCCCACGACTCCGACCAAGGAGGCACACCGAAGTGACCAGCATCCCGCGGCTGTCGCGGAGCCGAGCCGCAGCCTTCCTCTTCCTCGCGGCACTCCTGGCGACGGCCCTCGCGGTCGGTGGCGCGACCGCCAGCAAGAGCAAGCCGAAGATCGCGTACCTGTCGTTCGCTGTCGCGAACAGCTACGACGCGCCGATGCTCGCGGCCGCCAAGGCGGTTGCGAAGTCGCAGGGCGCGTCCGTCGTCGTCTTCGACGCGGCCAACGACCCGAAGAAGCAGCTCGCGCAGCTGAAGACCGCGATCACGTCGAAGCAGTACGACGGGATCATCGTGCAGCCGATCTTCGGGCCGCAGCTCATCCCGACCATCTCCCAGGCGGTGAAGTCGGGCCTGAAGATCGTCAACATCGACCAGATCCTCGGCGCGAACCCCGGCACGGCGGCGTCCCCCGTGAAGGGCCTGTCGGGCAACGTCGTCTTCGTCCAGACGGACATCGGGAAGAAGCAGGGCGCCCTCGTCAACAGTGCGTGCGCCGCGCTGCAGGCGAACCCGTGCAAGGTCGGCTACCTGTACTCGGTGAAGGTGTCGTCGCTCGACACGGCGATCCGCAAGGGGTTCGACCAGGTCACGACGGGGCACGGGGTCGACGTCGTCGCCGAGGGCGAGACGTTCTACAACCCGGCCAACGCGCTGAAGGCCGCGCAGACGATGCTCCAGGCCCAGCCCGACCTGCACGTCATCGTCGGCGCCGACCAGGGCGCGACGGGAGCGCAGCAGGCGCTCGGCGGCAAGAAGGTCACGCTGATCGGCTACGGGGGCGGCGGCGTCGGACTCAAGGCCGTCGGGTCGGGCGCGTGGTACGGGACGGTCGTGCAGCGTCCGGCCACGGAGGGCAAGCTCGGCATGCAGTGCGTGATCAAGGCCGTCAAGACGGGCAAGGGATGCAGCGGCATCGACGTGCTCAAGGGCCTGCCGAACGGCGGCGTGGTGACGAAGGCGAACGCCTCGAAGTTCAAGGCCGAGTGGCCCGGCTAGGCAGCCTCTCTGGAAACCACGTCCTCTCGTGGGGGAGCGCCCCGCTCCCCCACGAGGCTCTCTCGCCTTCGGTCGACCGGTGACCGGGGCCGACGCACCCCCCGCCGCGGCGGGCGAGTCCTCGCCGGTCTACCTCGACCTCCGCGGGCTCAGCAAGCACTTCGGCGGCGTCCGGGCGCTGGACGGCGTGACGCTCTCCGTCCCGAAGGGCGCCGTCCACGCGCTCGTCGGGGAGAACGGCGCCGGCAAGTCGACCCTGGGCCGGATCGTCGCTGGCGTGCTGCCGCCGGACGGCGGCGCGATCCGTCTCCACGGCCGTGTGGTCGCCTTCCGCTCGCCGCGGGAGGCGCTCGACCACGGCGTCGCGGCGATCGCCCAGGAGCCGTCGATCGTGCCGCACCTCACGGTCGCCCAGAACGTGTTCCTCGGCGCCGAGCCGCGCCACGCGGGCTTCATCCGACGCCGCCGGCTCGACCGCGCCTACGCCACGCTCGCCGAGTCTGCCGGGTTCGACGTCCCCGGCGGCATGTCGGCCGGGCGGCTGCGCACGTCGGAGCAGCAGAAGGTGGAGATCCTGCGCGCGCTCTCCCGCAACGCGCAGCTGATCGTGATGGACGAGCCGACTGCGGCGCTCGGGGCGCAGGAGGCGCGGCACCTGCACGAGATCGTCCGCCGGCTCGCCGGCGGCGGCAAGACGATTCTTCTCATCTCGCACTTCCTCGGTGAGGTGCTCGAGCTCGCCGACGCGGTGACGGTGCTCCGCGACGGACGGGTCGTCAAGACGTCGCCGACGGCCGACGAGTCCGAGGCGTCGCTCGTCGTGGCGATGCTCGGACGGCCCCTCACCTCGACCTTCCCGGTCAAGCGCCGTCCCGCGGACGACGCGCCCGCCGTCCTCTCGGTGCGCGGCCTCTCCGCGCCGGGCGTCGTCGACGCGAGCTTCGAGCTCCGTGCCGGCGAGATCCTCGGGCTCGCCGGACTCGTCGGCGCCGGACGCACGGAGCTCGCGCGTGCGATCTTCGGCGCGGTGCGGGTGGAGTCCGGCGAGGTAGTCATCGGCGCAGGAACCGCGCTCGGGCGAAGTCCGAGCCGGAGCCTCCGTGCCGGGCTGGCGCTCGTCCCCGAGTCCCGCAAGGACGACGGGCTGCTCTTCCTCCGCTCGTCGATCGAGAACGCGACGCTGTCGCGGCTCGGCTCGCTCAGCACCGCCGGCGTCGTGCGCCGCCGCCGCGAGCGGCGAGCAGGGCGAGAGGTGCTCGAGCGCTGCGGCGTGCGCGGGGCGAGCTTCTCGGCGCCGGTGTCCGCGCTCTCGGGCGGCAACCAGCAGAAGGTGCTGCTCGCGCGGGTGCTGCTCTGCCGGCCGGACGTCGTCATCGCCGACGAGCCGACGCGCGGGGTCGACGTCGGCGCCAAGCGGGCGATCTACGACTTCCTCGCCGGCCTCGCCGAGGAAGGGCTCGGCGTGCTCCTGATCTCGTCCGAGCTCGAGGAGGTGATCGGCCTCTCGCACCGTGTGCTCGTGATGCGCCGCGGGCGGCTCGTGAGCGAGCTCGCGGGCGAGGAGCTCACCGAGGACGCGATCCTCGCCGCCGCCTTCGCGGACACACAGGCGGCGGTATGACCGCCGGCGCCGACGCGAGCTCCCCGACCGGCGTGCTGCGGCGGGTCGACTGGGCCGCTCGGCTCCGCGGCGTCGGGATCCTCCTCCCGTTCGTGATCCTCTTCGTCGTCCTCTCGCTGACGAGCTCCTCGTTCTTCACGAAGCCGAACCTGCTCAACATCCTCGACCAGCAGTCGGCGACGCTGATCATCGCCGCGGCGGGGACGCTCGTCCTGATCGCCGGCGGGATCGATCTCTCCGTCGGCGCGATCTACGGCTTCGCCGGCGTGACGTCTGCGCACTTCGCCCTCCATCACAGCGCCGGTGTCGCGATCGTCCTCGGCGTCGGCGCCGGGCTGCTCATCGGCGTCGGGAACGGGATCGTCACGACAGTCTTTCGGATCAACGCGTTGATCGGGACGCTCGCGATGTCCTTCATCGTCGGCGGCTGTTCGGCCCTCATCACCAAGGGGAACCTGCTCGTCCTGTTCGACAAGGAGGGCTTCGGCAAGCTGGCGCGCACGGAGTTCGCCACCGTCACCACGTCGATCTGGCTGATGGTCGTCGTCGTGATCGCGATCGGATTGCTGCTCGCGACCACGACGGCGGGCCGCTACATGTACGCAGCCGGCGGCAACGCGGAGGCGGCGCGGCTGGCCGGCGTACGGGTCGACGCCGTCCGCATGCTGACGTTCGCGATCAGCGGCACGGCCGCCGGGCTCGCGGGCGTGATCGACACCTCGCGGGTGCTGAGCGCGCAGGCCTCGCCGAACGACACCGCGCTCGCCTTCACGGTGCTCGCGGGGATCGTGGTCGGCGGGACGAGCATCATGGGTGGCGAGGGAGCCGTCTGGCGCACCGTCGTCGGCGTGCTCTTCATCGCGCTCATCGGGAACGGCTACCTGCTGCTCCAGTTCGACCCGTTGTACGAGCAGATCACCATGGGCGCGCTCCTCCTCGCGGCCGTGGGCCTCGACGCGCTCTCGCGACGCCATGGGTGACCGCATCGGAAAGGAGCCGGCGATGCCGGAACGCCACACTCCCGTCCTGGTCGTCGGCGGCAGCCTCGTCGGGCTGACGACGTCTGTCCTCCTCGCGACCCACGGCGTGCCGCACGTGCTGGTCGAGAGCCATCCCGGGACCGCGATCCATCCCCGCGCCGCGTCGTTCCACCAGCGGACGATGGAGATTCTCCGCTCGGTCGGCCTCCAGGAGGAGGTCGAGCTCGCCGCAGCCGGCGAGTTCCTCCAGGGCGGCGCGATCGTCGCGGTGGAGAGCCTCGGCGGAAAGGAGCTCGCGTACTTCTACCGCTCGTACAACGAGGGCGTCGAAGACCTGAGCCCGACCTCGCGGCTGTTCATCACCCAGGTGGCGCTCGAGCCCATCCTGCGGCGGCGGGCCTCGGAGCTCGGGGCGGAGCACCTGTTCGGCACGGCGCTCGTCACGTTCGAGGACCACGGAGACCACGTGAGGTCGGTGCTCCGGCGACGCGACAGCGGTGACGACGAGGTCGTCGTCTCCGACTTCCTAGTCGCCGCGGACGGGGCGCACAGCCGGGTGCGGCAGCAGCTGGGGATCCCGATGACGGGGCACGGCAGCTTCGCCGACTGCCTCACCATCTACTTCACGGGCGACGTCAACCACCTGCTTGCCGGCCGGAACCTCAGCGTCGTCTACGTCAACCACCCGGAGCTGACCGGGTTCTTCCGCTTCTCGTTCACGGGCGACTCGGGCTTCCTCGCCGTGTTCTCCACGACCGAGCCGGACGGAAGCCGGAACAACAGCGTCGGCGAGGACCTGTCCGTGGAGCGGTGCACCGCCCTCGTGCACACCGCTCTCGGCGACCCCGCAATGCCCGTCGGGATCGAGAACGTGCAGCGGTGGAGCGCCATGGCGGACACCGCGGGCTCGTTCCGGGCCGGCCGCGTGTTCCTCGCCGGCGACGCGGCGCACGCGATGCCCCCCACCGGCGGCTTCGGCGGCAACACCGGCACGGCCGACGCCCACAACCTCGCCTGGAAGCTCGCCCTCGTCACGCGCGGCGCCGCGGGTCCCGGCCTGCTCGAGACCTACGACCTCGAGCGGCGGCCGATCTCCGAGCTCACGGTGGAGCAGGCGTACACCCGCTACGCCCTCCGCGTCGACCCGACGCTCCCCCGGGACGGCATCATGGCGCCGCTCGACGACCCGGCCATCGAGCTCGGCTCGATCTACCGGTCGTCCGCCGTGATCTCCGGCTCCGGGCCTGGTCCGGAGCACGCGCTCGACGATCCGCATGCCCGTGCCTGGACGGTCGGCGCGCGTGTCCCCCACGTCGAGCTCGCCGATGGCCGCTCGACGCTCGACGTCGCGGATGCGGGCTTCGCCGTGCTGGCCGGCGAGAGACACGACGAGTGGCAGCGGGCCGCGCGCGAAGTGGAGGACGCGCTCGGCGTGGCCGTCGCCGTCCAGCCGGTCGCTGGGGCAGCGATCCCGCCGCTGGCCGGACAGGGTTCGGGGTGGACCGAAGCGGCGCTGCTCCGCCCCGACGGTGTCGTCGCCTGGAAGCCGGACGCGCCCGCCGCCGAGGCAGCGGCCGGGCTGGGCGCAGTCATGACCAGCGTGCTGTCGCGCTGACCTCGAGACCGAACGGCCGTCGGCGCCATGGGCGGTCAGCGCCAGGACGTCGTCGCGTCCGTTCGCCGGCGGGAGCGGCGCATTCGGGCGGAGGAGCGTGGGGCCCACTACGGCCGGCTCCCGCCGGCGCTCGCCGAAACGCCCCCGCTCGCGAGAGACCGGTATCTCACCTCCTGGCGCGCGCCGGTCTCGCTCGCGCGGACGACCGCGTCACAGACCTCCGCGGCCCGGTAGCCGTCCTCGAACGTCGCGCCGTGCGGCGCCACGCCGCCCTCGCCGGCGATCGCCGCGAGCAGGTGGTGGATCTCGTGCACGAAGGTGTGCTCCCAGCCGATGATGTGACCGTGCGGCCACCACCACCGCCAGAACGGGTGGTCGCCTTCCGAGACGAGGATCGTGCGGAACCCCTTGGTCCCGTCGGAGTGCCGGAGCTCGTTGAGGCGCTCCAGGTCGAACGCGAGCGACCCCTTCGTGCCGTTGATCTCCCAGCAGAACGAGTTCTTCCGGCCCGCGGCGAAGCGCGTCGCCTCGATCGTGCCGAGCGCCTGCCCGACGAACTCGACGACCGCCTCGAACGCGTCGTCGACCTCGCGGCCGGGCATGAAGGTGCGCGTCGTCGCCGACACGGTCGTGATCTCGCCGACGAGGTAGCGCGCGAGGTCGACGACGTGCGCTCCCAGGTCGCCGAGCGCCCCCGAGCCGGCCTCGTCCTTGTGGAAGCGCCAGGCGTCGTCGGTCGTCGTCCCCCACTCCTGCAGGTAACGGCCGCGGAAGTGGAGCACGTCGCCCAGCTCGCCCGCCTCGAGCATCTCGCGGGCGAGCCGCACCGCGGGGACGAAGCGATAGTTGAACGCCGTCATGTGGCGGACACCGGTGACCGCGACGCGCTGCCACATCGCGAAGCTCTCGTCGGCGGTGCGTCCGAGCGGCTTCTCGCAGAACACGTGCTTGCCCGCCTCTGCCGCCGCGATCGTCGGCTCGGCGTGGAGGTTGTTCGGCCCGCCGTTGTCGAACAGCTCCACCTCGGGATCCGATACGAGCTCGCGCCAGTCCGTCACGAAGCGCTCGAAGCCGTAGCGCTGCGCCGCCTCCGAGACAGCGGCCTCGTCGCGGCCCGCGATCGAGACGAGCCGCGGCCGGAGCGGCGGCGGCCACGCCATGTACGGCAGCGTCTTGTACCCGTTCGCGTGCGCCTTGCCCATGAAGGCGTAGCCGAGCATCCCGACGCCGATCTCGGGCACGTCGCCCGCCCCTTTCGCCGCAGCGTCGACGCCGATGCTCACCGGTCGCCTGCCTTCTGCATCGCGGCGTCGAAGGCGATCTCCGACGGCGCGAAGTCCGTGCGACGGACGAACGCGAGTGCGTCCGGCGCTCCCCAGTCGCGATCCATCCCGCTGTCCTCCCATTCGATCGAGAGCGGCCCCCGGTAGCCGATCCGGTTGAGCGCACGGAAGAAGTCCTCGAAGTCGACGTCGCCGTGCCCCGGCGAGACGAAGTCCCAGCCCCGCCCCTCCTCGCCGAAGTTCAGGTGCGAGGCGAGGATCGAGCGACGGCCGTCGAGCCGCCGCCGCGAGTCCTTGACGTGGACGTGGTAGATCCGGTCGGCGAACTCGAGCGCGAAC
>DATAPC010000113.1:0-14325 GCA_036265415.1 Gaiella sp.
GGTGTCATCCCCGGCCACTCGTCGCTGCCCGGGTGCGTCCGGCAGAGGTCGAGGAAGCGTCCTTCCTCCATCCCGAGCCGTTGCGGGAGCTCGGCGAACGCCTCGAGGAACGAGGTCGTCTCGTAGGTCTCGTTCCCGGCCGGCACCGGTGTGTGCGTCGTGAAGACGCACCGCTCGCGCGCGAGCGCGAGCGCCTCGTCCAGGCCGACGCCGTGCACGTGCTCCGAGGCGAGCTCGAGCGCGGCCAGCGCGGGGTGCCCCTCGTTGAAATGCAGCACGCCGGCCTCGATTCCGAGCGCGCGCAGCGCTCGCACCGTGCCGAGCCCCAGCAGCCCGTACTGGCCGAGCCGCGTCAGCGGGTTCCCCTCGTAGAGGCGGGCGGTGATCCAGCGGTCGACCGGGTCGTTCTCCTCGAGCTCCGTGTCGAGGAGGTAGAGCGGCACGCGGCCGATCTCGGCGCGCCAGACGTGGAAGGCGACCTCGCGCCCGAACAGCGGGAAGCTGAGACGCAGCGGCGCGCCGCTCTCGTCGAGGACGAGAACGGTCGGGAGGCGCTCGGGCATGATCTGCGTCCAGTACTCGTGCTGGAGGCCCGTGCGATCGACGCGCTGGTGGAAGTAGCCCTTGCGGTAGAGCAGGCCGACGCCGATCATCGGCAGCGCGAGGTCGCTCGCCTGCTTGAGGATGTCGCCCGCGAGCGCCCCGAGGCCGCCGGAGTAGATCGGGAGCGACGGATGGATGCCGAACTCCGCGCAGACGAAGACGACGGGCTGGTCGATGCCCGGCACGGGAGTCTCGGGCCTGGCGCGGTTGTCGTCGAGCACGCGCTCGAGACGGGCGATGCGCTCGAGCGTCGGCGCATGCCCGGCCGCCAGCTCCGCGGCGTGCGGCGTCAGGTCGGCGAGCTGGCGCACCGGGTTCTCGGCGTTGAGGACCCATGCGTGCGGGTCGAGGGCGCGGAACAGCGCGGGCCCGTCGGGGTCCCACGCCCAGCGGTAGTCGAGCGCGATCCGCGCGAGGGGCGCCAGCTCCGCCGGCAGCCGCCACGCGAGCTCGGCGGCGCGTTCGTCCGCCTCCCGTGAGCCGGGCAGCGCGCCGATGTCGACGATTCGCGTCGTGCTCATCGGCCGGTCAACCTAGCCGAGGCGCCTACGCGGCGGCGCGGAAGTGCGCGATCGTCGCAGCGACGCCTGCATCGAGCGATGTGCGGGGAAACGGGCCGACGTCGCGGTCGAACCCGACGGCCTCGAGCTCGGCGGGGAACGGGAGCGTCTCGCCCTCCCACGTGATCTCGGCGTCGGGGACGACTGCTCGGATCGCCGCGACGACGTCGTCGGCCGACGCCCCGACGCCGTGGGTGTTGAACACGGCGGCGTCCGTCCGCTCCGCGCCGGCAGCCGTGACGAAAGCCCGCGCGACGTCGGGCGCGTAGTCGTACTGCGCCCTGCCCGAGTAGCCGATCGTGTAGGGCTCGCCCCGCGCCGCGGCGCGCATCGCCATGGTCGCGCCCGACGTCATCCCCTGATCACGGCCCGGCCCGTAGACGACGTAGGGCCGGAGGCCGACCGAGGGCAATCCTCTGCCGGCCGCGTAGACTCGCGCGATTCCCTCGGCGGCGAGCTTCGACACGCCGTACAGGGTGCTGGGCGTCGTGCCGCCCGACTCGGGGGCCGGTGACGGGTCGGAGGGGCTGTAGACGGCGGCCGAGCTCGCGTACGCGACGCCGGCGATCCGGCCGAGGCGGCCCGCGACCGCCTCGAAGACGTTCACCGTGCCCACGACGTTGACGCGCATCCCGAGGGAAGGGTTCGCCCGCACGAGCGGGACCTGCAGCGCCGCGAGGTGCACGACCCGCGTGATCGCGTGCTCGTCCAGCGTCCTCGCCAGGGCCCCGTGGTCGGTGATGTCGCCGCGGACGAGCGTGACCCGGTCCGCGTCCGCGTCGCCGAGCACGAGCCGCAGGCGGGCGGTGTCCTCGCCCAGGTCGAAGCCCACGACCTCGTCGCCGTCGTGGAGGACCGTGCGGGCGACCCACGCGCCGAGACAGCCGAGGACGCCGGTGACGAGAAACCGCTCGCTCACGCGAGCGGGGCGTCCTGGTACACCGTGACGGCGTCCGTGAAGAACTCGAGCGCCGCGCGTCCCTGCTCGTGCGGCCCGAAGCCCGAGCCCTTGAGCCCGCCGAACGGCACGTGGACGTCGGCGCCCGCCGTCTGCGAGTTGACATGGAGGATGCCCGCCTGGAGCTCCTCCGAGAAGCGCTGCACGGCGTGGAGGTCACGAGTGAAGATGGACGCGGAGAGGCCGTACTGGACGGCGTTCGCCCGCTCCAGGCCCTCGTCGAGCGTCGTGAAGCGGTAGAGCGCGGTCACCGGTCCGAACACCTCCTCGCAGGAGAGGTGCGCGTCCTCCCCGACGTCCTCGAAGACCGTGGGCTCGACGAGATAACCGTCGCCGGCTCCGCGACCGCCGCCGGCGGCGACCGCGCCGCCCTCGTCCCGGGCGCGCTCGATCGCGGCGAGCACGTCGTCGAACGCGCTCCCCGTGACGAGCGGGCCGACCTCGGTCTCCGGATCCGATGGATCGCCGACCTTCCCCGCGGCGACCCTGGCGAGGAGCTTCTCGCGGAACGCGTCGTAGACGCTGTCCTGCACGAGGATCCGCCGGGTCGCCGTGCACTTCTGGCCCGCCGACCAGAAGGCGCCTGCATACGCGGCCTCGACGGCCCGGTCGAGCTCCGCGTCGGCCAGCACGACGAGCGGGTTCTGGCCCCCGAGCTCCAGCTGGACGCGGCAGCCGCGCGCGGTGGCCTTCTCGCGCACGCCCTTGCCGACCGCGACGGAGCCCGTGAACGAGATTGCCTTCACATCGGGGCTCTCGACCAGCGCGGAGCCGACGATTGAGCCCGAGCCGGTGAGCACGTTGAGGACGCCGGCGGGCAGGCCCGCCTCGGCGAAGCACTCCGCGACGTGGAGCCCGGTGCGCGGCGCGTCGTGCGCGAGCTTCAGCACGACGGTGTTGCCGTGGATCAAAGCGGGGGCGAGCTTCCAGACGGGAATCGCAATGGGGAAGTTCCAGGGCGTGATCAAGCCGACGACGCCGAGGGGGCGCCGCACTGTGAACAGGCGCTGGAGCGGGACGGAGGCGGCGTAGACCTCGCCGATCGGGCGCCACGCCTCGCCGGCCGCGAAGCGGAGGATCGTCGCTGCACGCGCCGTCTCCATGCGGGCCTCGCGAAGCGGCTTGCCCATCTCGGCCGTCATGTCGCGCGCGACGTCCTCCGTCCGCGCGTCGATCGCCTCGGCGGCGCGATGGAAGATCGCGGCGCGCGCGGGCGCGGGCAGCGCCGCCCATGCGGGGAAGGCCGAAGACGCAGCCGCGACGGCGGCCTGGACGTCGGCGACGCCCGACGCCTGGAAGACGCCGGTCACCTCCGACGGGCGCCACGGGTCGCGCTGCTCGTAGGTCTCGCCCGAGTCGGCCTCGCGCCACTCGCCGGCGACGTAGTTGCGGGCAGGGGTTCCGATCAGGGTCTCTGTCATCGCGACCTTCCTCAGAGGAGGCTCGTGGCGAGCGCAACGGGGTTCACGAGCGTACCGACCTCGGGGACATGGATCTCCACCCAGTTTCCCGGAACGAGGCTGAACGAATCGGGAGGAACGAGCCCTGTCCCTGTCAGGAGCACCGAGCCGGGCGGCACGGGGTTCTCCTTCACGAGCCACGCCGTCAGCTCCTCGAAGGTGCGCACCATCTGGGTGGTGGAGGTCTTGTCCTCGTAGAGAACCTCGCCCTCGTCGTCGGAGATCCGCATGATGATCTGGAATCCCGACGGCTCGCGCGGTGGGATGTAGAGGGCGGGCCCGATCGCGCAGGCGCCGGCGTACACCTTGGCCTGGCTCAGGTAGAGCGGGTTCGTGCCTTCGATCTCGCGCGAGGAGACGTCGTTGCCGATCGTGTACGCGAGGATCCGCCCGCGCTCGCCGACCACGACGCCGATCTCCGGCTCGGGGACGTTCCACGTCGAATCGCCGCGGATGCCGATCGGCTCACCCGGCCCGACCGTGCGCCGGCAGGCGGCGTCCTTGAGGAACAGCTCCGGCCGGTGCGCCTCGTAGACGAGGTCGTAGACGTCCTTGACGGCGCTCTCCTCCATGCGGGCGTCGCGGCTCCGCTCGTACGTCACGCCGGCGCACCAGACCTCCGGCGGGTCGAGGGGCGCGATCAGCGTGCGGCCGTCGCCGAGCTCGAGGCTGTAGGGGTCGACCGGCGTCACCGCGCCTCCCTCGGGGGAGAACATCTCCCCCCGCAGGAACGGCATCGGATCGTCGATCCCGCTGAGCTTGCGGAAGTGGCCCTCGTTGTCGACCTCGACGCCGACCGACACGCGTCCCGCGCCGTCGACCCAGCGGACGATCCGGCGCATCAGTACACCGCCCGGCCGCCGGAGATGTCGTACGTCGCGCCCGTCGAGAACGAGCACTCCTCGCTCGCGAGCCAGCACGCGAGCGTCGCCACCTCGTCGGGGGTGCCCATCCGCCCCATCGGGATCCGCTCGACCATGTAGTCGATGTGCGACTGCGCGAGGCCGTCGAGGATCGGGGTCTCGATCACCGCCGGCGCGATGCAGTTGACGACGACCCCGGTTCGTGCGACGTCCTTGCCGATCGCCTTCGTCATCGCGATCACCGCGGCCTTCGCGGCGGAGTAGGCGGCCGCCATGGGGTTCCCTTCCTTGCCCGCGATCGACGCCACGTTCACGATCCTCCCGTATCCGCGCTCGATCATGGTCGGGAGAACGGCGCGGTTGCAGAAGAACACGCCGTCGGCGTCGATCGCCATCACGCGGCGCCACTCGTCGTCGGAGACGTCGACCGTCGAGATCGACGCTCCGGGGATGCCGGCGGAGCAGACGAGCACGTCGACCGGCCCGAGCTCGGACGCGACGCGCGCGGCCGCCTCGTCGACCTGCGCCGAGTCCGAGACGTCGCCGGTGAGCGCCAGCGCCCCGTCGGGCGCATCCCCGCCGAGGTCGAGCGACGCGACCTTCGCACCCTCGGCGAGGAGACGGCGGACCGTCGCCGAGCCGATGCCGCTCGACCCGCCCGTGACGAGCGCGACGCGGCCAGCGAATCGATCGTCGTTCCGCGCCACCCCGGCTAGCCTAACCTCTGGGCGTGGGATTCGACCCCGTCACCGACTACCCGCTCGGCACCCGCCGCCCCGACCTGGTCACGACGCCCTCCGGGCGCCCGCTCGACGATGTGACGCTCGCCGCCGCGCGCGACGGACGGCTGCACGCGGAGGACACGCGCGCCACCGCGACCACGCTCGGGCTGCAGGCCGAGGTCGCTCGCGCGGCGGGGCGCGCGCAGCTCGCCGACGGCCTCGACCGCGCCGCCGAGCTGACAGGCGTTCCCGACGACGAGCTCCTGGCGATCTACACGGCGCTGCGGCCGGGGCGGTCGTCCGCGGCCGAGCTCGAGGCGTGGGCCGCCCGGCTCGACGAGGTCGGGGCGCCGCGGAACGCGGCGTTCGTGCGGGAGGCGGCGGCCGCCTACGCCGTCCGGGGGCTCGCGACGGATGGCTGAGGAGCGCCGCAGCGCGCGCTTCACCGCGCGGGAGGCGACGGAGCTGCGCAGAGAGACGCTCGTCGAGGCGTGGCCCGAGCTGGGGCTCGTGGCCGCGCAGGGCCCCGCTGACCCGGAGCCGGAGCTCGTCGTCCGGGACGGCGCCGTCATGCGTCTCGACGGTAAGGACGCCTCTGAGCTCGACGTGATCGACCGGTTCCTGGTCGCGCACGGTCTCGACCTGGAGATCGCGGCGGAGGCGATGGCGCTTCCGGACGAGCGGCTCGCCCGCATGCTCGTCGACGTCGACGTGCCTCGCGACGAGCTCGTCCGCCTCGGCCGGGGCCTGACGCCGGCGAAGCTCGCGCGGGTCGTCGGGATGCTCGATCCGGTCGAAATGATGCTGGCGCTCAAGAAGCTCCGCGCCCGGCGCGATCCGGGCAACCAGGCGCACGTGACCAACCTGAAGGAGAGCCCCGCGCTGCTCGCCGCCGACGCGGCCGAGGCGGCCCGGCGAGGCTTCGACGAGCTCGAGACGACCGTCGGGGTCGCGCGCTACGCCCCGCTCAACGCGCTCGCCCTCCTCGTCGGCTCGCAAACCGGTCGCCCCGGCGTGATGACGCAGTGCGCCGTCGAGGAGCGGCGCAACCTCGAGCTGGCGATCCGCGGGCTCGTCACCTACGCCGAGACGCTCTCCGTGTACGGGACCGAGGCGGTCTTCGCCGACGGAGACGACACGCCCTGGTCGAAGGCGTTCCTCGCCTCGGCCTACGCCTCGCGCGGCGTCAAGGTGCGCTTCACGTCGGGAACCGGCTCGGAGGCGCTGATGGGTCACGCGGCCGGGCTCTCGATGCTCTACCTCGAGGCGCGGTGCGTCGCGGTCGTCCGTGCGGCGGGCGCGCAGGGAGTGCAGAACGGCTCCATCTCGTGCGTCGCGCTCGTGCTCTCGGTGCCGGGCGGAACCCGTGCGATCCTCGCCGAGAACGTCCTCGCCGCGTGGCTCGACCTCGAGGTCGCGTCCGGGAACGACGCGATCGCCTCGCACTCGCCGATCCGGAAGACCGCCAAGCTGATGGGCCAGTTCCTGCCGGGGACGGACTTCGTCACCTCCGGCTACTCGATCATGCCGCGCCGCGACAACACCTTCGGCGGGGGCAACTATGACGCGGACGACATCGACGAGTGGCTCACGATCCAGCGCGACTGGCAGGTCGACGGCGGCATCGAGCCCGTGGCGGAGGAGGAAGCGCTGCGGGTGCGCGAACGGGCCGCACGCGCGGTGCAGGCGGTCTTCGCCGAGCTCGGCCTGCCCGCGGTGACCGACGCGGAGGTGGAGGTGGCGACGGTCGCTCACGGGAGCAGGGAGATGCCGGACCGCGACCGCGCCGCCGACGTGGAGGCGGCCGACGAGCTGCTCGCGCGCGGCGTCTCCGCCCTCGACGTCGCGCTCGCGCTCGACCGCCGAGGGTACGAGGACGTCGCCGAGGCCGTCGTCGGGATGCTGCGTCAGCGCGTCGCGGCCGACTACCTGCAGACGTCCGCCGTGATCGAGCCGGACGGGCTCGTGCGGTCCGCCGTCAACGACCCGAACCTGTACCTCGGCCCCGGGACCGGCTACCGGCTCGAGGGCGAGCGCTGGGCGCTCCTCCAGGCGCTGCCGCATGTCGTCGATCCGCGAGGGCTCGGGACGGCGCCCGCGGATTCAGAGCCGATCGTCGAGGAGGGCGGCCCGGCCGCTCCCGGCGACGACGCCTCGGAGGTCGTAGTCGCGGTCGGGCCGTCGTTTGCCGACGGCCTCCGCGAGACGATCGCCGGCCTGCCCCATGCCGACGTGCTCGCGGCCGTGGTCGCGGGCGTGGAGGAGGCGGGCGCTTCCGCGCGTGTCGTCCGCGGCCGCCGGGCCGCGGACGTGGCGTTCATCGGCCACGACGGCGCGCGGCTCTCGGGCTCCGGCGTTGCGCTCGGTCTGCAGTCGAAGGGAACGGCCGTGATCCACCGCGCCGACCTCCAGCCGCTCGACAACCTCGAGCTCTTCGGGATGAGCCCGCTGTACACGCTCGAGAGCTATCGCGCGATGGGCCGAAACGCGGCGGGATACGCCCTCGGCCGACGGGTCGGCCCCGTCCCGACGGAGCTCGACAACTTCGCGCGGGCCAAGCTGATCGTGCGGACGACGCTTCTCCACGCGCAGGAAGCTCGGGCCGCCGTCCCGGGCGCCTCGCCCGTCGAGCTCGCGCTCGTCTCTGCGAGCCTGCGACCGCCGAGCGGGCGCCTTTAGGAGTCTGCCCCCGCCGCACGTGGGGATCATGGGCGGGATTCCGCTTCCGGGGATCTGCTTCGCGTCGCAAGATCAGCCCACGGCCGTGCCGAAGAGCACGCCGATCCCGTAGGTGACGGCGAACGCCGCGCCGCCGAACGCGAGCTGCCGCGCCCCGGAGAGGAGCACACTCTGGCCGGTCAGCAGCGTGATCGCGGCTCCGATCCCGAAGAGGACGAGCGCCGACAGGGCGAGCGCGACCGCCACCGCCGTGTTCCCCGAGAAGAACACGAACGGCACGATCGGGACGATCGCGCCGAGCACGAAGAGGACGAACGACGCCCCTGCGGCAACCCACGGCGAGCCGCCGAGCTCCGCCGGGTCGATCCCGAGCTCCTCCCGGGCGTGGGTGTCGAGCGCCGTGGTCGGATCCGCGGACAGGCGCTCGGCGACGTACCGCGCCTCGCGGGGGTGGAGACCCTTCTGCTCGTAGACGAGCGCCAGCTCCGCCTGCTCCTCCTCGGCGCTCGCCACGAGGTGCTGCTGCTCGATCTGGAGCTCGTGCGCGACGAGCTCGCGGCTGGACTGGACGGAGACCCATTCGCCCATCGCCATCGAGCACGCGCCGGCGATCAGACCCGCGACGCCCGTGATGAGGATGTCCTTCGAGGCGACGCCCGCGCCGGCGACGCCCATGACGAGGCTCGCGTTCGAGACGAGGCCGTCGTTCACCCCGAGCACGGCGGCACGGAGGGCGTTGCCCCCTGCGGCGCGTCCCCGCTGGAGGCGGGCGAGGGCCCGGCCGATCGGCTCGCCGCGCCTGTTGCCGACGAGCGCCGCAAGCGCCTTGGCGTGGCGCTCCTCGTCGGCGGCGAACTCGCGCGACTCGTCGAGATACGCCTCCGTCGACAAAAACTCGCGGTCCCGCATGATCGGGACGACGACGGTGTCGGCGAAGTCCCCGGCGAGCTTGGAGAGGAGGCGGGCGCGCTGGCCGGGACGTGCGGCGCCAGGGTCGACGTGCGCGGTCCGGAGGCGATCTTCCCAGTGCGCCGCATGGCGGCCCTCGTCGTCGGCCAGCTCCTCGAAGAGGCGCCTGCGCTCCGGGGCGTGCTCGGAATTCGCCAGAGCGCGGTAGATGGCCTCGGCGTCCAGCTCCTCCTGCCGGATCGTCTGCCAGCGCTCGATCGTCGCCGGGTCGTACGCGACGTCGCTCATCGAGACGACCTTAGTGCTCGCGCAGCCCCGCCGCGCGCTGCTCGGCCGCGAGCCGCTCCTCGGCCTCCGCCTCCTCGCGGAAGAGGCGGACGAGGAGCCACACGACCGCGGCGAAGAAGACGAGCGCCTGCTCGGTCGACATGAGGATCCCACCGAGGTTCTGGTCCTGCTCGGCGGTGATGCGCCACAGGCGCTCCGGCCGTGACTCGTAGTAGTCGTAGACCGGGGGCGAGAACGTCAGAGCGAGTCCGAGGAACGCGGAGAACACGAACGCGGCGAGCACGTATCCGATCCGGGCGAGCGTCGGGACGGCGCGCGGTACGTCGCACAGCACCGGCCACCAGAAGAGCAGTCCGATGGCGATCAGGAACGCGTGCTCGAAGCCGAGGAGGACCGGGTTGCGGACGGCGGCGTCGTAGACCGCCCCGAGGTGCACGAGGTACCAGCCGACGAGCCAGGTCGGAAGCGCGACCTGGGGTCGGGTCAGCCACGTGAAGGGGGCGCCGCCGCGGGCGGCAATCGCGGTGCGCATGGCGGGGGTCAGGCCGATCAGGAGGAGCGGGGGCGCCCAGTCGGAGATCATCACGTTCTGGAGCAGGTGGAAGAGGACGAGGTACTCGATCGCGATCGTCCCGAGCGGCGAGTTGAGCGCCACGACGACGAGGCCGACGCCCGCGCCGAAGCACCACGCCCGCCACGCCGGCCCCGGCGCTCGCCGCCACGCGCGGACGTAGAGCACGACGGCGGCCGCCGCCGCGACGACGAACGCGGGCTCGAACGTGAACGACCAGGGCGACGGCATCAGACGGGCTCGGGCGACGCCACGGGCACCGCCCGCGTCCGACGCGCCGCGAGCACGAGGAGCACGAGCGCGACCCCGAGCGTGAGGAGCTGCTCGGCCATCATCACCACGCCGGCAAGCTTCTGGTCGGCCAGCGGGGAGAGCCCGAGGAGCCGCTCGGGCTGCTCCGCGTACACGTCGTAGTACGGGTGGAACGAGAAGACGAAGACGTAGGCGAGGAGCTGGCCCATCCACAGCAGCACGACGGCGAAACCGATCCGGCCGCTGCGGCTGAGGCGGCCATGGCCGGCCGGATCGACGAGCAGCGTCCAGACGAGCACGCCGACGACGACGAACGACAGGTGCTCGACGCGGTGGAGCAGCGGCTGCCGGAGGGCGGCGTCGTAGAGGAACGGGATGTGCCACGCCACGAGCACGCCGAGCCAGAGGGCGACTGCGACGCGCGGTCGGAGCACGGTCGACAGCGACCGACGGAGCCACCGCCGCCGAGCGAGCGGCGCCAGAAGGTCCTGGGGGAGGAAGAACAGCGAGAGCGGCCCGCGCACTGCGACGAGTGCGAGCGCGACACCGAGGTCGGCGATGAGGACGTGCTGCAGCATGTGCGCCGACTGCAGGTACTCCTCGGCGATCGCGTCGAGCGGCGAGACGATTCCGAGCACGACGATCGCGACCCCTGCGAGGAAGATCGGCCACCGCGACCACGGCGCGAGCTCGGCGCGACGCGCGCGGAGCCGCCGCCAGCCCTGGCCGAAGAAGATCACTGCCACGACTGCGCCCGCGAGCACGAGCGGGTCGAACGACCAGGCCTCCCACAGGTCTCCGGTCGCGGTCGCTGCGAGCGCGCTCACGACCTCCTACGGTAGCCCTGCGCAGACCCGTGAGTGGGCGAGTCAGGCCAGGCGAGCCAGCGCCGCAGCCAGCTCGCGGGGGCGCGAGAGGAACGGCGAATGGCCACCATCGAGCTCGACCGGCTCGACACCGAGCTGCGCGCGGGCGACGCGGCGGGACCAGTCGGGGCGGATGCAGCGCTCGCCGCGGCAGAGGATCGACGTCCGCTCGACGTCGGGGATGCCCTCCTCCGGCCACGCCTCGCTGCGTGGCGCGCTCGACTGGGGACGCAGGCGGGCGACGGCACGCCGGGCGTCGTCCTCCGTGCAGTCGTGGAAGAGGCACCGGATCGCAGCCTCAGGCTCCGGCCACCACGATGCCCCGTCAGCACGCGTCGCCGTGTTCCCGGCGAAGCCCGGCACGAAGACGTCCTCCTCCGTGTAGCGGTCGGTGGCGCTCTTGCCCGGCACGGGGATGAGTGCGCAGAGGAAGACGAGGTGGCCGACGGGGCGGAGGCGCGCCACGAGCGGGATCGCGGCCGCGCCGAGCGAGTGGCCGACGACCACGATCTCGTCGTCGATGGGGAGCGCAGCCGCCGTCAGCTCGGCGTAGCGAGTGAGGCCCGCGTGCGGATCCTCTGCCGGCAGGTCGACCGCAACGGCGCGATGGCCGAGCGCCTCGAGCTCCGGGACGAGTCTCTCCCAGCACCACGCGCCGTGCCAGGCGCCGTGGACGAGGCCGAAGGTCAACGTTCGACGTGCAGGCTGCCCGCCAGGTCGCCCAGGACGAGGTCGCGGCCGCGGTCCGGGATGTGGTCGAGCGGAACCGGCCCGAGCGCCTCGACGAACGTGACGCCGTCCGCCGAATGGAGCTCGTGCTCGACGCCGCGGTTGACGACGCAGACGTCCCCTGCCCGGAGCTCGCGCGTCGCGCCGCCGATCGTCATCGTCACCGAGCCGTCGAGGATCAGCATCACCTGCTCGGTGTGCTCGTGGGTGTGGCGCGCGACCGTCGTGCCCGGCGCGTACGTCACGTGCCCGAGGAACACCTGGTCGCCCGCGACGGCCTTGAGCCCGACCCCGGGGAAGAGCGGATGGGGCTCGCGGCCGTTGAAGGTCTCGAACGGCGTCTCTTCCACTACGCCGGTACCTCGAAGGCGATGCCGCCCTGCGAGACGGCGTTCACCGAGAGGTCGGCGTCGAACGCGACCTTCTTCCCGTCGCGGGTCGGCTCGGCCTTCGCCTGGAGCCCGCGCAGCACCTTCTCCGGCGTGATCGGGAGCTCGGTCACCCAGACGCCGACAGCGTCGAACACCGCCGCGGCGATCGCCGGCGGCTGGGCGTTGTTCGCCATCTCGCCGATCCCCTTCGCGCCGTAGGGGCCGTCGGAGGACGGGTTCTCGATGATGATCGTGTCGATCCGCGGCAGGTCCTCGAACCCGGGCGCGAGGTACGAGCCGAACTGCCCGCCGCGGTGCTCGGCCGACGGGTAGTACGGGTAGCAGTTCTCCAGCACCCCGAGCCCGAGGCCCTGGACGGCGCCGCCCTCGATCTGCCCCTCGACGAGCGTCGGGTTGATCGCGCGGCCGACGTCGTAGACCTGCACGAGGCGCGTCACCCGCACGACGCCGGTCTCGTCGTCGACCTCGACCTCCGCCGCACACGCGGCGTACGAGATCGCGGAGAGGGGCGGCAGGTCGACCTGCCCGGTCTCCGGGTCGACGATCGAGGCGTAGTCCTTGAGCTGAGCCCCGGTGCCGGTGATCAGCTCGCCGTACGTCCACGTCGCCGCCGCGGCGACGTCCGGCACGGCGATCTTCTTCTGCGGCGCGCCCTTCGCGAGCACCTCGCCGTCGACGATCTCGAGGTCGGAGGGGTCGATCTCGAGCTCCTTGCCCGCGATGTCGAGGATCCGCTCCTTGACCCGCTCGGCGGCCTTCTCGACCGCCTTGCCCGCGACGAACGTCGCACGCGACGCGAACGTCCCGGTGCAGACCGGAGACGAGTCCGTGTTCGAGTTGTCGTACGTGATCCAGTCGTAGGGGACGCCGATCGTCTCGGCGACGATCTGCGACTGGATCGTCTTCGAGCCGTTGCCGATGTCGGAGGTGCCGGCGAACACGTCGACCCGCCCGTCCGGCTTCACCTTGATCCACGCCTGCGACGGGTCGCCGTTCTGGTTCATCCCCGTCGGATACTCGATCGCCGCGATCCCGCGGCCCGTGTGCTTGGCCATCAGTGGTCCTCCGGGTTCGCGATCTGGGCCACGAGGTGCTCGGGCAAGAGGTCGCCTTCCCGCGGGTCGCGGCTCATCGCCGCGTAGTCGGGGGCGAGCTCGACCTCCATGCCGCCCGCGAGCGCCTTCACGACCGAGACGGTCGACGGATCGGTGTAGACGATCCGGTTCGGCGACGTGTCGCCGACGCGGTTCGCGTTCTTCAGCCGCACCTCGTAGGGATCGAGGCCGAGAACGTCCGCGATCCGGCTCAGGTGCGTCTCCGTCGCGAACGACACCGACGTGACGCCGAAGCCGCGCATCGCCGTCGTCGGCACGCGGTTCGTGAACACGACGTAGCCGTCGAACGAGAGGTTCGGGATCGTGTACGCGCCCGTGTGGTGGAACGAGTGCTTGGTCAGCCCGTAGGGCGAGAAGCGTGCGTAGGCGCCCGAGTCGTGGAGCGTCAGCATCTTGCGCCCGAGGATCCAGCCGTCCTTCGTCACCGCATCCGCGATCTCCATGTGCCACGGCGCCCGGGTCGAGGAGCAGAGGAACTCCTCCTCGCGCGTCCAGCGCCACTTCACCGGACGGCCGGACTTCTGCGCGAGCAGGGCGCAGATCGTCTCGCTCGCCGTGTCGACCTTGCCGCCGAAGCCGCCGCCGACGGTGCCGCCGACGACCTTCAGCTTGTTGAGCGGCACCTGCAGGTGCGCGGCGACGACGCCCATCGAGAAGTAGAGCGCCTGCGTGCAGGAGTAGATCGTGAGGCGGCCGCTCGCCTCCGGGACGACGAGGGAGACCTGCGTCTCGAGCGGGACGTGTTCGATCGCGGCGGGCCGGTAGACGCCCTGGACGATCGTGTCGGCCTTCTCGAACGCCTCCTCGATCGAGCCCTTGCGGATCTGCCGCCGGTCCATCTCGCCCTCGAAGTGCGGGTACCAGTTGCCCCACTGGTGCACCTTCGGAGCGTCGGCGTCGAACGCCCTGCGGATGTCGAAGAGCGGCGTCCGCTCCTCGAAGTCGATCGCGATCGCGTCGACGGCCGCCATCGCCGTCTCCTCGTCCTCCGCGGCGACGACCGCGATCGGCTGGCCCTTGTAACGCACCTCGTCCTTCGCCAGGAGCGGCTCGTCGGCCGGGATCCCGAGTGCGGAGAGATGGCCGTACTCGAGCAGCGGAACGTCCTCGTGGGTGATCACGGCATGCACGCCGCGCATCGCCTCGGCCTTCGCCGCGTCGAACGACGTGATCGCCGCGCTGTGCAGCGGCGAGCGGAGCGCCTTCGCCCACAGCGTGCCGGGGACGCGTACGTCGTCGACGTACGTCGTGCGCCCGGTGACGTGCTCGATCCCGTCGTAGCGCGGGAGCCGTGCGCCGACCGCCTTCATCACGCACCACCTCCGATGTTCGTCATGCCGGCGCTCGGCGCAGTGACG
>DATAPC010000114.1:0-34782 GCA_036265415.1 Gaiella sp.
GGCGCCGGGGCGCATGGCACGAAGGCGGTCGCGGGCGGCGTCGCGATGGAAAGCGAGACCTCCGTCGTCGAACACGTCGCCGGCGGTCGCCACGTGGGCGACGGAGCGTCGCCCGCGGCCGGAACGGCGTCGGGGGCCCCGTCGGCCCCGCCCGGTACCCCGGCTGGAGGCGCGCCGAGGACATCTGGCCCCCCGGCGGTGAAGCCCGCGCCCAAGCAGCCTCCGACGGCAGCTCCGAAGCCGAAGCCGGCCCCGCCGACGGCCAAGCCCAAACCGATAGCGCCGGGCTCCGGAGCACCCGGTACGGGCACAGGCACCGGTTCCGGCGCAACGCCGACGTCGCCGGGTGGCGACAGCTCGGCCGGGGCCGGTCCCGGCAGCACGGGAACGACGAGCGGCGGCGGTGGTCAGGGTGCCGGCGACGGTCAGCCCGGTGCCGGCACGGAGACCGGCGGCTCGAGCTCGCCTCCGCCAGCCCCGTCCAGCGACCCAACCTCCGGGGAGGGCTCCGGAGCCGGGTGCCCAGGCGGCGGCGCCGGCCCGGGCAACGGCGAGGGCTGCGGGATCGGGAACGCGTACGGCGCGGACAACGGCAAGGCCAAGCAGTAGCGCCGCTGCAGGAACCCCCAAAAAGGGGGTGGTCCGCCAATCCGAAGTTCGACGATAGAATGCGCGATGCCCCGCGCGCGGACGATCGTCGTGCTTCTCATCGCGTTCGCCGTTCCCGCGAGCGCACTCGGGGCTTCCTCAGCCGGCTCGACCACCACCGGAGAGCGGGCCGCCACACGCGCGGCGGCGACGGTGACGCGCGCAGCGTCCCTCGAGGAACTGGTGTTGCAGGAGATCAACACCGTGCGGGCACGCCGCGGCCTCGGCGGCCTCGCCGCCTCCCCCGCGCTCTCGCGCTCTGCGGCGGCCCACTCCCGCGCGATGGCGACCTACGGGTTCTTCTCGCACGAATCGCGGAACGGCGCGACGTTCTCCGCCCGGATCAAGCGTTTCTACGCACCGGGGTCGCGAGCGTGGACGGTCGGGGAGAACCTCGCGATGTTCGGAGGAGCCACTCCGAGCGCCGCCGCGATCGTTGACGCCTGGATGGGGTCCCCGGGCCACCGGGCCAACCTCCTGCGCGGACTCTTCCACGAGGCCGGCGTCGCGATCATGTTCAACCCGGCGGCGGGCGGCGTCTTCGGCGGCGAGTCGACCTGGGTCGTCACGCTCGACCTCGGCAGCCGCTGATCTCCCGCACCCGCTGGCTCACGACGTCGTCAGGCTCCGGCGCAAAAGCCAGAGCCCGAACACATCCCCCTCTCGGAGAATGGAGCCTACGCCGCGGGAAGCGCGCGGAACGTGGACTGACGCGGGTCGATCGCGCGGTCGAAGCCGCGCTCCCACTCCACCACGACCGTGCCGCCGGCCTCGATGCCGCGCACGACGCCGCGGTCACCGGCCCGGAGCTCCGGATCCGTGTCCGACACGAGCTCGATCACGCTTCCGATACGCACGCCCGCCGCGATGCGCGCGGCGAGGAGACGAGCACCCATTGCATCCATGGTCACACTTGTACGCACATCGACGCCCCCAGTCCTCCCCCGGAGGGATGAGTCGACCTACTCCTTCGGGGAGGAGCCGGTCGAGACGTGGCGAACGCCGGAGGGCGCCGGCGGCTCAACCGAACTCGACGGCTTAGGGTGTGTCGCCGGCGCTCTCCGGCGAGAGGAGACGTGATGCAGGGCCAGGCACGCGACGAACGCGAGTGGGAGCAGTGGCCCGGCCGTGGCAGCGGCGGCGACAAGCGCGGCAGGCTGCGTGCGCTCTTCACGCCCTCCGACGCGGCCGACGCGGTGGCCGAGCTCATCGCCGAGCGAGGGCGCGAGCTCGAGGAGCGCTCGGCGCAGATCCGCGCCGCGGTCGAGGAGCTCGAGCACCGCGAGGAACGCGCTCGCGAGCTGCACTACCGGGTCGAGCAGATCCTCCGCGACGGTGCGGCCGAGCTCGACCTACGACAGGCCGAGCTGAGCGGCCGGTCCGCCGAGCTCGACACCCGTCAGACCGCGCTCGAGCAGCGTGAGGCAAAGGTCGAGGATCGCCGCCGGGCGCTGGGCGCCGTCGAGCTGCGGGCCGCGGCGGTGGAACGACGTGAGGAAGCCGTTCGCCTCCGCGAGGTGGAGCTCGAGCATCGCGCCGCCGAGCTCGCCGAGCTCGCCGGGCAGCTGGATAAGCTCGGCCAGAGCCTGGAGCGCGCCGAGACACCGCCTCCCCACCGGACGGACGAGCACGTCGCGCTCGCCGCCGGCGACCGGTATCGCCTCGTCGTGCGGCCCGGCTCCCCACCTGCACGAGACGAGCTCGTCGACCTCGACGACGGTACGTACCGCTGCGTACGGATCACGGCCTCGCCGTTCCCCGGCGACGACCGGACGTGCGCGGTTCTCGAGCCGGTCGCCTCTGCTCCCGACGAGTAGCTCAGCCGAGCCAGGCGTCGAGGATCGCGTCGCCGAAGAAGAGGCCGACGACCGCTCCGGCGGCGAGCGCGGGCACGTACGGCAGTGTCGTCCGGCGTCCTGCAGCACCCCGACGGAGAAGGACGGCGAGCGCCGGAAGCATCCCGAGCAGCGTGCCGACGAAGAGGCCGACGAAGACGTCCCAGCCCAGCCACGCGCCGAGAAAGGCCGCGAGCTTCACGTCGCCCATGCCGAGCCCCGCGGGGTAGACGAGCGCGAGCACGAGGAAGAAGCCGCCGGCTGCGAGCGCCGCCACGACCCATTCGACACTCGGATCGCGGATCGTCTGGACGACGAGCGCCGCCGCGAGGGCAGGCAGGACGATGCGGTTCGGCACGATCCGGCGCTCGAGATCCGTGACGGTGACGACCACGAGGACGGCGCAGCCGACGGCGTCGACGAGCCCCTCGACCGTGACGCCGAAGACCGCGAAGCACGCCGCCGCGAGCAGGAGCCAGACGACGAGGGCGGCCAGCCGAAGACGCACGAAGCGGCATTCACCGCGAGGCACGGCGAATCCTCTCCCCCGAACGAGGGACGGGTTTCACCCACACGGGGAGGGGCCGTCCGCCGTGTCCTCCGCGACGATCCGGTCACTGCGGAGCACGCGTCCGCTCCATGGCGTCGGGACGCGAGAAACAGAGGGGGACGTGCGTGAGCCTTTCAATCGAGGGGCCGCACGGCGGTGGCTGGTCTGGCCGGCGGCGGCGGTGGGCTTGTTCGGGCTCGGCGGGATCGCCGCGCTCCATCTGACGCTTTCCGACCGGCTGCAGGAGGCGTTCGTCCTCTCGATGGTGCTCGCAGGGTACGCAGGCGCCGCCACGACCTTCCTCGTCACGAGGATCCTCGCCGCCCAGCGGCTCGCCCTGCGTGATCCGCTCACAGGCCTTCCGAACCGCGACCTGCTGGACGACCGCATCGCCCAGGCCCTGGCGCGCTCGAGGCGGTCGAACGAGTCCTTCGCGCTGCTCGTCGTCGATCTCGACGGCTTCAAGGGCGTCAACGACATCCGCGGGCACGAGGTGGGGAACGCGGTGCTGCGCGCGATCAGCCGGCGCCTCGAGTCGGTCGTCCGCGAGATCGATACGGTCGCGCGCGTCGGCGGTGACGAGTTCGTCGTCCTCTCGCTCGGGACGGCGGAGGACGAGGAAGCCGCGGCGCTGGCCGGCCGCATCCGTCACGCGCTGCGGCGCTCGTACCGTGTCGAAGGGGGCGTCGTCGAGCTCGACGCGTCGATCGGCTGGGCGCTCTTCCCCGAGGACGGCGTCTCGCCCGAGGAGCTCCTCGCGCGGGCCGACAACCAGATGTACGCGACCAAGCGCGACACGAGCGACGAGTCCGTGATCCCGCGCGCGCCACTCGACGGCGGCGTCGTGCGCGACCTCGAGTACGCGCTCGAGCAGGGCGAGATCGTCGTGCACTACCAGCCGATCGTCGAGCTTCCCTCCGGCGTCGTGCGGACGGCGGAGGCCCTGGTGCGACGCCTTCGCGGCGAGACGCTGGTGGCCCCTGCGGACTTCGTCCCGCATGTCGAGCGGACGCCGCTCGTCCGGACGCTCACGCTCGCCGTCGCACGCGATGCGCTGGCGCGCCTCGCCGAGTGGGACGCCCGGGGTCACGAGCTCCGTGCGGCGATCAACGTGCCCTACCGGATGGTGGACGACGGCGAGCTCGTCACGGGCCTCGAGCGCCTCCTCGGGAAGACCGGCATCGCTCCCGAGCGCCTGACGCTCGAGGTCGTCCCGTCGGGGCCCGGGGCCGGCTCCGAGCTCGACGCGACGGTCATCGCGCATCTCAAGGACCTCGGCGTCCGGCTCTCGCTCGACGACCTCGGCCGCGCCTCGTCGGTTGCGGCGATCCGCACGCTTCCGCTCCACGAGGTGAAGATCGACGCGATGTTCCTCCACGAGGCGGGACGCGGCGGCCGGTCGGACGCGATCGTCAGGTCGCTGGTGGAGCTCGCGCACGGGCTCGGCCTCGAGACGGTGGCGGAGGGAGTCGAGAGCAAGCTCGCCTGGGAGGCGGCGCTCGCCCTCGGCTGCGACTACGCGCAGGGCTTCTATCTCGGCCATCCGATGTCGCCGACGAAGCTGGCGGACTGGCTCGCGGGAACGTGGCCGGTCGTCGCCGTCGCAGGCTAGAAGACCACCACGCCGGCCGCCGCCGCGAGCGGCACGACCGCCCACACCGGGAGGAGTCTCAGCAGGATGAGCAGGCCGACGGCGAACGCGACGTCCAAGGCCCCGTCGATCGACGTCGTGACGACGGGGTCCCAGAATGCGGCCGCCAGCACCCCGACGACGGCGGCGCCGACCCCGGCGAGCGCGGCCTGGACGGCGGCGTGCCGCCGGACGAAGGACCAGAGCGGGAGGATGCCGCCGAGGAGCAGGAACGACGGCAGGAAGATCGCGACGAGCGCGATCGCCGCGCCGACGATCCCGCTCGGATCCGGGTTGCGGACCGCTCCGAGATATGCCGAGAAGGTGAACAGCGGGCCGGGCATCGCCTGGACGAGCCCGTAACCCGCGAGGAACTCCTGCTCGCCGACCCATCCGGGCGTGACCACGGCGTCGTGGAGGAGCGGGAGGACGACATGGCCGCCGCCGAACACGAGCGCCCCCGACCTGAACATCGCGTCCACCAGCGCGATCGCACCGTCGTCGCGCGGCCCGAGCAGCGCGGGAAGCCCGAGCAGCAGGGCCGCGAAGACGGCGAGTGACGCCAGCGGCAGCCACGCGCGTCCGCGAGGGCGCTCATCTCCTTCGGCCGACTGGGCGGAGGCGCGGAGGAGCAGTACGCCGACGGCCGCCCCGAGCAGGATCGCCGCGACCTGACCGCCGAAACCGCGCCAGGCGAGCGCGACGACCGCACCGGCGACGGCGAGCGCGAGCCGCGGCGCGTCGGGAGCGAGCGAGCGGCGCATCGCGAGCACCGCGAGTGCCACGACGGGCACGGCGACGAGCTCGAGCCCGTGGATCCATCCTGCGTCCGCGACGTCGGCTGCAGAGACGGCGAGCGCGAGCACCGTCATCGCGACGGCCGACGGCAGCGTGAAGCCGAGCCACGCGGCCACTCCGCCGAGCCGGCCGGCGCGACGCGCCCCGATCGCGATCCCGAGCTGGCTGGAGGACGGGCCGGGCAGGAGGTTCGCGATTGCGACGAGCTCCGCGAACTCGTGCTCGCCCAGCCAGCGCTCGCGGACGACATAGGCCTCGCGGAAGTAGCCGATGTGCGCCACCGGGCCACCGAAGGACGTGAGGCCGAGCCGCAGCGCGACGGCGAAGACCTCTGCGGGCGTGCCGCGCTCGGTCAGCCGCGTGTCGCGCCCGGCTTCCAGAGCGGCTCGTCGTGCCGCGCGAGAGCGTTCGCGCTGCGGGCGAGGATGAAGAGGAGGTCGGAGAGCCGGTTCAGGTAGACCGCGACGTGCGGACCCAGCTCCGTCTCCGTCGCGGCCCGAACCGTCTCCCGCTCCGCGCGACGGCAGATCGTCCGCGCGACGTGCAGCGCCGCCGCAGCGCTCGTCCCGCCGGGCAGGACGAAGCTGCGGAGCTCGGGCAGGTCGGCGTTGAAGCGGTCGCATTCCTCTTCCAGCCGGTCGACCATCGACTGGTCGACCCGGAGCCGCCCCTCCACGTGCGCCGGGACGGAGAGATCGGCGCCGACGTCGAAGAGCTCGTTCTGGACGCGCTCGAGAACGGGGCGCAGGTCTCCCGGGAGGTCGCCGGCGAGGGCCACTCCGATCGACGCGTTGAGCTCGTCGACCGTCCCGAACGCCTCGATGCGGCCGTCGAGCTTCGGCACGCGCGATCCGTCGCCGAGCGACGTCTCCCCCGCGTCACCGCCGCGCGTGTAGATCTTGGTGAGCCGAACCGGCTCGTCGCGTGCGCGCGGCATGCGCTGAGGATATGCGGCAGTTACGACGCTGCGCTCATCGCACGGCCGGGTCGAGCTGCCGCTCGGCGGTCTTCAGGAGCTCGCGCGAGATCACGATGCGCTGGATCTCGCTCGTGCCCTCGTAGATCTCCGTGATCTTCGCGTCACGGTAGTAGCGCTCCGCCGGGAACTCGCGGGTGTAGCCGTAGCCGCCCAGCACCTGGATCGCCTCCTGGCTCGCACGAACCGCGACTCCGGACGCGAAGAGCTTCGCCATCGCGCCCGCAGGTCCGTGCGGGAGGCCCGTGCCTTTCAGCCATGCCGCGCGGAGAGTGAGCTGACGGGCCGCCTCGATCTCGGTCGCCATGTCGGCGAGCTTGAAGCGGATCGCCTGGAACTCGGCCAGCTTCGAGCCGAACTGCTCGCGCTCGAGGGCATAGGCACGTGCCGTGTCGAGCGCCGCCTGCGCGATCCCCACGGCCTGCGCCGCGATCCCGATCCGACCGCCGTCGAGCGTCGCCATCGCCACGGCGAAGCCCTTGCGCTCCTCGTGGAGCAGCCGGTCGCCGTCGACGTGGACGTCGTCGAGGCGCAGATCCGCCGTCGACGACGAGTGCAGCCCGAGCTTCTCCTCCTCGCGCGTCACCTCGACATGACCGGCGTCGAGCACGAACGCGGAGACGCCGCGCGCACCGGCAGTCTCGGGATCGGTGCGCGCGAAAAGGAGGAACGTCGACGCGTGGCTCCCGTTCGTGCACCACTGCTTCGACCCGGAGAGACGCCAGCCCTCTCCGTCGCGGACCGCCGTGGTCCGGAGCGATCCGGCGTCCGATCCCGAGCCTGGCTCGGTCAGCGCGAATGCGCCGATCGCCTCACCGCGCGCCAGCGGTGGGACGAAGCGAGCCTTCTGCTCCTCCGTGCCGAAGGTGACGATCGGCAGCGTCGCGGCGCTCGTGTGCACGGCCACAGTCACCCCCACGCCGGCGTCCGCCCGCGAGAGCTCCTCGAGGACGAGCACGTACGACAGGAAGTCGGCTCCGGCTCCGCCGAGCTCCTCGGGGATGCACACCCCCATCAGTCCGAGCGCGCCGAGCTTGGCGAACACTTCTCGCGGGAACCGGTGCTCGCGGTCCCAGCCGCCCGCGTGCGGTGCGATCTCTGTGCTCGCGACCTCGCGTGCGAGCGCCTGGGTCTCGCGCTGCTCCTCCGTCAGGGCGAAGTCCACCGCCGGAGTGTAGGCGCCGCAGCGCGGCCCGGACGGGCTGATCCGAGCGACTAGCGGTAGTCGTAGAACCCGCGGCCCGACTTCCGGCCGAGCCGGCCCGCGGCGACGTGTCGCCGCAGGAGCGGGCATGGCGCGTACTTCGGGTCGCCGAGGCCCTCGTGCAGCACGTCCATGATCGCGACGCACGTGTCCAGGCCGATCAGGTCGGCGAGCGCGAGCGGCCCCATCGGGTGGGCAAAGCCGAGCCGTGCGACCGTGTCGATCGCCTCGGGCTCCGCGACGCCCTCCATCAGCGCGTACGCCGCCTCGTTGACGAACGGCATCAGGATCCGGTTCGAGACGAAGCCGGGGAAGTCGTTCGCCTCGGCCGGGGTCTTCCCGA
Source organism: Gaiella sp. (assembly GCA_036265415.1). GTDB lineage: Bacteria > Actinomycetota > Thermoleophilia > Gaiellales > Gaiellaceae > Gaiella. Next base: position 7,985 of record DATAPC010000114.1, read on the forward strand.
GATCGCGGGCGAGGCCGACGATGGCCTCGGCAGTCTCGTCGGACGTCTGCTCCGCCCGAATCACCTCGACGAGCGCGAGCACGGGCACGGGGTTGAAGAAATGCATGCCGACCACCTGCTCGGGGCGAGACGTGACGGCGGCCAGCTCGGTGATCGGGATCGAGGAGGTGTTCGAGGCGAGGATCGCGTGCGCGGGGAGAGCGGCGTCGGCCGCACGGAAGAGGTCCTTCTTGGCGTCCGCGTTCTCGACGATCGCCTCGAGCATCAGATCCGCCTCACCGAGCGAGTCGACCGTGGTGATCCGCGCGAGTACGGGCTCCGGCTCCGGTCCACCCTTGTCGTGCAGCTTCGCGAGGCTCGCAGCGATCGTCCCGAGGCCTCGCTCGGTGGCGCCGGGAAGCGTGTCGTGCAGGAGCACCTCGCGACCGGAGGCCGCGACGACCTGGGCGATGCCGGCCCCCATCTGGCCGGCGCCGACGACGAGGACGCGCTCGAACGTCACCGGCCGAGCCTACCGCGGGCCGCGAGCTCCGCCTGCCGCTGGCGAAGCCGACGGATCGAGTACGCGAGCACGGCGGCGAGGATCGCGAGCCCGACCACGACCTTGATCCCGTTGCCGCGCGGCTCGTCGCTCACTGAGAGCAGCGCTCCGGGGTCGGTCAGCAGGCACGACTCCGTGACGAGCTCGGCACCCGAGAGGTTCGCGAGCACGCCGAGCGCCTCGTCGTGGACGATCGGCTTGTCGACCGCGTCGACGAGCCGCCTCGCGGAGCGGACCTCGACCTCGCGTCCCACCGGCCCCTTGACGTTCTGGTCGACGACGAAGCGGTAGACCCGGCCCCCAGAGGCGGCCCGTTCCGTCGTTACCCGCCCGACGAACGCCGCGTCAGCCGCATCCAGTCGCTCGTCGAGGGGAACGTTCGGGCAGCCGAGCGCGAGCGCCGAGGGCGCGAGGACGAGCGACGCAACGAGAAGCGCCGCGAGCCGCGCGATCACGCCTCGAGCAGCACCGCGTCGCCCTGCCCCCCGCCGGAGCAGATCGCGGCGAGGCCGAGGCCGCCACCCGAGCGGCGCAGCTCGTGGACGAGCGTGGCGACGATCCGGCCGCCGGAGGCCCCGACCGGGTGCCCGAGCGCGACGGCGCCGCCGTTCACGTTCACCCGCTCCTCGTCCGCTCCCAACATGCGCGTCGAGTTCGTCGCCACGGACGCGAACGCCTCGTTGATCTCGACCCGCGCGACGTCGTCCATCGACCGGCCGGCGCCGGCGAGCGCCTTCTCGGCGGCGAGCGCCGGCACCCGCGCGAGATGGGCGAACTCGTCCGCGACGTACGCGTGGCCGACGATCCGGGCGAGCGGCTCGAGCCCGCGCGCCTTCGCCCACTCCTCCGAGCAGACCACGACGCACGACGCCCCGTCGGTGACGCCGGGGGCGTTCCCTGCGGTCGTCGTGCCGTCCGGATCGAACACCGGCTTCAGGGCTGCGAGCTTCTCGAGCGTCGTGTCGCGCCGGATGGTCTCGTCGGCGACGACGTCACCGACCGGGACGATCTCGTCGGCAAAGCGGCCCGAGTCCTGTGCCGCAGCTGCGCGCTGGTGCGAGCGCGCAGCCCACACGTCCTGGTCCTCGCGCGAGATGCCGAGCTCGCGGGACACCGCGGATGCCTGCTGGATCATGTGGAACCCGTCGAAGGTCGAGGTGAGGCCGTCGAAGACCATGTGGTCGAGCACCTCGCCGTTGCCCATGCGGTAGCCGAAACGGGCCTTCGGAAGCAGGTACGGCGCCCTCGACATCGACTCCATGCCGCCCGTCACGACGACGTCGTGGCGGCCGGCGGCGATCATCAGCTCCGCGAGCTCGAGCGCCCGGATCGACGACGCACAGACCTTGTTGACGGTGTCCGAGGGAACCTCCTTGGGGATGCCCGCCGCGACCGCGGCCTGTCGCGCGGGAGCCTGCCCGGCGCCGGCCTGGAGCACCTGCCCCATCACGACGTAGCCGACCTCCGCCGGGTCGACCCGCGCGCGCTCGAGGCCGGCGCGGATCGCCGTCGCTCCGAGCTCGGTCGCGGGAACGTCCGCGAGGCCGCCGCCGAGGCGCCCGAACGGCGTCCTCACGGCCGACACGATGACTGCGCGCGCCATGGGCGGTCAGCGTAGCCGCGGCGTCACCAGCCGGCGCCGGGCCCGGGCCGCGTTGCGTGGCACGAGGGCGGACGCTACGCTCGCCCGATGAGCCGCTTCCACACCTGGGCCCGGCGCCACCGGCGAGGCGGGAGCGTGCTCTAGCGCAGAGCGCCGCATCCGTTTCGCCAGAGACCTCCGACGGAGGTCTCTTTCGTCTGGGGAGACCATGACCACCGACGCGACCATCACCACCGACCTCCTCACCCCGCTCGGGGCATATCTGCGCCTCCGGGGGATGGGAACGGCGAGCTTCCTGCTCGAGTCGGTCGAGCGCGGGCGCCTCGGGCGCGCTTCGTGGATGGGCGCGGGCTCGCGCCTCGTCACCTTCGACGAGGCCGAGACGCTCGGTTCGCCCGTCGTCGGTTACCTCGCGTACGACCACGTCGCGTCGCTCGAGCCGACCGTCGAGCTGCCCGAAGCCGGTCACGGTTTTCCGGAGAGCCGGCTCGTCGTCGCGGAGACGCTCGTCCGCTTCGACCACGGCGCCGGCACGGCGAAGGTCCTCGCGGGAGATCGCGACGAGGTCGAGGGACGCCTGGAAGCCGGGATTCCCTGGCACCGCGAGACGAGGGGCACGTCTGGCGCGATCACGCGCACGCCCGACAGCGCGCGGTACGAGGAAATGGTGCGTGACGTGCAGCGCCACATCGTCGCGGGAGACGTCTTCCAGTGCGTCCCCTCCCAGAGAGCCGAGCGCCCGACGTCCGCGTCGCCGCTCGAGGTCTATCGCGCGCTGCGTCGGGTCAACCCCTCCCCGTACCTCTTCCTGCTCGAGCTCGACGGCCTCGCGCTCGTCGGCTCGTCGCCCGAGCGGCTCGTGGCATGCGAGGACGGCCGCGCGAGCCTCTGCCCCATCGCCGGCACGACGGAGCCGACCGAGGGGGACGTCGAGCGGCTGCTCTCGTCGGAGAAGGATCGCGCAGAGCACGTCATGCTGGTCGACCTCGGCCGCAACGACCTGTCCCGCGTCTGCAGCGCGGGAACGGTCCACGTCGCGAGGAGCATGGAGGTGGAGCGGTTCTCGCACGTCTCGCACCTCGTCTCCGAGGTCGTCGGCGAGATCCGGGACGGCGTCACGCCGTTCGACGTGCTTCGCGCCTGCTTTCCGGCCGGGACGGTCAGCGGCGCCCCCAAGGTCCGCGCGATGCAGCTGATCTCCGAGCTCGAGGGGTTCCGCCGCGGCCCGTACGGCGGCGCCGTCCTGTATTCCCTCCCGGACGGCACCATGGACGCGTGCATCGCGCTACGGACGACGATCATGCGTGACGGGATCGCCCACCTCCAGGCGGGCGCCGGGATCGTCGCGGACTCCGAGCCGGCCGCCGAGCACGAGGAGTGCCTCCGCAAGCTCGCCGCGATGGAGGCGGCCATCGACCTCGCCGAGCGGACGGCGGCGGCCGCGCGATGAAGCTGCTGATGATCGACAACTACGACTCCTTCACCTACAACCTCGTCCACCTGTTCGAGGAGCTCGGGGCAGACGTCGTGACGGTGCGGAACGACGCGATCACCACGGACGAGGCCGTCACGCTCGCGCCCGACCGGCTCGTCGTCTCGCCCGGTCCCGGCCGACCGGAGGACGCAGGTGTGTCGGTCGAGGTGATCCGCGCGCTCGGCCCGACGACCCGGACGCTCGGCGTCTGCCTGGGGCACCAGGCGATCGTCGAGGCCTTCGGCGGCCGGATCGGTCAGGCGCGCGCACTCCTGCACGGGAAGTCGAGCGTCGTCACCCATGACGGCCGAGGGATCTACGAAGGTCTTCCCACGGAGCTCGAGGTCGGCCGTTACCACTCACTCGCCGCGACGAGCGTGCCGGACGTCCTCCAGGTGACGTCGCGCACCGCGGACGGAGAGGTGATGGGCGTCCGCCACACCGGGCTCCCGGTGGAGGGCGTCCAGTTCCATCCCGAGAGCGTGCTGACACCGCTCGGCCCGTCGATGGCGAGGAACTTCCTCTCGTGATCACCCGCGCGATCGCGGACGTCGCGGACGGGCGCAGCCTCACACGTGACGAGGCCCGCGAGGTGATGGCCGGGATCATGGCCGGCGAGGCGACGCAGGCGCAGATCGCGGGATTCCTCGTCGCCCTGCGCGCGAAGGGCGAGACGGCGGACGAGATCGCCGGCTGCGCGGAGGCGATGCGGGCCCACGTCCTTCCGGTCACGACGTCCCGGGACGACCTCGTCGACGTCGTCGGCACCGGCGGCGACGGGGGCCGGACGCTGAACATCTCCACTGCAGCCGCGATCGTCGCGGCGGCCGCCGGAGCCGCGGTGGCGAAGCACGGCAACCGCGCCGTGAGCTCGGCGTCGGGTTCCGCGGACGTCCTCGAGGCGCTCGGCTTCGTCCTCGAACAGACGCCCGAGCGGATCGGCGAGTCAATCGACCGCCTCGGGTTCGGGTTCATGTTCGCCCCCTCCCATCACCCGGCGATGCGGCATGCAGCGCCCGTGCGGCGTGAGCTCGGCACCCGGACGATCTTCAACGTCCTCGGGCCGCTGACGAACCCGGCCAGCGCCCGAGCCGGCGTCTTCGGGGTCTACTCCGCCGGGCTCGTCCGCACGATCGCCGACGCGCTCGCCCGGCTGGGGACGCGGCGGGCGTTCGTCGTCCACGGGTTCGCCGGCATCGACGAGCTCTCGCCGTGCGGCCCGAACGAGGTCTGCGAGGTCGTCGATGCGACGGTTCACGAGCGCGTGATCGACCCGGCCGAGCTCGGGCTCGAGCCGTCCGACCCGGCCGACCTGACCGGAGGCAGCCCGCAAGAGAACGCGGCCGAGATCCGCTCGATCCTCGACGGGGTCGTGGACGGGCCGAAGCGCGACGCGATCCTCCTCAACGCCGCCGGCGGGATCGCCGCCGCCGGGCACGCGGAGGACCTGCGCGAAGGTCTCGCCGTCGCCCGTCGGACGCTCGAGTCGGGTGCAGCCGCCGCACGGCTCGACGACCTCGTCGCCTTCTCCCGGAAAGGGCCTTGATGGGGCGCTTCGAGGACGCACTGCGGAGGCCCGGCCTCGGCGCGATCGCCGAGATCAAGCGACGCTCGCCGTCCGCCGGCGACCTGCGCCCCGACGCCGACCCCGCGCGGATCGCACCTGCCTATGCCGCCGCCGGTGCGGCCGCGATCTCGGTGCTCGTCGACGAGCGGTTCGGAGGCACCTGGGACGACCTGCGCGCAGCCCGGTCGACGACGGACGCGCCGCTTCTCGCCAAGGGGTTCTTCGCGACTGCCGACCAGCTCCGCACCGCGCGCGAGGCAGGGGCCGATGCCGTGCTGCTGCTGCTTCGCGACCTCGACGACGACGCGGTGCGGCGCCTTTCGCGGGAGGCGCGGAGACTGGGTCTCGACACGCTCGTGGAGGCGCACGACGCGGACGAGCTCCGTCGCGCCATCGCGCTCGACGCCGCCATCGTCGGCGTCAACGCGCGCGACCTCTCGACGTTCGCGATCGACCGCCGAGCCCAGCTCGACCTCGTTGCGAGCGTGCCGTCCGGACGCGTCGTGATTGCGGAGTCCGGCATCGAGTCGCGCGCGCAGGGCGCCGCCGCGGAGCTCGCGGGCGCCGACGCGATTCTCGTCGGCTCGGCGCTGATGCGGGCGCCCGACGCCGCCGCCAAGCTCGCGGAGCTCCTCTCGCGCCCGCTCGTGAAGGTCTGCGGCCTTACGCGCGAGGAGGACGTGTCGGTCGCCGCCGAAGCGGGCGCCGACCTCCTCGGGTTCGTCCTCGCGGCGCAGAGCCCGCGCGCGGCGACTGCGGTGCTGCCGGTTCCCGAGCAGACCCTCTCGGTGGCCGTCTGGGTCGGCGAGGCGGCGTCGAGCGACGCCGACCTCGACCAGGTGCACACGGTCGAGGAAGGCAAGGTGCGCGGCCGAGAGGCGACGCTGCTGCGCGAAGGAGAACCGGTCGCGCGCGTGCTCGACCTCCCGTGGGGCGAGGAGGACGCGGATCACTGGGAGCGCGCCGCCGCCGCGGAGGGCCGGGTCGTGCTCGCCGGCGGGCTCGGCCCGGAGAACGTCGCTGCGGCGATCGGAGCGGTCCGTCCCTGGGCGGTCGACGCCTCGTCGTCGCTCGAGGTCGCGCCGGGCATCAAGGATCACGGTCGTGTCCGTGCCTACGTCGAGGCGGCGCGGGCGTGAGCGAGGTCGTCGAGACCTTCGGCGAGTACGGCGGTCGATACGTGCCGGAGACGCTGATCCCGGCGCTCGACGAGCTCGCAGCGGCATGGAAGGAGGCCAGGGCCGACCCGGCCTTCCGGGCAGAGCTCGACGAGCTGGGGCGGACGTACGTGGGCCGCCCGTCCCCCCTGACGCGGGTCGACCGGTTCGCTCCCGGGAAGCGGCTGTACCTGAAGCGCGAGGATCTGAACCACACCGGCGCGCACAAGATCAACAACGCGCTCGGCCAGGTCGTGCTCGCTCGGCGCCTCGGGAAGCGCCGGATCATCGCCGAGACCGGAGCCGGCCAGCACGGCGTCGCCACCGCGACGGCGTGCGCCCGCTTCGGCCTCGAATGCGTCGTCTTCATGGGCTCCGAGGACATGCGCCGACAGGCACCCAACGTCGAGCGCATGCAACTTCTCGGCGCGACCGTCGAGCCGGTGGAGACGGGCACGAGGACGCTGAAGGAGGCGACGAGCGCCGCGATCCGCGACTGGATCACGAACGTCGAGACGACGCACTACGTGATCGGGTCGTGCGTCGGCCCCGAGCCGTACCCCGAGCTCGTGCGGGAGCTCCAGTCGGTGATCGGGAAGGAGGCGCGCGAGCAGCTGCTCGAGGCCGAGGGCTCGCTGCCGGACGTGGTCGTCGCCTGCGTGGGCGGCGGCTCGAACGCGATCGGGATGTTCGCTGCGTTCGTCGACGACGAAGCGGTACGCCTCGTCGGCGTCGAGGCCGCCGGGGCCGCGTCGCTCGGAACCGGCCGCACCGGCGTCCTCCATGGCTCGCGCTCGTCCGTGCTCGCCGACGAGGACGGGCAGATCGCGGACGCCCACTCCATCTCGGCCGGCCTCGACTACCCGGGCGTGGGCCCGGAGCACGCCTGGCTCCGGGACACCGGGCGGGCCGACTATCTGCCGTGCAGCGACGCCGAGGCACTGGAGGCGTTCGAACGGCTGACGCGCACCGAAGGAATCATCCCGGCCCTGGAGTCCGCACACGCGCTCGCAGCCGTCGATCGTCTCGATGAGCAGTACGTCGCCGTCTGCCTCTCCGGACGCGGCGACAAGGATCTCGCCGAAGCACTCACGGCGCTCCAGCAGGCGCGTCCGTGAGCGCAAAGACGCTCGTCGTCTACCTCGTCTGCGAGCCCGAGACGCCCGAGCTCGCCCGCGCCGCGGTCGAGGCGGGCGCGGACGTGATCGAGCTCGGCTTTCCGTTCTCCGACCCGCTCGCCGACGGGCCCGTCATCCAGCGGGCGTCGGAGCGCGCGCTCGCGCGGGGGATGCGGACGCGACAGTGCCTCGAGTGCCTCGCCGCCACGCGCGGCCTGATCGGGGACACGTCGATCGTGCCCATGACCTACGCCGCGCTGCTCGAGGCATACGGCTGGGATCGATTCGCGCTCGACGCCGCCTCGAACGGGGCGACGAGCCTCATCGTCTCGGACGTCCCGGCGGGCCGGCGCCCCGAGCTCCGGCGCATCCACCTCGTGGCCCCGACGTCGACCGACGCGCGGATCCGCCTGGCCGCAGCGACCACGGACGGCTGGCTCTACCTCGTGACGCTCACCGGAACGACCGGAGCTCGGACGGAGCTCTCGTCGTCGCTCGCGGGGCTCGCCGCGCGCGTGCGACCCGTTGCCGGCGGCGTGCCACTGTATGCCGGGTTCGGCATCTCGACCCCGCGGCAGGCCGCCGCGGCGGCCGCACTCGTCGACGGCGTCATCGTCGGCTCCCGCGCCGTCCAGGCCGCTGAGGACGGGCCCCGCGCGCTCGCCGCGTACGTCGCGACGCTGCGCGCCGCGCTCGACTGAACCGCTGCGATCAGTGGTTGACGCGAACGCGCTTGCCGCAGCGCACGCAACGCGCCCGCCTCTGCGTGAGGAAGAAGCGCTTGCCGGCGGGAACGCGATGCCCGACGACGCGGCAGAGGTATCGCCTCACGACTCTCCAGGGCTCGGGCCGACGCGGACGAGCATCTTCCCGACGTTCGCGCCGTCGAGCATGCCGATGAACGCTTCGGGGGCGCGCTCGATTCCGTCGACGATCGTCTCGCGGTAGCGAATCGTGCCGTCGGCGACGAGCGGCCCGACCTCTGCGAGGAAGGCCGGGAACCGGTCGGCGTGGTCCGAGACGATGAAGCCCTGCATGCGGAGCCGCTTCGTCACCACCATGAACAGGTTGCGCGGCCCGGGGAGCGCCTCCGTCGCGTTGTAGCGCGAGATCGACCCGCAGGCGACGATCCGTCCGCGGAGCCGCAACGCGCCGATCGCAGCTTCGAGCGTTTCGCCGCCGACGTTGTCGAAATAGACGTCGATCCCGTCGGGCGAGAGCTCGCGGAGCGCCTCTTTCGTCGCCTGTTCGCGGTAGTCGAAAGCCGCGTCGACCCCGAGCTCCCGCAGCCAGGCGACCTTCTCCGGCCTTCCCGCGCTCGCGACCACGGTCGCGCCGCGCACACGCGCGAGCTGGACCGCGACGCTTCCGACCGCGCCCGCAGCGCCGGACACGAAGACGGTCTCTCCCGAGCGGACGTCACCGATGTCGTCGATCCCGACGTAAGCCGTGAAGCCCGTCATGCCGAGCACGCCGAGCGAGGTCGAGACCGGCCCGACCGCCGGGTCTACCGCGCGGACGCCTCTGCCGTCCAGCACTGCCGCCTCTCGCCAGCCGAGGTCGTGCTGCACCCACGATCCCTCCGGCCAGCGATCGCTTCGCGACGCCACGACCTGGCCGACGGCACCGCCGCGCATCGGCTCGCCCAGGGCGAACGGCGGCACGTACGACCTGGCATCGTTCATGCGACCGCGCATGTACGGGTCGACCGATACGAACGCGTTGCGGACGAGGATCTCGCCGTCGACGGGGTCGGGGAGCTCCACGTCTGCGAGCTCGAAATCGGATGCAGCCGGCGCCCCCCGGGGCCGGGCCGCAAGCCGGATCTCGCGGGATGGCATCGGCACGGCCCGATCCTATGCCGTTCGGACATCCCCTCGTGTCTGACACGAGGACCAGGGGGACAATCTTGCGCCCCTAGATCCATGACGTCACGGACGCATGTAACCCTTACGGAATCTTTCAACCACGTTGCTAGCCTGCCGCGCGAATTGTGGTCAACGAGACCACGGCGAGCGGCCCTCGAGCCCGATTCACGGTCGAGGAAGCTGGTCGTCGCTGTCGAAGGGAGCTCGATGCGTCGTATTCGCCTTTTCGTCCTAGCCGCATGTGCGTGTCTTGCGGTTCTCGCACTCCCGTCCGTCGCGCCGGCAGGAGACTTTCTCGACGAACCCTGCCCAAACGCCGGGGGAGACCTGTACGTGTGTCCCGCAGGTATCCAGGGTGTCCCCTATTCGCTCACCTGGAAGACTGACGATCCGATCCCGGACTGCGCGAGCGTGTCCGTCAGCTCGGGGGCATTCCCGCCGGGTCTCTCGGTCGGCGACGAGCTGGTCGCGAGAGGCACTCCCACGCAGGCAGGAACCTACGACTTCTACTTGACGATCACCTACCAGGGCTGCCCACCCGGTCTGGCGGACACTCCGAACGACCGGAAGTTCCGGATATCCATCAGCCCGCCGCAGGCGCGTCTCGTGGTGGCAACTACCGGCCTCCCGGACGGGAACCTCAACCAGCCGTACACCGCGCCGGCGCTGACTGCGGGCGGCGGCACGGTCAGCTCGTGGTCGCTCGCCTCCGGCGCGCTGCCGGCAGGACTCACGCTCGGCTCGAACGGCGTGATCTCCGGAACGCCCACCCAGAGCGGCACCTTCGGCTTCACGGTCCAGGCGAACGGCTCGCCGAACAACGATACGAAGCAGCTCTCGATCTTCGTCCTCGCGCCCCTCGAGCTCCAGACGCTGACAGGCCAGAAGCCGCCCACGACCGGCCTGACCGCCAAGGCGGCGGTCAACGCCGCGATCACGACCGGCGTCAAGGCCGTCGGAGGACGCGGCCCGTACGCGTTCACGTCCGTGGGTGCGCTTCCGCCCGGCATCACGCTCAACGCGACCACGGGGGCGCTCACCGGCACCGGGACGACAGCGGGGAGGTTCGCGACGACCGTCACCGTGACCGACGCCACCGGAGCCAAGGCGTCCGTGCCATGGTCGTTTACGATCCTGCCGCTGCTCGACTTCCCGAAGGGCAAGGGACTCGCGGCCGGCAAGGTCGGGCGGACGTACTCCGCCCGCATCCCGGTCAGCGGCAAGGACGCGAAGACGGCGCAGTTCGCGTTCAGCGGCCAGATCCCGCCTGGGCTCGAGCTCGACGAGACGACGGGTCGCCTCACGGGCACCCTGCTCAAGGCCGGCGACTACCGGCTGCGCGTCTTCGCGTTCTCGGCCAACGGCGCGCCGATCTCGAAGGTCTTCCGAGTCCGGGTCAAGACGTAGAGCGGCCCGACGAAGCATCTGCCCGCCCGGGATCCGTCCCGGGCGGGCGAGAATGCCATGGTGCGCTCGCTCCGTGGACATCTTCTCGTCGCGGGGCCGGCGCTCGAGGATCCGAACTTCCGCCGGACGGTCGTCCTGGTCGGAGAGCACGGTGACGAGGGCGCGATGGGCATCGTCCTGAACCGCGTGTCGGGCGTGCTCGTCCACGACGCAGTCCCGCCGATGGCGTCCCTGGCCGGGCCGGACGAGCCCGTGTATCTCGGCGGCCCGGTCCAGCCACAGGCCGTCGTCGTCCTCGCCGACTTTGCGGACTCGCGCGCCGCGGACGTCGTGGTCGGAACCGTCGGCTTTCTCCCGGGAGAGATCGAGGACGCGAGCGACGTGGCCCGGCTGAGGCGCGTCAGGGTCTTCGCGGGCTATGCCGGATGGGCTCCGGGGCAGCTCGAAGGCGAGCTCGAGGAGGGCTCGTGGATCGTGCTCGAGGCACGCGCCTCGGACGTCTTCACCACCGTCCCGGACCGGCTGTGGACCGACGTGCTGCGCCGCGGCGGGCCGGCGCACGCCGTTGTCGCGCTCCTTCCGGACGATCCGCGCGTCAACTGACGCCGAAGCGGGCGCTATAGCAAGCCAAACGTAAACAATTCGTTCGGAAACGGCCTCTGGGAATGACAGCGGCCGCTCGACCGTTCACACTCTCAGGAGAACGCCGCGCCGCAAGGCGGAAGCACTGCTGCGGCGTCCCACCTCAGACCCACACCACACCGCGCGGGCCCGTCTGCGCCGCGCGCACGAAAGCGAAAGAGGACACTTGGAGACAAGCATCATCGAGATTCCCGCACTGGATGCGTTCGCCGCCGAGGCGGAGGAGCGCGGCAAGGTCGAGGCCACCGAGCTCGACGCGCTGGTCCTCGAGCACGAACTCGACGAGGAGGCCGTCACGGCGTTCAAGACGCTCCTCTCGGAGCGCGGCGTCCAGCTGCCCGCCGCCGAGGAGGAAGAGGACTTCGAGCTCGACCTCTCGCCGGGCTCGGGCCCCGTGACGACCGACTCGCTCGGCATGTTCCTGTCGGAGATCGGCCGCTACCAGCTGCTGACCGCCGCCGACGAGATCGCGCTCGCGAAGCGCGTCGAGCGGGGCGACCGGGCGGCGAAGGAGCGCATGATCAACTCGAACCTCCGGCTCGTCGTCTCGATCGCGAAGCGGTACCGCGGCCACGGCGTGCCGTTCCTGGACCTGATCCAGGACGGCGTGATCGGCCTCAACCGCGCGGTCGAGAAGTTCGACTACCGCAAGGGGTTCAAGTTCTCCACGTACGCCACGTGGTGGATTCGCCAGGCCTGTCAGCGCTCGGTCGCGAACCAGTCGGCGACGATCCGCGTGCCTGTGCACGTGCAGGAGCGCCAGCAGAAGCTCAACCGGGCGCGCCAGCGCCTCGAGGTGAGCCTCGGTCGGCAGCCGACGGTCGAGGAGCTCGCGAAGGCGACCGGGCTCAAGCTGCACCACGTCGAGGAGGCCCTCGACGCCGTCGAGGCGTCGGTCTCGCTCAACCAGGCCGTCGGCTCGGACGGCGACGGCGAGCTCGGCGACCTGTTCGCCGACCGCACGGCCGCCGACCCGGTCGAGGAGGCCGACGAGTCGTTCCAGCGCGAGCGCGTCCGCTCCGCCCTCTCGGGACTGCCCGAGCGCGAGCGGCGAGTGCTCGAGCTGCGGTTCGGCTTCGACGGCCAGGAGAGCCTCACCCTCGAGGAGATCGGCCGCGTGCTCGAGCTCACGCGCGAGCGCGTCCGGCAGCTCGAGAAGTCGGCGCTCACACGCCTGCAGCACGCGCTCGACCACGACGCACGGCCCCTCAAGAGCCGTCGCGATCTCGCGGAGTCCGCGTAGCGAGACCCGGCCGGGAGATCCGCCAGGCGGATCTCCCGGCTGCTACTTTCCCGTCGTTCAACCAGAGCGTGGTCCGGTCGTGCTGTTCCTTGCACCTTCCTGCCCGTTCGTGAGTCAAAGGCAAGGAGGTGTTTCAAGACAATGGCAACCGGAACCGTGAAGTGGTTCGACGACGCCAAGGGATACGGGTTCATCACCCCTGACGACGGCGGCAAGGACCTCTTCGTCCATTTCAGCGGCATCACGGGCGAGGGCTTCAAGACCCTTCCCGAGGGCGCAAAGGTCGAGTTCGTGGCCGAGCAGGGCCAGAAGGGCCCGCAGGCGACGAACGTCGTTCTCGCCGGCTGACCGCCAGCACCGGGCGCGCCCCTCGTGGGCGCGCCCTCTATCTCAGGAGCAACGTGGCCGACAGCGAAGGCAAGGTCGAGGTTCAGGGCGAGATCATCGAGGCGTTCAGGGGCGGCATGTACCGCATCGCCCTCGACAACGACCACGAGACGCTCGGATACGTCTCGGGCAAGATGCGTCGCTACCGCATCCGCATCAACCCGGGAGATCGCGTCACCGTCGAGCTCTCACCGTACGACTTGACGCGCGGACGCATCACGTACCGCGAGCGCTGACCCGACGAAGGCATACCGCGCGTAGGCTCTCCGCGTGGTTCCGCCGATCCTCTGGCAACCGGACGCAGACCGGATCGAGCGCTCGACGCTGACCCGCTATGCACGCTGGCTCGCCGACGCGCGTGGCATCCGGACGAGCGGCTACGACGAGCTCTGGCGCTGGTCGACGGTGGACATCGAAGGCTTCTGGGCCTCGATCTGGGAGTTCTTCGAGATCCAGACGTCGACGCCGCCCGACCGTGTGCTCGGCTCACGCGCCATGCCGGGCGCGGAGTGGTTTCCCGGCGCGCGCCTCAACTACGCAGAGCACGTCTTCCGCAGCCGAGACGAGGCCGACGTCGCCGTCCGGCACGCGTCGGAGCTGAGGCCGCTCGCCGAGACGACCTGGGGCGAGCTCCGCGAAACGACGCGCCGCCTCGCGGCTGCCCTTCGCGCGACGGGGATCGGGCCGGGAGACAGGGTCGCCGCGTATCTCCCCAACGTCGTCGAGGCCGTCGCCGCGTTCCACGCCTGTGCAAGCCTGGGAGCCGTCTGGTCGAGCTGCTCGCCCGACTTCGGCGTCCGCAGCGTCGTCGATCGGTTCGCACAGATCGAGCCGCGCGTCCTGCTCACCGTCGACGGGTACCGCTACGGCGGCCGCGACCACGACCGGTCGGACGTCGTCGCCGCGCTCCAGGAGGCCATCCCCTCGCTCGAAAGAACGGTCGTGCTCGGCTACCTCGACGACGCACCTCGACTCGACCGCCTCGCGCGCGCGACGAGCTGGAACGACTTCGTGGCCGAGGGTGACGATGCACCGCTCGGGTTCGCGCAGGTGCCGTTCGACCACCCGCTCTGGGTGCTCTACAGCTCGGGGACGACCGGGCTGCCGAAGGCGATCGTCCACGGACACGGCGGGATCCTGCTCGAGCTCTCGAAGCAGATCGGGCTCCACGTCGACCTCCAGCGCGACGACCGCCTCTTCTGGTTCACGACCACCGGCTGGATGATGTGGAACTTCGTCAACGCGGCGCTTCTCACCGAGGGGTCGATCGTGCTCTACGACGGCAATCCCGGTCACCCGAACCTCGGGACGCTGTGGGGCCTCGCCGCCGACGCGGGCGTCACGTGCTTCGGCACCTCTGCGAGCTTCGTCGCCGCCTGCATGCAGGCGGACGTCGACCCGAGGACGGGCCGCGACCTCTCGCGCCTGCGCGCGGTCGGATCGACCGGGTCGCCGCTCTCGCCCGAGGGCTTCGACTGGGTGTACGACCGGCTCGGCCCCGACGTCTGGCTCTTCTCGACGTCGGGCGGCACGGACCTCTGCACGGCGTTCGTCGGAGGCGTGCCGACGCTGCCGGTCTACCGGGGCGAGCTCCAGGCGCGCGCGCTCGGGGCGAAGGTCGAGGCGTGGAACAGGGACGGCCGGCCGGTGGTCGGAGAGGTCGGCGAGCTCGTCATCACGGAGCCGATGCCGTCGATGCCGCTCTACCTCTGGGGCGACGCGGACGGCTCGCGCTACCGGGCGAGCTACTTCGAGACCTTTCCCGGCGTGTGGCGCCACGGCGACTGGATCGAGATCACCGAGCGCGGCACGGCGATCATCACCGGCCGCTCCGACGCCACGATCAACCGCGGTGGCATCCGGATGGGAACCGCCGAGATCTACCGCGCGGTGCTGTCAATGCCGGAGGTCGTGGACGCCCTCGTCGTCGACCTGCCCCGCGAGGGAACGCAGGGGTACATGCCGCTGTTCGTCGTGCTCCAACCCGGCCGGAGACTCGACGAGGCGCTCGTGGCGGCGATCCGGGCGCGCATCCGAGAGGACTGCTCGCCGCGCCACCTGCCGGACGAGATCCGTGCCGTGCCGGCGGTGCCGCGGACGCTGTCCGGGAAGGTGCTCGAGGTTCCCGTCAAACGATTTCTCTCGGGCGAGGCGGCCGAGCAGGTTGTGAGCCGCGACTCTCTCGTCGACCCGGAAGCCCTGCGACCGTTCGAGGAGCTCGCGGCCTCGGAAGACTGGAGGAACGAATGAGCTACACCGCCGACGCCGCGCGCTACGAGCGCATGCCCTACCGCCGCACGGGACGAAGCGGCCTCCTCCTGCCTGCGGTCTCCCTCGGCCTCTGGAACAACTTCGGCGGCGACCGGCCGCTCGAGACGAGCCGCGCGATCGTGCGCCGCGCCTTCGACCTCGGGATCACGCACTTCGACCTCGCGAACAACTACGGGCCGCCGTACGGGTCGGCCGAGGAGACGTTCGGGAGGATTCTGGCGACGGATCTGGGCCGGTATCGCGACGAGCTCGTGATCTCGACGAAGGCCGGGTACGACATGTGGCCGGGGCCGTACGGCGAGTGGGGCTCGCGGAAGTACCTCCTCGCGAGTCTCGACCAGAGCCTCCGGCGGATGGGGCTCGAGTACGTCGACATCTTCTACTCGCACCGGTTCGACCCGGACACGCCGCTGGAGGAGACGATGCGCGCGCTCGACACGGCCGTGCGGGCGGGAAAGGCGCTGTACGCGGGTATCTCGTCGTACTCGCCGGAGCGTACGCGCGAGGCGGCGGCGATCCTGGATCGGCTCGGGACACCGCTGCTCATCCACCAGCCGTCGTACTCGCTCCTCAACCGCTGGATCGAGGACGGGCTGCTCGACACTCTCGGCGAGCTCGGCGTCGGGTGCATTGGCTTCTCGCCGCTCGCGCAGGGCCTGCTCACCGATCGCTATCTCGACGGTGTCCCGGAGGGCTCGCGCATCGAGCGCCGCCTCTCGCTGGCGGCGGACTCGCTGACCGAGCAGACGCTCGCGAAGGTGAGGGCGCTCCGCGACGTCGCGGAGCGGCGGGGCCAGACGCTCGCCGCGATGGCCCTCGCCTGGACGCTCCGCGACCCCCGCATGACGTCGACGCTCGTCGGCGCGTCGAGCGTGGAGCAGCTCGAAGCCAACGTCCGGGCGCTCGAGCGGCCCGGGTTCTCCGAGGAGGAGCTTGCGGAGATCGACCGCTACGCCACCGACAGCGACATCAACCTCTGGGCGGCATCGAGCGAGGAGTGATGCGTCAGCTCCACCCGCAGCTGCGACCGAGCAGCGCCTCGAGCCTCCGGTTCGGCTCGGCGAACGTCGCCGCCAACGCGGCGCGCGTCTCGGGTCGCATCGGCTCGTACTCGCGGTCGAACACGCGCGGGTAGTCGGGCAGCTCGTACGGGTCCGCGCCGAGGAACGAGAGAATCGCCGCATACGTCTCGGCGGACCTCTCCCCCAGGTCCTCGGTGCGAACGACGAGCAGCTGCTCCCGCGGGAACACTGCGAGCCAGCGCTCGAGCTGCTCGGCGTACCGGCCGCGGGCCGCATACGTGTGATCCCACCACGCGCGGCTGAACGCCCTCGGATCCGCCGTCAGGCGCTCGACCTCTCCGCGCAGCCGCTCGTCCTCGGCCGCCAGCGCGGCCTCGAACGAGAGCGGCTCGCGGCCGAGCGCGACCTCGTGCTGGTACTGCGAGTACGCGCGGTCGACCGGGTCTCGGAGGAGCGCGACGAGCTTCGCCTCGGGAACGAGCGACCGTGCGCGCTCGGGGGCGAGCGGATGGAACAGGTAGCTCGGGCTCGCCTCGCCCACGAGCCGGTCTCCTGCGCGGAGCGGGAACTGACCGCGGTACCACGCCTCGCCCCGCCACGAGTGCCGGTCGAAGAAGCTCACCTCCTTCCAGGACGGGCCGGTGATCCACGGATGCCAGCGGAGATACGCGTACAGCGCCGTCGTCCCGGCCTTCTGCGCACCGATCACCAGGAAGTCGGGGAGTGGCCGCCAACGCGCGGTCAGTCGACCGAACGTCCAGACGGCGTTCCGCGCCACCTTGCGAACGGGCTCCGGAACACGAGGGATCGTCTCGGCGGGCAGGCGCCGCATCGCGCAACCCTACGGGTCTCCACTGATGCCCCCGTCCGAGTCGATCTGAGACGATCCCGAGACGAGACAGGAAGGGAGAGACCGTGGCCGAGGACACGCTGAGAGTCACCGACAACCGCACGGGGCGCGAGTACACACTTCCGATCACCGACGGCACGATCCACGCCACCGATCTGCGCCAGATCGCCGCCGAGGAAGGCGATGGCGGCCTGATGTCGTACGACCCGGCGTACCTCAACACCGCGTCGTGCCGGAGCGCCATCACCTTCATCGACGGCGACCGGGGAATCCTCCGCTACCGCGGCTACCCGATCGAGCAGCTCGCAGAGGACGCCACGTTCCTCGAGACCGCGTACCTGCTGCTCGAGGGCGAGCTCCCCACGGCCGACCAGCTGCACGCGTTCGAGGACGACATCCGCTATCACACCTATGTCCACGTCAACGTCCAGAAGTTCCTCGAAGGGTTCCGCTACGACGCGCATCCGATGGGGATGCTGCTCGGCGCGATCGGCGCGCTGTCGACCTTCTACCCGGACGCGAAGAACATCTCCGACGCCGAGGGCCGCTACCTGCAGCGGCTCCGCCTGCTCGCCAAGATGCCGACGATCGCGGCCTTCGTCTTCCGGCACTCCCGTGGGCTCCCGTACGTCCTGCCGCGGAACGACCTCGACTACATCGGCAACTTCGTCAACATGACCTTCGAGATCGGCGGCCGGCACGAGCCGAACCCGGTCCTGCAGCGGTCGCTCGAGATTCTCCTGATCCTGCACGCCGACCACGAACAGAACTGCTCGACGAGCGCGGTCCGGAGCGTCGGGTCGTCCCACGTCGACCCGTTCTCGGCGGTGTCGGCGGGCATCGCCGCGCTCTACGGCCCGCTCCACGGCGGCGCGAACGAGGCCGTGCTGCGGATGCTCGACGAGATCGGCGACACGAAGAACGTCCCGGCGTTCATCGAGGAGGTCAAGGCGGGCCACGGTCGGTTGATGGGCTTCGGGCACCGCGTCTACAAGAGCTACGACCCGCGCGCGAAGCTGATCAAGCGCGTCGCCGACGACGTCTTCGAGCAGACGGGGCTCAACCCGAAGCTCGAGATCGCGCTGGAGCTCGAGCGGATCGCACTCGAGGACGAGTACTTCGTCTCGCGGAAGCTCTACCCCAACGTCGACTTCTACTCGGGCCTCATCTACCAGGCGATGGGCTACCCCACGGACTACTTCACGGTGCTGTTCGCGCTCGGCCGGCTGCCCGGCTGGATCGCGCAGTGGGAGGAGCACCTCTCCGATCCGGAGCAGAAGATCTCGCGGCCCCGACAGATCTACACGGGCGAGGGCGAACGGCCGTACGTTCCTCGAGCCCGGCGCGGCTGAGCGCCGCAGAGGCGGGCCTCCGGCCGAAGCCGTAGTTCACCACAGCGCCGATCCGCGCGCGCGCCGATGGCGCTCCGAGCGGCGTGTCGGACCGTGAGGACGAGAACAGCCGCGGAAGGAGCTGCCATGAGCGCAAGCCCGCCGATCGTCGACGCGAGGTCGATCGTGAAGACCTACGACACGGGAGCGGTGCGGGTGTCTGCGCTGCGCGGTGTCGACCTGACGCTTGCCCGTGGGGAGATGGTGGCGATCATGGGCCCGAGCGGCTGCGGGAAGACGACTCTGCTCAACTGCCTCTCCGGGCTCGACTCGGTCGACGACGGGGAGGTCGTCATCGACGGGACCTCGCTGTCGGACATGTCCGACCGCGATCGCACCGACTACCGCGCGCGGCACATGGGATTCGTCTTCCAGTTCTACAACCTCATGCCGGTGCTCAGCGCGGTCGAGAACGTCGAGCTGCCGCTCCTCGTCGCGCGCGAGAGCGCGGGCGTGGCGCGACGTCGCGCAATCGACGCGCTCGAGCTCGTCGGACTCGCCCATCGGGCCTCACACGTCCCGGACGAGCTGTCCGGCGGAGAACGCCAGCGCGTGACGATCGCGCGCTCCCTCGTCAACGACCCCGCGGTCGTGTGGGCCGACGAGCCGACGGGCGACCTCGACTCCGAGAACGCCCAGGAGATAGTCGCCCTGATGCGTCGGCTGAACGTCGAGCGGGGTCTCAGCTTCCTCATCGTCACGCACGACATCTCGGTGGGAAGGAGCACAGACCGGATCATCCGCATGCTCGACGGCGCCGTCGTCGAGGAGCAACAACTGGAGGTGCCGCATGTACTCGCGCGTCACGCTGCTTGAGATCGACACGCTGCGGGTCGAGATCGACGACGTGCTCGAGCGCTTCGAGACCGAGATCCTACCCGGGGTGCGCGAGCTCGAGGGCTACGCGGGCGTCACCGTGATGGTGACGCCCGAGGGCAAGGGGATGGTGGTCAGCTTCTGGGAGACCGAGGAGGCGGTGACGGCCAGCGCCGCCCTCGCGGCCTCGGCCGTCGAGGAGTTCGTCACGCTCTACCGCGCACCTCCGGGCCGTGAGCTCTACCGGGTCGCGTACGCAGAGCTGCCGCCGGTGCCCGTCGCGTCGTGAACGAGCTCTTCGGGATCCCGCTCGACACAATGCTCCTGATCCTCGCGATCGGGCTGGGGGTCGCGTTCGGGATCCTCGCCGTGCTCGCGGTCAGAAACCCCGTGCTCGTCCGGCTCGGGGTGCGCAACTTCGGCCGCCGACGTGCACGGACGAGCCTCATCGTGCTGGGGCTCATGCTCGGAACGACGATCGTCGCGGCGGCGCTCGTCACCGGCGACACGATGAGCCACACGATCCGGACGACCGCGACCGCCGCGCTCGGCGAATCCGACGAGGTCGTCTCGGCGAAGGGCGCCGTGGACGACATCCCCGGCGAGCTCGGCGACGCGAGCGGCATCGGCTGGTTCCCGGAGACGGTCGCCGGTGAGATCGGCTCGACGCTCGGCCCGAGGCTCGCGGACGGCGTGGTCGGCGTGGTCGTCGACCAGATGGCGGTGCAGGCGCCGAGAACGAGGCAGAGCGAGCCGACCGTCACGCTGTTCGGCGCGGATCCCGCCGGAATGGACGGCTTCTCGCCGATCGTGGGCTCCGACGGGCAGCGCGTGTCGCTCGCCGACCTGGCGCCCGGACAGGCGTACGTGAACACCGACGCCGCCGACGAGCTCGGCGTCGAGCCCGGCGACACCGTGATCGCCTATCCGGCCGGCAGGCGGGCCGTCCTCCGCGTCAGGGACGTCGTCGAGTTCGACGGGGCTGCGACCGCGGACTCGGCGCTGCTCGTCCCGCTCGAGGAGGCGCAGCTGTTCTACGCGCGGTACGGCCAGGTGCTCGGCGTGATGATCTCGAACCGGGGCTCCGGCGACAGCGCCGTCGCGCTCTCCGACTCCGTCGAGCGGAAGCTCCAGCCGACGCTCAGGGCGCACGACCTCGAGCTGCAGACGATCAAGCAGGATGCGATCGAGTCCGCCGACGAGGCCGGAAGCGCCTTCATGGCGTTCTTCACCACGTTCGGCTCCTTCTCGATCGCCGCGGGGATCCTCCTGATCTTCCTCATCTTCGTGATGCTCGCCGCGGAGCGCCGCGGCGAGCTCGGGATCGCCCGAGCGGTCGGGACACGACGTGGTCACCTGACGCAGATGTTCACGTTCGAGGGAGCCGCCTACGACGTCGTCGCCGCTGTCGTGGGGGCGATACTCGGCGCGATCGTCGCCTTCGGGATGGTCTACGTGATGGCCAAGGCGTTCGGCGCGGAGAACGAGGATGCCGGCCTCCAGATCGAGTTCGCGTTCACCTGGCAGAGCCTCCTGATCGCCTTCGCGCTCGGCGTGCTGCTGACCCTCGTGGTCGTCGCGTTCTCCGCGTGGCGCGTGAGCACGATGACGATCGCCACGGCGATCCGGAACCTCCCGGAGCCGTCGGTCGTCCACCGGCGACGCAGGGTCGTCCTCGGCGGCCTCGGCGTCCTGTTCGGCGCCCTCCTTGTCGTCACCGGCGGGAACGCCGCGACGCCCCTCATGCTCGGCGTCTCGCTCGTGATCGTCAGCCTCGTCCCGTTCGCCCGGCTCGTCCGGATCCGAGACCGGGTTGCGTACACCGTCGCGGGGCTCACGATGGTCGTGCTCCTGATGCTGCCGTGGAGCACCTGGGAGTCGGTCTTCGGGCCGCTGTCGATGGACTTCTCGACGTGGATCGTCTCCGGACTGATGATCGTCATCGGCGCCGTCTGGGTGATCGTCTACAACGCCGACCTCCTGCTCGGGGCGATGATGGCGGTGCTCGGCCGGGTCAAGGCCCTGGCGCCGCTCCTGCGCATGTCGATGGCCTACCCGCTCAAGAGCCGGTTCCGCACGGGTACGACGCTCGCGATGTTCACGCTCGTCGTCTTCACGCTCGTCACCGGCTCGACCTCGAGCGGATCTTTCCAGGCCGCGTTCAACGACGTGGACGCCTTCGGCGGCGGATTCGACATCCGTGCGGGAACAGGGGCGCGGGCCTCGGTCACCGACATGCCGGCCGCGTTGCGCAAGCGCCTGGGCGACCGGGCCTCCGACTACCCCGTCGTCGGCAGCCAGTCCGTGCTGGCGGTCGACGCCCGCCAGCTCGGCACGGGGCGACCGTTCGAGAACTACCACGTACGCGGGCTCGACAGCTCGTTCCTCGCCCACACGACGTTCCAGCTCGGTTCGATCGCACGCGGGTACACGAGCTCACGGGACGTCTGGACGGCGCTGCAGCAGCACACCGGCCTCGCCGTTGTCGACAGCCTCGTCGTCCAGCGGCGCGACAACTTCGGCTTCAACGCGATGCCCTCCGACTTCAAGATCACCGGCTTCTACGCCGACGAGGGCACGAGCTTCGACCCGGTGCACGTGGAGGTGCTCGACAAGCAGACGGGCAACAGGACGCGGCTGACGATCATCGGCGTTCTCTCGGACGCGGCGCCGTTCGAGATGAGCGGCATCTCCAGCTCGCAGGCGACGCTCGCCGCGGCGTTCCCGGGCCGAGCCGAGCCCACGATCCACTACTTCACCGTCGCGCCGGGCGTCGACCCGGGCGCGGCCGCCCGGCGACTCGAGGCGGCGTTCCTCGCGAACGGGCTCGAGGCGGAGTCGATCGAGAAGGTCGTCGAGGACTCGGTCGCCGCGAACAAGACGTTCAACCGGCTGATCCAGGGCTTCATGGCCCTTGGCCTCGTGGTCGGCGTCGCCGCCCTCGGCGTGATCAGCGCGCGGGCGGTCGTCGAGCGCCGCCAGCAGATCGGCGTGATGCGCGCGATCGGCTTCCGGCGGACGATGATCCAGGCCGTCTTCCTGCTGGAGTCGTCGTTCGTCGCCCTCACGGCGATCGTCGTGGGCACGGGGCTCGGCCTGCTCCTCGGCTGGAACATTATCCAGGACTCGCGGAAGACCCCGAGCTGGTCGAACCTCGAGATGGTGGTGCCCTGGGGCGACCTCGTCCTGATCTTCGTCGTCGTGTACGCGGTCTCGCTCCTTGCGACCCTCGCCCCTGCGATTCGGGCGTCGCGCATCGCCCCTGCCGAGGCGCTCCGCTACGAGTGAGCAGCGGGAGAGCGCCCGCGCGCCGGCAGGTCGTGGACGCGGGGTCGCGCCTCGGGAGAACGTGGGCAGCCGAGCTGCTTCGATCCCTCAGCGCCGCACCTGCACCACCGAGTAGGGCGTCGTCGGGGCGGGTGTCGTGCCGAACCGCGCGTTCACCGCGTAGAGCGACTTCCCATGCCGGTCGATCGTCGTCGGCACGTCGAGATCGGAGTCGGTGATCGTCCGTGCGACGGTGCCCGATGCGAAGCCCTTCGCGAGCGCGACGACGGCGATCTTGTTCAGCTGGTTCTGGACGACGTAGAGCGTGCGCCCGTGCAACAGCAGGCCGTCGCCGTTCGGCAGCGAGGCGCCGCCGAGCGAGATCTCCGTCGTCGCTCCGCTCGGCGTGACGCGGAACAGCTCCCCGGTGGCGCTCTGGACGACGACGAGCGTCTTGCCGTCGGGCGTCGCGTCGATGCCGTTCAGGTTGAAGCCCGCGACGAGCCGGAAGTCGCCGGTCAGCGCAACGGACTGGGCCGGCGCCGCGGGCGTGCCGTTCTTCGACAGCGCGACGCGGTACAGCACCGCGCGGTTCGAGTCGGTGAAGAACGCGGCGCGCTTCGTGACCACGACGTCGTTCACGAAGGTCGCGCCACCGCCCGTCGCGAGCTGCAGCTCCTGGACGAGCGCACCGCTGCGCGCGTCGTAGACGAACGCCTTGCCGGTCGAGCCGCCGGCGACGAAGAGGCGGCCGCGGTCGAACTCGACGCCGACTGCCGCGCGGCCGGCGGCGCCCTGGACGAGCGTCGTGCCCTTCCCGGTGCGGAGATCGCCGCGGTAGACGGCGCCGGTGGGGATCGAGCCGACGTAGAACGTCGTCCCGTTCCCCACGGCGATCCCTTCCGGCTGCCAGCCGTTCGGCAGTGGGATCACCTCGGGGAACGACGACTTCGCCGCCGCGCCGGTGACGGCGAGGAGGGCGGTGGCGATGGTGGTCAGCAGGATACGACGCATCGTGAGACCCCTTTCTCGAGCTCGCGCCGTCAGTGATAGCGAATCTGCCTCGCGTCCGCATCCGCTCGAGGGGTGCGATCATGCGCCCGACGTGGACAGGGTGCGGATCGACAGGTGGCTATGGGCGGCACGCCTCTTCAGGACACGTGGCGCGGCGACGGAGGCCGTGCTCGGCGGCCGTGCTCACGTCAACGGCGTTCGCGTCAAGCCGTCGAAGGAGGTGGGCGCCGGCGATCGCGTCGAGGTGACGGTCGGCGACGTCCGGCGAGAGCTCGTCGTGCGAGCCGTTGCCGAGAAGCGCGGTCCGGCGTCCGTCGCCGCGGAGCTCTACGACGAGACGCCTGCATCGGTCGCCCGACGCGAGCAGCGCTCGCTCGAGCGGAAGCTCGCGCGCCCGCTCGGCGCCGACCTCGGCGCTCGGCCGACGAAGCGCGACCGTCGGCGGCTCGACGCCCTTCGTGCGCAGATGCGCCGCAGGCGGCCCTGAGATGGCAGCCGACGGCGCGCGCGGGTCGTCGGTCTGCGTCGTCGGCGCCGGCCCGGCCGGAATCGCCGCGGCAGCGATGCTCAGACGGGCCGGCGCGCACGTCGTCGTGCTCGAGCGCGCGGACGTGGGCGCCTCCTGGGTCGCACGGTACGACTGTCTGCACCTTCACACCGTGCGCTGGCTCTCGGGGCTGCCCGGGTACGGCATCCCGCGCTCGTCCGGCAAATGGCCCTCCCGCGATCGTGTGGTCGATTACCTGCGCGCGTACGCGGCGCGGAACGCGCTCGCGGTCCGCGTCGGTGTCGACGTTTCGCGCATCGACCGAGACGACGGAAGGTGGCTCGTGCGCGCCACGGGCGACGAGGTCGCGGCGGACCGGGTCGTCGTCGCGACCGGGTACAGCAACGTCCCGTTCGTCCCCGGGTGGCCTGGGATGTTCGGCGGGACGATCGTCCATTCCTCTGCGTACCGGAACCCCGAGCCGTTTCGCAACCGTCGCGTCCTCGTGGTCGGCGGCGGCAACTCCGGTGCCGAGATCGCCGCCGATCTCGCTGCCGGCGGGGCGGCCGACGTGCTGCTCTCCGTCCGCACGCCCCCGGCGATCGTGCGCCGCGACACCGCCGGCGTCCCCACACAGCTTCTCGGCATCGCCAGCGCGCACCTGCCCGTCCGCGTGGTCGACCGGATCGCATCGACCCTGCGACGCGTCGCCTTCCCCGACCTCGGGCCGCTCGGGCTGCCGGCCCCCGAGCGGCCGTATTCGGAGTTCCTCCGCCGGCGCGTGATCCCGGTCATCGACGTCGGCATCGTCTCCGCCGTCAGCAGTGGCCGTGTGCGTGTCGTCGCGGACGTCGCGCGCCTCGACGACACCGTCGTCGAACTCGCCGACGGAAGCCGCGCGATGGTCGACACGATCATCGCGGCGACCGGGTTCCGGACCGGCCTCGAGCCGCTCGTCGGCCACCTCCGAGTGCTCGACGAGCGCGGCGTGCCGCTCGTGCACGCGCCCGCCGCGCCACCGGGCGCGCCGGGGCTCCACTTCGTCGGCTACGACGTGACGCTCGGCGGGATGCTCCGCGTCATCGGCGGCCAGGCGCGTCGGCTTGCACGCACGGTCGCAGCCGACGTGCCCGGCAGCGGTCCCGGGCCGTCGCCGTGAGACGCCCACGTCGCCTCGGCACCACGACCTCGACCTGCCGGCGCCCGCCTCGCGCGCCGACAGCCGTGCTCCGGCCGAACCGCATGGGGGCTGCCCTAGGGCCGCGGCGCGCGGGCGGCGCGGCTCACCGCAGTACGTCGCTTGGAGGGCCACCAGTTCCAGCGTCCCAGGATCGCCATGAGTGATGGGACGAGGAGCGCGCGCACGATCGTCGCGTCGATCAGCACCGCGAGCGCCACGCCGAGCCCGATCTCCTTGACGACGATGATCTGCGACGTCGCGAACGCGCCGATCGCGACGCAGAACAGGAGCGCCGCCGCCGTGATGATGCGGCCGGTCCGCTCGAGCCCGACCGCGACCGCGTCCCGGTTCGACGCGCCGGCGTCCCAGGCCTCCTTGATCCGCGTGAGCAGGAAGACGCCGTAATCGGTCACGAGGCCGAAGGCGATCGCGAAGAGGACGACCGGCTGCGTCAGCTCGAGCGCTTCCTGGCTCCGGTAGTCGAGCAGCCCCTCGAGGCGGCCGTCCTGGAAGACGAACACGAGGACACCCATCGTCGCGGACAGGGTCAGGAGGTTCATCGCGAGCGCTTTCGCCGGGAGCACGAGCGAACGGGTCGCCAGCCAGAGGAGGACGAACGTGACCACCGCGAGAAGGATCCCGGCGACCGGCAGGAGCGCGGCGAGCGTCCGCTTCTGGTCGAGGAACTGCGCCGTGGCGCCGCCGACGAGCGCGTCGCCGCGGAGGGAGCGCATCTGTCGCACGAGCTGCTGCGACGCAGGGTCGAGGAACGGCTTCCCGGAAGAGGCAGTGACCGCCCAGACGTTCTCGCCGAGCCCGCGCGGGGCCCGCACGACGGGCGCCTCGACGGCGGCCGCGTACGCGCGCGCATCGCTCTCGCTCCCCCGGACGACCGCGAACACCGGCGACAGCGCGGTCGGTGGGAACTCGCGCCGGACCGCCGTGTCGACCACGCGCGACGAGATCTGCGGCGGCAGGACGGAGGCGTCGATGCCGGTGAAGCGAACGCCGAGGAAGGGCAGTGCGAGCACGACGAGGAGCACGGTCGCGGCGACGGCGACCGGGACGGGCCGCCGCATGAGTGCCTGGGCGAGGCGGTACCAGCCGCCGCGCTCGCCGCTCGCCGCCCGCTCCGCGGCCAGCCTCCAGCGACGTGGGGAGAGCGCGTTGACCCGCTGGCCGAGCAGCACGAAGAGCGCGGGCAGCACGGTCAGCGAGATCAGCCCGGCGAGGGGCGCCACAACCCCGCCGGCGAGCCCCATCGAGCGGAGGTAGCCGAGCGGGAAGATCGCGAGCGTCGCGACGGCCGCCGCGACCGTCACCGAGCTGAACGCGACCGTTCGGCCCGCGGACGCCATCGTGCGGCGGACGGCCTCGGCACCCGGGCCGTGCCGCGCGAGCTCCTCCCGGTAGCGCGACACGAGCAGCAGGCTGTAGTCGAGCCCGAGCCCGAGCCCGATGCCCGTCACGATGTTGAGCGCATACGACGACAC
>DATAPC010000115.1:0-3220 GCA_036265415.1 Gaiella sp.
GAAGTCGCCGGCGTCCTCGGGCTCGTAGAGCTGGCCGACCTGCGAGAAGATCCCGAGCTGGCGGAACATCCCCTCCATCCCGAACGTCCGTGACTCGTCGGGTACGATCGGCACGATCCGGGGGCCGAGCACCTCGTCGCGCACGAGCGTGTTGAGGATGCGGACGAGCGCCATCGTCGTCGAGTTCTCGCGCTCCCCGCTGCCCTCGAGGACGTTCTCGAAGGGGGGCGGCGTCGGCAACGGCTCCGCGTCCGTGTGCCGTGCCGGCAGGCTGCCGCCGAGCGCCTCCCGGCGCTCCAGCAGGTGCGCGAGCTCGGGGCTGTCCGCGGGCGGCCGGTAGAAGAACGCGCCCGTCGCCTGCTCGTCGGTGAGCGGGATCCCGAGCCGGTCGCGGATCGCGAGGCGCGCCTCCTCGTTCATCGACTTCTGCTGGTGGGTGATGTTGCGGCCCTCGCCCGCCGTGCCCATCCCGTAGCCCTTGATGGTCTTGGCGAGGATCACCGTCGGCTGGCCCGTGTGGCGCACGGCGGCGTCGTAGGCGGCGTAGACCTTGCGTGGATCGTGGCCGCCGCGGCGCAGCGCCCAGATCTCGTCGTCGGTCCAGTCGGCGACCATCGCCTTCGTCTCCGGGTAGCGGCCGAAGAAGTGCTCGCGGACGTAGGCCCCGTCGTTCGCCTTGAAGGTCTGGTACTCGCCGTCGACGCACTCGTCCATCAGCTTGCGCAGCCAGCCCTCGTCGTCCGCCTCGAGCAGCGGGTCCCAGTTCGAGCCCCACACGACCTTGATCACGTTCCAGCCCGCGCCGCGGAAGTTCGTCTCGAGCTCCTGGATGATCTTCCCGTTGCCACGCACCGGCCCGTCGAGCCGCTGCAGGTTGCAGTTGACGACGAACACGAGGTTGTCGAGCCGCTCGCGGCCCGCGAGCGAGATCGCGCCCATCGACTCGGGCTCGTCCATCTCGCCGTCGCCCATGAACGCCCAGACCTTGCGGTCTCCCTGCTCGACGATCCCGCGCGCGGCCAGGTACTTCATGAACCGCGCCTGGTAGATCGCCATCAGCGGCCCGAGCCCCATCGAGACCGTCGGGAACTGCCAGAAGCCCGGCATCAGCCACGGGTGCGGGTACGACGACAGCCCGTCGCCGCCGACCTCCTGGCGGAAGCGCCGCAGCTGGTCCTCGCTCAGGCGTCCCTCGAGAAAGGCGCGCGCGTAGAAGCCGGGCGACGAATGCCCCTGGAGGTAGACGAGATCACCGAGGTGGTCCGCGGAGCGTGCCCGCCAGAAGTGGTCGAAACCGACCTCGTAGAGCGTCTCCGCCGACTGGTAGCTGGCGATATGGCCCCCGAGCTCCGTGGACTCGGCGTTCGCCTGGAGGACGATCGCGATCGCGTTCCAGCGGACGAGGGCGGTCGCCGCCGCCTCGAGCTCGGGGTCGCCCGGCGGGTCGGGCTCCTCCTCGACGGGGATCGTGTTGACGTACGGGGTGGAGAGGCCGGCGGTCGTCTGGACGCCGAGGTCCTGGGCGTGGTCGACGACGCGGTCGAGCAGGAACGACATGCGGCCGCGGCCGTCGCTCTCGACGACGGCGTCGACCGAGTCGAGCCACTCCCGCGTCTCCACGGGCTCGATGTCGGGGGCGTTCGCGCTCATGCCCCAAGTGTTGCGGAAGGACGCACCTCGGGGTTACACGACCCCCTCGTACGTGTCACGCATGTAGTCGAGCCGGGCGTCGCGGTCACGCGCCGAGCGCAGGAACCGGCTCCACGCGACCCGCTCGTACGCGACGACGCCGAGCTCCCAGACGCAGAAGGTGGGCCGGTGTGTGCCGTCGAGCGGCCAGGGGTGGAACTCCCGGTCGTCCGGCCCGTCCTTGGCCCAGACCGTCTCCCAGAGCTCGTTGTCGTTCTGCCACGTGCAGACGAGCAGGAAGTAGAACGACTCCCCGCACCGGTGGAGGACGACGAACCCGAGCTCCCCTCCGAGCCGGAGCTCTCCGAGCCTCGCGGCGTCGGCCAGCCCCAGGCGCGCCAGGTCGGAGACCGGCGGCGGCACCCGCTCTGCCTCCGGCGCGATCTCATACCACTTGAGCAGCGTGTTCCCGAGCGCCACGCTCTGCCCGCCGCGGGCCGTCTTCGCGCTGTGCTCGTACGACACGCCGTCCGCGGCGCCGTTCCGCTCCGCGACGTTCACGGCGCATCACCCGCCGGCCTGAGCTCCATCACCCAGTTCGTCTCCCACGTCCGTCCGCCGTCGTCGGAGAACGCCTGCTCCCATCGCGGCGCCCCCGTCGTCACGCCCGACCACGTGAAGCGGACGAGCACCGGGCGGCCGCGGTCGACGTCCTCGCCCTCGAAGACGCCGATGTCGCCGTCGAACGTCCCGACGACCGGCGGGTCGAGCTCGCCCGGGCGCCGCGAGTCCGCCCAGTAGATCGACCACCGCCCGCTCTCCGGGTCGAGGAACCGGAAGGCCATCCCGACGAACCCGCCGTCGTGGTCGGTGCGGAACTCGTCCTCGTTTCCGAGGCCGTCGAGGAGCGGCCGTGAGACGACCGTCGCCTCGAACTCCTCCCAGTCGTCGGAGCCGGCCAGGCGGCGCCGGAGCCTGCGGTTCCGCACGGTCCAGCGGCCCTCGAGGAAGTCGAAATCCGTCGCGCGTGCAGCGCTCTGCAACGTCGTGCCCATCGCTCGCCTCCACTCTGCGTCGTTGGCTCGACGCTACTCGATAATTAGGGCAATATCGGCCCTCTATCCGTGCTTGACTCCCGTCCCATGCAGACTCCGACGGCGCGGCTGCTCGAGCTCCTGGAGCTGCTGCAGACGCGCCCGCTGACGACCGGGCGCGAGATCGCCGAGCTGCTCGAGATCGACGGCCGCACCGTCCGCCGCTACATCGCGGCGCTGCAGGCGCTCGAGATCCCCGTCGAGGGCCAGCGCGGCGTCGGCGGCGGCTACCGCGTCCGGCCCGGCTACCGGCTGCCGCCGCTGATGCTCTCCGACGACGAGGCCGTCGTGGTCGTGCTCGGCCTGATCGCCGCGAGGCGGCAGGGGCTCGACAGCGGCTCGAGCTCGGTCGACGGCGCCCTCTTGAAGATCCACCGCGTGCTGCCCGACCCGCTGCGTCGTCGCGTCGAGGCGCTCGAGACGGCGCTCGGCTTCACGGCGACGCCGCGTGCCGGCGCGCCGGTCGCGGGCGACGCCGTGCTGCTCCTCGCCGAGGC
>DATAPC010000116.1:0-39004 GCA_036265415.1 Gaiella sp.
GCGCAGGGAGGTGCTGTGCGCGACAATCTCTTCGAGACCCGCAACAGAAGGACATCCGTGGCACTGCTCGAGATCACGAACCTGCACGTCGCGCTGGAGGACGGCACCGAGATCGTCAAGGGCGTCGACCTCGCCGTCGACACGAACGCGAAGCACGCGATCATGGGCCCGAACGGGTCCGGGAAGTCGACGTTCGCGTACGCGCTGATGGGCCATCCGGCTTACGCGATCACGGAGGGCGACATTCGGCTCGACGGCGAGTCGATCCTCGAGCTGGGGGCCGACGAGCGGGCACAGCGGGGCCTCTTCCTCGCGTTCCAGTACCCGCACGCGATCCCCGGCGTGACCGTGACCAGCTTCCTGCGCAGCGCGATCAACGCGAAGCGCAAGGCAGCGAACGGTGGCGAGGAGGACCCCGTCCCGGTGAAGGAGTTCCGCACCGACCTGCTGGCTGCGATGGAGCACCTCAAGGTGCCGCGCGAGCTTGCGCAGCGGTACCTGAACGACGGGTTCTCCGGTGGCGAGAAGAAGCGGGTCGAGATCCTCCAGATGGCGATGCTCAAGCCGCGGATCGCGATCCTCGACGAGACCGACTCGGGACTCGACATCGACGCGCTGCGCATCGTCGCCGAGGGTGTGAACGCCCTCGTCGGACCCGAGATGGGCGCCCTCGTGATCACGCACTACCAGCGGATCCTCAACTACGTCACCCCGGACTTCGTCCACGTGTTCGTGGACGGGCGGATCGCCGAGTCGGGCGGTCCCGAGCTCGCGCACAAACTCGAGGCCGAGGGCTACGAGGCGTTCGCGCCTGCGGGCGTGGGAGGTGAGACGACGTGAGCCAGAGCGAGACCGACGTCATTCGCGACATCCGGGCCGACTACGGCTACGGGTGGCACGTCGACGACAAGTCGACGATCTACAAGGCACCCAAAGGTCTCTCGCACGCGCTGATCGACGTCATCTCCGATCACAAGAGCGAGCCGGACTGGATGCGGGCCTTCCGCCACAGGAGCCTCGACTACTTCCTCGCGCGGCCGATGCCCGGCTGGGGTGCCGACCTCTCCGGGATCGACTTCGACAACATCCATTACTACGTCAAGCCGACCGAGAAGCAGGCCGACAAGTGGGAGGACCTCCCAGCCGAGATCCTCGACACGTGGGACCGGCTCGGGATCCCCGAGGCCGAGAAGAAGTACCTCGCGGGCGTGGGCGCGCAATACGAGTCCGAGGTCGTCTACCACAAGCTCCAGGAAGACCTCGCCTCGAAGGGCGTCATCTTCCTCGACATGGACTCGGGGCTGCGCGAGCACGAGGAGCTCGTGAAGCAGTACTTCTCGACGATCATCCCGCAGAACGACAACAAGTTCGCCGCGCTCAACTCGGCCGTCTGGTCGGGCGGGTCGTTCATCTACGTGCCACCCGGCGTCTCGATCGAGATGCCGCTCCAGGCCTACTTCCGCATCAACGCGGAGAACATGGGGCAGTTCGAGCGCACGCTGATCATCGTCGACGAGGGCGCCTATGTGCACTACGTCGAGGGCTGCACCGCGCCGATCTACTCGTCCGACTCGCTGCACTCGGCGGTCGTCGAGATCATCGTCAAGAAGGGCGGCCGCTGCCGCTACACGACGATCCAGAACTGGTCGAACAACGTCTACAACCTCGTCACGAAGCGGGCCGTCGCCTACGAGGACGCGACGATGGAGTGGGTCGACGGCAACCTCGGCTCGAAGGTGACGATGAAGTATCCGGCGATCTGGCTGATGGGCGAGCGCGCCCACGGCGAGGTGCTGTCGATTGCCTTCGCCGGCAAGGGCCAGCACCAGGACGCCGGCGGCAAGGTCGTCCACGTGGCGAAGAACACGTCGAGCGTCATCACCTCGAAGTCGATCTCGAAGAACGGCGGGCGCGGCGGCTACCGCGGGCTGCTGGAGGTGGCGAAGGGCGCCAACGGCTCGAAGTCGAAGGTCGTCTGCGACGCCCTGATCCTCGACGAGGAGTCCCGCTCCGACACGTACCCCTACATCGACGTCAAGGAGAACGACGTCGACCTCGGGCACGAGGCGACGGTCTCGAAGATCGGCGAGGAGCAGCTCTTCTACCTGATGAGCCGCGGCCTCTCGGAGGCGGAGGCGAGCGCGATGATCGTCGCCGGCTTCGTCGAGCCGATCACGAAGGAGCTGCCGCTCGAGTACGCGGTCGAGATGAACCGCCTGATCCAGCTGCAGATGGAGGGCTCCGTCGGCTAGAAGCTGCAAGTAACACGTTGTTACTTGCTCTTCACGGACGGCGCACGATGGCTGCGAGCATCATCACGAAAGCGGATTTCGTCTCCGTCCCCTCGACGGACTGGCGGCGCTCGCGGGCGTTCTACGTCGACACGCTCGGCCTGCGCCCCGATGCCCGTAGCCACGGGGAGTTCTGGGTGGGCGAGCAGTGCTTCGGCATCTACGAGCCGGCGCAGTTCGGGATGGAGTTCGCGCCGCAGACGACGGCCCACCTCGCGCTTCACGTGGAGGACGTCGCCGCCGCGCGCGCCGACCTCGAGGCGAAGGGGGTCGAGTTCGAGGGCGAGACGTTCGACACGGGCGTGTGCCACATGGCGTTCTTCCGCGACCCGGACGGCAACGCCCTGATGCTCCACCACCGCTACGCACCCCGTGACGAGGAGTACGCCGCCACGTGATCACGGTCGAGCGAACAGACTTCGTCTCCGTCCCGGTGACGGACATGGAACGGTCGCTGGCCTTCTACGGCGAGACGCTCGGCCTCCCGCGCGTCTCGGACACCGAGGGCTGGCCGGAGTTCCAGCTCGGCGAGAACGTCTCGCTCTACCTCGTCGACCCGACCAACATCGGCCGCGAGTTCGAGGGGCCGCACACGTCGTCGATCGCGCTCCGCGTCCCCGACGTCGCAGCCGCGCAGCGGGCGCTCGAGGCGAAGGGCGTGGCGTTCTTCGGCGAGCCGTTCGACACCGGCGTCTGCCACATGGCGATCTTCCACGACCCCGACGGGAACACGCTCATGCTCCACCGGAGGTACGCGGCCCGTGAGGAGTGAGCTGCTCGAGCGCTACCGCGCGCTCCCGCTGCCGACGACGCGCGACGAGCACTGGCGCTTCACCGATCTCGCCGGTTTCGACCCTGACGCCTGGAGCGCAGAGGCCGCATCGGCCGCGATGGTCCCGTCGATGCTCGAGCTCGACGTCGCTGCGTCGGCGACGATCGACGAATCCGGGATAGTCGTCTCCCACGGCGTTCCCGAGGGGATCCGGTTCGAACCGCTGGCGGACGACAACCCGCTTCTCGGGTCGCTCGTGCGGCCCGACGACAAGCTGCGTGCGCACAACGCGGCCGTCTGGCAGCACGGTCTCCTCGTCCACGTCCCCGCCGGCGTCGAGCTCGAGCAACCGCTCTACCTGCGGGTCGCGAGCACCATGGGCGGCGGATCGCTCTTCTGGCGCGTTCTCGTCGTCGCCGAGCCCCGCTCGCGCTTCACGCTCGTGCAGGAGCTCACCTCGGCGACCGAGCAGCTCGCGTCGTACGTGAACGGCGTCGTCGAGGTGGTCGTGCGCGACGGCGCGAAGGCCGAGATCGTGAACGTCCAGCGGCTCTCGCGCGCCGCGTGGCTGTTCGCGTCGTGCCACGCGCGCGTCGAGCGCGACGCCGAGCTCGACTGGGTCGAGGGCGGTTTCGGGTCGGCGCGGGGGAAGGTCTGGATCCAGAACGACCTCGCCGATCGCGGCGCCACGTCACGGGTGACCGGCGCCTACTTCGCCGACGGCGAGCAGCACCTCGACTACGACACGTATCAGCTGCATGCCGCGCCCGACACGACGTCTGACTTCGCCTTCAAGGGCGCGCTCCGCGACTCGGCCGCGACGGTCTGGCGAGGGATGATCCGGGTCGAGGAGGGCGCGCAGAAGACGAACGCGTACCAGGAGAACCGCAACCTCCTGCTCTCGAAGACGGCGACGGCGAACTCGATCCCGGGCCTCGAGATCCTGGCCAACGACGTCCGGTGCACGCACGGCGCGACGCTCTCCCAGGTCGACCGCGAGCAGCTCTTCTACCTCATGGCTCGGGGCCTGCCGCGCTCCGAGGCCGAGCGGCTCGTCGTGCGGGGCTTCTTCCAGGACGTGCTCGATCGGATCGAGCTCCTGCCGGTACGCGATGCGCTCGGCGCCGCCCTCGAGGCGCGCATCCCTCAGGCCTGAGCACTCAGTAGTTTCGAGAACGGGCTCGGCGGCCGAGTACCGAAGCGGCCACGGCCGCCTGCTGGGAGGGTGCGCGGAGGCAAAAGGAGGTGTGCAACGGCATGTTCACGTATGTCGGGCTCATCAAGTTGACGCCCGAAGGCAGGGAGCACCTGCCCGAGGCGCCGAAGTACCTCGACAAGATCAAGGCGATCATCGAGGCCGAGGGAGGAATCCTCGAGGACGTGTACGCGATCATGGGTCCGTGGGACTTCGTCGCGTTCGTCAAGTACCCCGACAACGAGACCGCGTTCCGCGTGCTCGCGAAGATCGGGCTGCTCGAGGTCGTCAAGACCGAGACGTTCCCGGCCGAGAAGGTCGACGTCTTCATCAAGGCGCTCGTCTAGCGCCCGACGATCGAAGCCGGTCGCGCCGTTCTGCGCGACCGGCTTCTCGTCTCCCGGCGTCAACGATGTCAGGATGGCGTCGTGCCCTGCTCGTGCTGCGCCGGCGAGGCGCTCGACATCTTCGGCGAGAAGGGCGCGCGCCGTGAGCTGAGGCGGTATCTGGAGAACGGGCTCGGCGGCGACGACGCGAAGCTGATCGCAGCGTGGGCGGAGGAAGGCGGGCTCGACGGCGCGACGGTCGTCGAGGTCGGCGGCGGCATCGGCCAGATCCAGGCAGAGCTCGTCCGCCGCGGCGCCTCTCGCGGCAAGGTCGTGGAGGTCGTCGCCGGGTATGCGGAACCTGCGGCGGAGCTCGGGCGCGCCGTCGGGATCGAGGATCGCACCGCGTTCGTACTGGCCGACCTCCTCGAGGATCCGGCCGCCGTCGGGCCGGCGGACGTCGTCGTGCTCCGTCGGGTCGTGTGCTGCTCACCGAACGGCCCGGAGCTGCTCGCGGCGGCGGGCGCCAGGACACGGCGCACCCTCCTTGCGAGCTACCCACGCGACCGCGCCCTCACGCGTGCGTTCTCGCGGCTCGAGAACATCTGCTTCCGGCTGATCCGCAAGCGGTTCCGCTCCTTCGTGTACGCGACCACCGAGCTCGAGCGCGCGGTCGCCGACACGGGCCTGCGGCGATCACGCGTCTCCCGCGGTCTCATCTGGGAGACCGCCCAGTACGTGCGAGGGGCATAGGCTTGCCCTATGGAGGAGATCGGGCTCTTTCCGCTCGGGCTCGTCCTGCTCCCGACGGAGCAGGTTCCCCTCCACATCTTCGAGCCGCGCTATCGCGAGCTCATAGCCGAGTGCCTCGAGAACGGCGAGCCGTTCGGGCTCGTGTACGCGGACGACGACGGCCTGCGGCGGACCGGGACGCTCGCGACGGTGGTCGAGGTCGTCGACCGGTTCGAGGACGGGCGGCTGAACATCGTCGTCGAGGGCGGCGAGCGGTTCCGGCTCGTCGAGTTGACCGACGGCCGCAGCTTCCACACGGGGACGATCGAGCCGTTCGCCGACAGCGACGACCCGCCGCCACCGAACGACGTCCGCCGTGGCATCGGGCTCTTCGCGCGTCTCGTCGAGCTCACGGGCGCCGACGTCGAGGTGCCGGGCGAGGAGCTCGAACAGCCCGCATTCGCCATCGCTTCGCGATTCGAGCTCGCCCCCGAGCTCAAGCTGGAGCTGCTCGAGGAGCCCAGCGAGCGGCTGCGCCTCAAGCGCCTCTGCGAGATCCTCGAGACGGTCGCCGCCGCGGTCGAGCGCCAGCGCGCGGTCGCCGAGCTCGCGCAGCGCAACGGCCGTGCGAAACCGGCAGGGGGGTAGCGGCCGCCGGGAGGGGCGCGGCTACGATGGCCGCATGACCTCGACGACGCTGCCCGCGCTCGACGCCCGCCGCCTACGGGCCGATTTCGCCGTATTCGAGGAGCTCGTCGACGGGCGTCCCGTCGCGTTCCTCGACTCCGCCGCCTCGACGCAGAAGCCGCGCCAGGTGCTCGATCGGATGCGCACGTTCTACGAGCACGAATACGCGAACGTGCACCGAGGCGTCTACCGCCTCGCCGAACGCGCGACCGAGGGCTTCGAGGCCGCACGGCGCACGGTCGCCGGGCTGCTGAACGCGCCGTCGGAGAAGGAGGTGGTCTTCACGCGGAGCGCGACCGAGGCGATCAACCTCGTCGCCTACGCCTGGGGGCTCGACAACCTCGGGCCGGGCGACGTCGTCGTGATCACGGAGCTCGAGCACCATGCCAACTTCGTGCCGTGGCAGTACATCGCCCACCGGACCGGCGCGAGCTTCCGCAACATCCCGATCGACGACCTCGGCGAGCTCCAGCTGGACGCGCTCGACGGCCTCGCCCGCGAGGGCAACGTCAAGGTCGTCGCCAACAACCTCGTCTCGAACACGCTCGGCACGATCAACCCCGTCGAGACGCTCGCCGCATGGGCGCACGAGCAGGGCGCGATCATGGTCGTCGATGCCGCGCAGGCGGCGCCGCATCGCCGCGTCGACGTCCAGGCGCTAGGCGCGGACTTCGTCGCGATCTCCTCGCACAAGCTCTGCGGCCCGAGCGGCGTCGGCGCGCTCTGGGGGAGGCGCGAGCTGCTCGAGGCGATGAGCCCGTTCAACCTCGGCGGCGAGATGATCCGCTCGGTCGGGCTCGAGAAGACGACGTTCAACGAGCTCCCCTACAAGTTCGAGGCCGGAACGCCGGCGATCGCCGAGGCGGTCGGCTTCGGCGCGGCGATCGACTACGTCTCCGAGGTCGGCCTCGACGCGATCGAGCGGCACGAGCACACCCTCGTCGCGGACGCGATGGGGAGGCTCGAGGAGCTCCCCTGGGTGCGCGTGTTCGGCCCGCCGCCCGACCGTCGGGCCGGGATCGTGTCGTTCGACGTCGAGGGCATCCACCCGCACGACGTCGCGCAGATCCTCGACTGGGAAGGCGTCGCGGTCCGCGCCGGCCACCACTGCACGCAGCCCCTGATGACCCGCCTCGGCGTCTCGGCGACGACGCGCGCTAGCTTCTACCTCTACTCGATCCCCGAGGAGATCGACCGGCTGCTGGCGGGCCTGCACAAGGTCAAGGCGTCCCTCGGCTGATGTCCGAATTCGAGCAGCTGTATCGGGAAGTGATTCTCGACCATTACAAGGCGCCCCGGAACCACGGGGTGCTCGAGCCGCACGACGCGATCGCGGAGGGCCAGAACCCCCTCTGCGGCGACGAGGTGACCGTGTCGGTGCGCTTCGGCGACGGAGACGTGATCGAGGACGTCGGCTTCGAGGGCCGCGGCTGCGCGATCAGTCAGGCGGCGACATCGATGCTGACCGACATGGTCAAGGGCCGCACCGCGCACGAGGTCTCGACCATGCCGAAGGACGAGCTCCTCGAGGAGATTGGGATCCCGCTCACGCCCGTGCGGCTCAAGTGCGCGCTGCTCGGCCTCGGCGTGCTCAAGGTGGCGCTGCACCGCGGGAAGGGCACGCCGCTCCCCGACGAGTGGGGCACCTCGTCCGGGGAGATCTCCCTCAGTTGAGAGAGATCGACGCGCTCCCGCTCGCGGAGCTGCCGGACGGGTCGATGCGACTCGTTCCGGCTGACGGCTTCACGATCGGCCTCTACCACTGTCAGGGCGTGCTGCACGCGGTCGAGGACCGGTGCACGCACGACGACGGGCCGCTGTGCGAGGGCGAGTGGGACTGCGAGGCGTGCGAGGTCGTCTGCCCGCGGCACGGGTCGCGGTTCGACCTCCGTACGGGCGCCGCACTCTCACTCCCCGCATATCTCCCCGTCCCGACCTACCCCGTCCGGGTTCGCGAGGACGGGATGATCGTGGTCGAGGTGGACTAGGGTCCCGCCGTGCTCGACGATGGCGTCAGAGAGGTCCTCGCCCGGATGGAGGCCGAGGATGCGGCCGAGCGTGAGGCCGGCCTGCCTCCGGCAGAGCGATCGCTCGCGGTCGGCCCGGAGTCCGGGCGGCTGCTCTTCGCGCTCGTCGCGCCGAACCCCGGCTGCGAGGTGCTCGAGATCGGCGGCTCGCGCGGATACTCGACGATCTGGCTCGCCTCCGCGGCGCGCATCCTCGGCGGCCGCGTCGTCACGCTCGAGAAGGAGGAGCGCAAGGCCGAGCACTGGCGCCGCAACATCGCGGACGCGGGGCTCGACGAGTGGGCGGATCTCGTCCTTGGCGACGCGAAGGAGACCCTGCCCGCGCTCGAGGACGGCTTCGACGTCGTGTTCCTCGACGCCTGGAAGGACGACTACGAGCTGCTCTTCGGGCTCGCGCGCGAGAAGCTCGACCCCGGTGGCGTCGTCGTCGCCGACAACGTGACGACGAGCGACACGGTGCAGGCGTACGCTGCGGCTCGGCAGGCCGATCCGACGCTCGTCTCGGTGACCGTCGCGATCGGGCACGGGCTCGAGGTGACGACGGTCCTGTCCCCGTAGGCCGGCACCGTCGCCCGGGGACGGGCGGGGCTGGTGCCACGTCCACCGCCGTTGCTATGGTGCGCCTACCGCGGAAAGGAGGTGGTCGGGTGTCAGATTCGTGTAGTACCGGCAGTGGAGGTGCCAGCGGGTAGAGGCGTGTCCCCGAGACCTACGGGGAATCGCCATAGCCACGCGTAGGGGACTCGCGCTTTCGCGCCGCCGGCCACCTCGGTCAGGCTGGAAGCGCCTCTACCAAATCCAACGCTGGTCACCGCAACGTCCGAGGGCCGCCCACAGGGCGGCCCTCGACGTCTCCGGACGCGTCGGCTTCGGTGTTGCCACCCGTCCTATCGGCTGGCAGTGGCCGCCCGGCGCAGCTGGTCGTCGAGCCCGACGAGGTCGCCGAGCCCGAGGCGCCGCATGGACGCGCCGCCGTCCGAGACCACGTTGTCCGGCCCCTCGAGCATGCGCAGCTGGTCACGCGTGACGAGCGCGGGCGGGATCCGCTCGAAGAGCGCGGCAGGGCCGCGCGCGAGCCAGAACGGGACGTGGATGGCGGGCCGGCGCGTCCCGAGCGCGGCCTTCAGCCGGCGCCAGAGCTCGCTCCACGTGACGGCCTCGGGCCCGCCGAGCTCGATCGGAGCGTCCGTGCCCTCCGCGTCGACGCCCAGTCGTACCGCGCGGACGAGGTCGTCGATCCAGATCGGCTGCACGCGCTGGGTGCCGGGGCCGATGACGGGTGTCAGGGGGAAGAGTCTCGCGATGCGCGTGAAGCGCGGCAGGGCGCCTCCGTCCGTGCCGAAGACGAAGCTCGGGCGGAGCACCGCGTGGTCGATGCCGCACGCGGCGACGGCCTGCTCGGCCGCCCATTTCGCGCGGAAGTACGGAACCGTGGCGCCCGGGCCCGTGCCCAGGGCGCTCATGAGGACGATGCGGCGGACGCCGCTCTCGCGCGCCGCCTCGAGGAGGTTGCCCGTTCCTGCAGCCATCACCCGCTCGAAGGTCGCCGGCGCCCCTTCGACGATCGCGACGAGATGCACGATCGTTCGCATCCCCCGGGCTGCGACGCGCAACGAGGCGGGGTCGGTGACGTCGCCGCGCACGAGCTCGCAGTCGGCGCCGTCGAGCACAGACGCCCCTCGTGCCGTCCGCACCATCGCGCGCACGTGCGTGCCGCCCGAGGCGAGTTCGCGGACGACGTGACGGCCCACGAACCCGCTCGCGCCCGTGACGAGGATCACGACGGCTCCGCGAAGTTCTGCCAGTACCGGCTCGGAGTAGGCCCCCTCTGGCCCTGGTACTTCGAGCCGAGCGCGCCCGAGCCGTATGGCGTCTCCGCCGGCTCGGACATCTGGACGAACGAGAGCTGGCCGATCTTCATCGCCGGGTAGATCGTGATCGGGAGGTTCGCGACGTTCGACAGCTCCAGCGTCACGTGCCCGTCGAAGCCGGGATCGATGAAGCCCGCCGTCGAGTGGATCAGCAGACCGAGCCTGCCGAGACTGCTCTTCCCTTCGAGCCGGGCCACGAGGTCGTCCGGAAGTGTCACGCGCTCGAGCGTCGAGCCGAGCACGAACTCTCCCGGGTGGAGGATGAACGGCTCCTCGCCATTGACCTCGACGAGCTCCGTCAAGTCCTCCTGCTCGGACTTGACGTCGATGTAGGGGTAGCGCGAGTTCCGGAAGACGCGGAAGAAGCGGTCGGCGCGGACGTCGAGGCTCGACGGCTGCATCAGGGCCGGATCGTAGGGCTCGATGCCGATCCGGCCGTCCTCGATCAGGCGCCGGATGGCTCGGTCTGAGAGCACCATCGAGGCGGATCGTAGACCCGCGACGGAGCCACCTGTTCGCGCACCGAACCGGGCGGATCGGCAAGGCGTACACCGGCGCGTTCCGCGTGCGAGTGCGGTGCGCCCTGGGGAGCCGCCACGACCGGATCCGACGACGATCGCCTACACTGCTGGACCCGGTGTCCATGTTGTATCCATCGCTCGACCCGAACGAGCGCTTTCGCGCTCGCCGGGAGGCGGTACGGCGCCGGAAGCGCCGCCGCCGCGCGGCCGTCGCAGGATTCTTCCTCCTCGCGCTGCTCGCGCTCGCCGGGGGGATGACGCTCGCGGGGAAGTCGACGAAGACCGGGAGCGACGTCGGGACGCAGCTCGCGTCGCGCGTCGCCGCGCCGCTCCAGGTCGCGACGCGCCCGCGCCCGCTGCCGATCGAGGTGCGCGGCGTGCACGTCACCGGCGCCCTCGCGTCGCTGCCGGGCAAGCTGGCCGAGTACGAGGCGCTGACGAAGTACGGCCTCAACACGATCGAGCTCGACGTGAAAGACGAGGGTGGCGAGATCTCGTTCGCGCCGGAGGGCGTTCCGCTCGCGAGGAAGACGGGCGCGATCCGGAGCTACTACGACCCGTACAAGGTCGCGCGCGAGATGCACCGCAAGGGGATCTACCTGATCGGCAGGGTCGTCGTCTTCCAGGACCCGTACCTCGCGCGCACGCGGCCCGACTTCGCGATCAAGCGCCCGGACGGCTCGGTCTGGACGACGAGCGCAGGGCTGGCCTGGGTCAACCCGTACGACCGGCGCGTGTGGGACTACGCCGTGTCCGTCGCCGCCGCGGCCGCCCGCGCGGGCTTCGACCAGATCATGCTCGACTACGTCCGCTTCCCCTCTGACGGAGACACCGGCTCGGCGCTCTACCCCGGCCGGACGAGCGTGCCGAAGGGCCGCCTGATCGCGGGCTTCGCCGCCTATGCGAAGCAGCGGCTCGCACCGCTCGGCGTGCGGGTCTCGACCGCGCTCTTCGGTCTCTCCGCGACGCGCGACATGGGGATCGGCCAGGTTCCGGCCTGGATCTCTCAGAGCGTCGATCAGATCCACCCGATGGCCTATCCGGTGCTCTACGGCGGGGGCGAGCTCGGAATCGTCTCGCCGAGCGCCGAGCCGGGCGAGACCGTCTTCAGGACGCTGATCGACTTCAAGCAGCAGACGAAGGGGAGCGGCGTCCAGCTGCTCCCGTGGATCCAGGACTGGAACTACAACCCCGAGCAGGTGCTCCAGCAGGTGCGCGCGGCCCGGCTGCAGGGAGCCAAGGGCTACCTGCTCTGGAACGCGTCGGGGCTCTACACGAAGCGCGCCCTCGCGCCGCCCTCCTAGGGCGCGAGCCGCATCCGCGACCACCTCTCGCCCGCGCGCTCGTAGCGCGCGCGATCGTGGAGCCGGCCCGGGCGGCTCTGCCACAGCTCGACCGCCTGCGGTGTGAGGCGGTATCCGCCCCAGAAGGGCGGCAGCGGCACGTCCTCCGACGCAGCGAACCGCCGCTCGACGTCCGCCAGCAGCCGGTCGAGCTCTGCCCGGTCGGACAGGGGGCGTGACTGCGGGGACGCCCAGGCGCCGAGGCGGCTCTCCCGTGCTCGCGTGCGGAAGTAGGCGAGCGACTCGTCCCTGCCGAGCCGCTCCACCGATCCCTCGACGCGTGCCTGTCGGTGGAGCGGCGGAGCCCAGTGGAACACGAGCGCCGCGCGCGGGTTGCCGGCGAGCTCGACGGCCTTGCGACTCTCGTGGTTCGTGTAGAAGCGCAGATCGCGCTCGCCGAGCCCGCGCACGAGCACCATGCGCACGGCGGGGCGGCCTTCCCGGGTTGCGGTCGCGAGCGCGGCTGCCTCCGGTTCGTGGAGCCCGACCGCCCGCGCCTCGTCAAGCCAGGCGGCGAGGGCGGTGAGCGGATCCTCGTCGAGGCATTCGAGCCATGCGTCCACGACGCGAATCTAGTGTCGGGAGGCTCGGATACGCTGGAGGAGATGGCCGCGACGAAGACGATCGAGCTGCGCACCGAGATCCCCGGGCCGCGGTCCAGGGCGATCGCGGAGCGCGAGGAACGCGTGATCGCGCACCCGCTGCTCGTCCACCTGCCGATCTTCGCCGAGCGCGCGGAGAACGCCACGATCACGGACGTCGACGGGAACGTGTTCGTCGACTTCGCGGGCGGCGTGGGCGTCGTGAACGCGGGCCACGGCCATCCTCGGATCGTGGAGGCCGTGGTCGAGC
This sequence comes from Gaiella sp., assembly GCA_036265415.1. Taxonomy (GTDB): domain Bacteria; phylum Actinomycetota; class Thermoleophilia; order Gaiellales; family Gaiellaceae; genus Gaiella. The sequence continues at coordinate 12,618 of DATAPC010000116.1, forward strand.
AGGCCTCGCGCTTCCTCCACACCGACTTCACGGTCGTGCCGTACGAGCCCGCGATCGCTCTGGCCGAGCGGCTCTGCGCGCTCGCGCCGATCTCGGGCGAGACGCGCGCCGCGTTCTTCAACGCCGGCACCGAGGCCGTCGAGAACGCGGTCAAGCTGGCGCGGCTGCACACAGGCCGGCCCGGCGTGATCGCGTTCGAGGGCGCCTTCCACGGCCGGACGCTCCTCTCTATGACGATGACGTCGAAGTTCCATCCCTACAAGACCGGGATGGGGCCGTACGCGCCGGAGGTCTATCGCGCCCCCTATCCCGACGCGTACCGGGGGCCGGACGCGCTCGAGGCGCTCGCCCGGCTCGAACGGATCTTCGAGACCCACGTGCCCGCCGAGCACGTGGCCGCGATCGTGATCGAGCCGCAGCTCGGCGAAGGCGGCTTCGTGCCCGCGTCCACCGACTACATGGAGGGCCTCCGGGCGGTCTGCGACCGACACGGGATCGTGCTGGTCGCCGACGAGGTGCAGACCGGCTTCGGCCGCACGGGGCGGATGTTCGCGATGGAGCACTTCGGCGTCGAGCCGGATCTGATGACCGTCGCAAAGTCGATCGCCGCCGGCCTGCCCCTCTCGGGGGTGATCGGCCGAGCGGAGATCATGGACGGGGCGCACGCCGGCGCGATCGGCGGCACGTACATCGGCAACCCGGTCGCACAGGCGGCCGCATTGGCGGTGCTCGACGTCTTCGAGGAGGAGGAACTCGTCGCACGCGCCGACGTCGTCGGGGCGCACATTCGCGAGCGGATGCTCGCCTGGCAGCGGCGGTGGCCAGCGATCGGCGACGTCCGCGGCCTCGGCGCGATGCTCGCAATCGACTTCGTCCGCGACGCGGAGACGAAGGAGCCGGCGCCCGAGCTCGCGCTCGCGGTGATCGACTCGGCGCTCCACCGCGGGCTGATCCTCCTGAAGGCGGGCGTCCACGGGAACTGCATCCGCGTGCTCTGCCCGTTGACGATCGAGCACGCCGTGCTCGACGAGGCGCTCGCGGTCTGGGAAGACGCGCTCGCCGACGTCCTCGGCTGAACGCCGCCCGTCCAGGCGGCGACGCCCCGGCGCGGAGACGAGCTGCCGGCGGGAAACGACCGGCCCCTCGAGACTCGCAGTGACACATTGTCATTTGCCGCTCTGCGCCTCGGGCGCTGTTGGATCGGCGGCCCACGACGCGTGAAATGAACGCTGCGAGGCTGGCCCGCGACAATGCCTGCAAGTGACACTTTGTCACTTGAGCGTCGTCCACCTCCGGTGACGCTGCGCCGGTCTCGCGGCCGGAGCGGCCTGCGCGCACGGGGTCTCGGTCGGCTGCGACGAGGCGTGTCCCGCCTCGGGCGCTTCGTCTCTCCCGTCGGGTCAGTAGACGAGGCTCTTGCGCCGCGCGTGGCGCTCGAGCGCCAGCCCGATGAGCCGGTCGAGGAGCTCTTCGTAGCCGATTCCCGACGCGGCGAACAGCCGCGAGTAGAAGCTCGTCGCGGTGAAGCCGGGGATCGTGTTGAGCTCGTTCATCACGATCTCGCCATCGGAGGCGCGGACGAAGAAGTCGGCGCGGGCCATGCCTTCGCAGGACGTCGCCACGAACGCCGCGACGGCGAGCTCCCGCGCTCGCTCGATCTGGGCCTCGCCGAGGCCGGGCGGGGGGATCACGAGCTCCGAGCCGCCTTCGTCGTACTTCGACGACCAGTCGTACCAGTCCGCGAAGTTCGAGACGACCTGACCCGGCTGCGAGGCGACAGGCGACGGCAGGTTGCCGAGAACACCGACCTCGATCTCCATCCCGTCGACGAACTCCTCGACCATCACCTTCTCGTCGTGGCGGCGGGCGAGCGCGACGGCGTCCTCGAGCTCGGACTCGTCGCGCACTTTCGAAATGCCGACCGACGAGCCCATGTTCGCCGGCTTGACGAACACCGGAAAGCCGAACGGATTCGACACGGGGTCACCCAGACGCAGCGCCACGTGGCGGGCGACGGGGATCCCGGCGCCGCGCATCAGCGTCTTGAAGACGTCTTTGTCCATGGAGACCGACGAGGCGAGGACACCCGGGCCGACGTAGGCCACGCCGGCGAGCTCGCAGAGCCCCTGCACCGTTCCGTCCTCCCCGAACGGGCCGTGGAGGATCGGCAGCACGACATCGACGGACCCGAGCGTCGCCGGCGCCGAGTCGGCGGGCACCGGAAGGGTCTCCGCGGTCGTCGTGGTCGGCAGCTCCGCGCGCACGTCTCCCCGCGGGAGCGCCCAGCGGCCGTCGCGGCCGATCTCGATCGTCGTCACCTCGTAGCGCCCGGGATCGAGCGCCGCGGCGACGGACGCGGCGGACGCGAGCGAGATCTCGTGCTCGCTCGACCGCCCACCCGCGAGCACGGCCACCCGCGTCCGGTGCGTCACGGAGTGGTCGTCGTGGTGGTCGTCGTCGTCGTGTCGGTCGGCGTCGTCGGCGTGGTCGGCGTCACGTCGGGCGGCGGGACGTACTGGCCGACGGTGAGGGTGACCGTCGACTTCGGGTCCGCCTGCGCGCTTCCGGCCGGATCCTGGGACATGACGAGCCCGTCGAGCGACTGGTCCTCGGTGTCCTGCCGCACGACGGTGACCTTGAACCCGGCCGCGCGCAGCGTCGCCCGCGCGTCGGCGACGGGCTGGAGCGCGACATCGGGGACCGTCACCGTGGTCGGACCCTTCGAGACGGAGAGCGTGACGGACGACCCCTTCGAGGCGGTCGAGTTCCCCGGTGGGCTCTGGTCGACGACCTCGCCGGCCGGCCGGGTGCTGTCGACGTCCGACCGTCCGACCGTGAACCCGGCGGACTGCAGCTGCGCAGCGGCGATGTCGTACGTCAGGCCGACGACGTTCGGCACGGCGACGGGCTTGGGCCCGGACGACACGTTGATCCGCACGGACGCGCCCGCGGTGACGACGACGCCCGGACGCGGGTCCTGGGCGGTGACGACGTTCGCGGGCCGGTCGGAGGGCACCGGCACGACCTTCGCCTCGAGACCTCTCGTCGTCAGCTCTGCGACGGCGGCGTCGCGGGATTCCCCGACGAGCGCGGGAACGGTGACCTTCGGCTTCCCGCTCGACACGAGGACGGTCACGAGCGACCCCTTCGGTAGCTTCGTACCCGGATCCGGGTCCTGCTCGTAGACGTATCCGGGTCGCGTGTCGGAGTTGGGCAGGCGCCGCACCCGCGGCTCGAAGCCGTCGCCGTCGATCAGGGCGACCGCCTTCGACTCGAGGATCCCCGTGTAGATGTTCACGGCGATCGGCTCGTTCGCGTCGATCTGCGTCCGGATGTTGTCGTAGAGGAGCCAGCCGCCGATCCCCAGCGCGATCGCCGCGGCGGCTGCGAGCAGCCACGGCCACCAGGCGCGGCCGGTCTTGACCTGTCCCTCGTAGGAGCGGTAGCGCTCGTCGCCGCCGTACGACGCGGGGCGCCCCGCGACGGCGGTCGCGGCCGTCGACTCGCCGCGCAGCACCATGGTCGCCGCCTCCTCGGTCTCGGGGCCGACGGCGTCGCCGCGCCCGACGAGCTCGAGGTCGCGATCCATCTCCTTCGCGGATCGGTAGCGGTCGCCGGGCTCCTTTGCGAGCGCGCGCAGCACGACGAGGTCGAGGTCGCGCGGGATCTCGGGACGGATCGTCGACGGCGCCGGCGGCACCTGCGACAGGTGCTTCATCGCGATCTCGACCGGCGTCTCGCCGGTGAACGGCACCTTGCCGGTCAGGAGCTCGTAGAGGACGATCCCCGTCGAGTAGAGGTCGGACGACTCGTCGACGGGCGCGCCGCGTGCCTGCTCGGGCGAGAGGTACTGGGCGGTGCCGATGATCGATCCCGCCTCGGTCATCTGGCTCGAGCCGGCGCGCGCGATCCCGAAGTCGGCGACCTTGACGCGGCCCTCGTGATCGACGAGGACGTTGTGCGGCTTGATGTCGCGGTGGACGATGCCGTTCCGGTGCGCGTAGCGCAGCGCCGCCAGCACCTGGCGGACGTACGAGATCGCGACCGGGACCGGGCAGGGGCCGCGCGTGACGATCAGCTCCTTGAGCGTGCGCCCCTCGACGTACTCCATGACGATGAAGTACGAGCCCTCGGCCTCGCCGCGGTCGAAGATCGAGACGACGTTGGGGTGCGAGAGACCGGCCGCGTGCGTCGCCTCGCGCCGGAACCGCTCGACGAACTGCGTGTCGTTCGCGTAGCGCTCGTGGAGCATCTTGATCGCGACCTTGCGCCCGAGCTCTTGGTCCTCGGCGAGCCAGACGTCAGCCATGCCGCCGCTCCCGAGCCTCCGCTCGAGGCGGTAGCGGCCCGCGAAGATCGTCCCCCGGCGCTCGTCGATGGTCGCCATCAGGTCTCCAAGGGTAGTGGCTGGATCGGCAGGCCCCCGGCCGGATTGGCAACAGGAGCGACGGGGTTCGCCGCTGCCATCTACGGGTTTCCTCCGGGCCGGAGGAGGGACTCCATCACCGTTCGCGCGATCGGCGCGGCCGTCGCTCCGCCCGTGAGGCTCTGCCGCTCGAGCACGACCGCGATCGCGACCTCGGGTCGTCGGCCCGGCCGGCCGGCGAAGGCGATGAACCAGGTCGTGTTCCGCCCCGAGACGCCGGTCTCCGCGGTGCCCGTCTTGCCGCCGATGCGGAAGCCGGGGATCTGCGCCGCCGTGCCGGTACCGGCCTGGACGGCGCTCACCATCATGTCTGCGATCTCGCGCGCGTTGACGGGCCCGACGGCCCGGTCGAGGCGCTGCCGCTCCGTGCGCGAGACCGTCTGTCCCTTCGGCGAGACGATCTTCTCGACGGCATAGGGCCGCATGACGATGCCCGCGTTGCCGATCCCCGCCGCGACCATCGCCATCTGCAGCGGCGTCACGAGCAGCCGCTCCTGGCCGAAGGCCATGCGTCCGGCGTCGACATCCGAGTCGCGCTCCGGGTACCAGAGCTCGCCGCTGCGGTAGAGGCCGCTCGGATACCGCTCCCCGTCGGGCGTCTCGAGGGGCGGACGCTCGTAGAAGCCGAACTTCTTCGCCTGGTCGAGGATCCGTTTCGCGCCGAGCGCCTTGCCGACGTTGCAGAACACCGAGTTGACCGAGTGCTGGAGCGCCGTCGCGAAGCTCAGGTTGCCGAACGGGCTCGACGTGTCGAAGTTGTTCACCCGCTTGCCGTAGGCGATGCAGTACCCCGGGTCGTAGAACTCCGAGTCGGGAGTGAACCGGCCCGACTCGAGCGCGGCGGAGGCGGTCACGACCTTGAACGTCGAGCCCGGCGGATAGAGGCCCTGCGTCGCCCGGTTGATGAGCGGCGCCGCCGGGCGGCAGTCGGCGGTGATCTTCGAGATCTTCCCGAAGTTGTTCTCGACGACGTTCGGGTTGTAGCTCGGCGACGACGCCATCACCAGGAGCTTCCCGCTGCGGGGATCGAGCGCGGCGACGGCGCCGCACGTGCGCCCGAGCGCGCCGAGCGCGACCTTCTGCGCGTGGAGGTCGAGCGTCGTGACGACCGTGTCGCCGACGATCGGCTTGCCGCGCAGGTCGTTCAGCTGGCGTTCGACGAGGCCGCCGAGATTGCGCTCGGTGCCGGTGAGGATCCCGTTGAGCGACTTCTCGAGGCCCGCGCGGCTGCGCGAGGCGGTCGAGTAGCCGACGAGGTGTGCCGCCAGCCGTCCCTGTGGATAGCGGCGGAAGTACAGGGTCTTCCCCCGCCGCTCGACGGCACGGTTCCGCGCGAGCACCCGCTCTGGCGCGAGGATGAGACCACGCCGGATCTGGAACTCGGACACGCGCTGGATCTCGTTGTCCTGGCGCGCCGCAAGGCCCGGGCGCGCCCACGTCTGCCAATAGGTCGTCCCCACGACGAGGGCGACGATCAGGCCCATGGCCGCCCAGCCGACGTGGGTCAGCTGCCGGTTCATGTGGGGGCCGTCCGCACGGCGCGGTGCGACACCAGCATCAGCAGCGCGAGCATCACGAAGTTGGAGACGATGCTCGAGCCGCCGTACGAGACGAACGGCAGCGTGATGCCGGTCAGCGGGACGAGGCGCAGGACGCCGCCGACGATGATGAACGTCTGCAGCGCGAAGCCGAAGCCGAGGCCCGCGGCGAGGAGCTTCGAGAAGCCGTCGTGCGCGACCAGCGACACGCGCATCGCGCGCGCGACGAGCGCGAGGAACAGGAGCAGCACGGCCGCGGCTCCGATCAGGCCGAGCTCCTGCGCGATCGCGGAGTAGACGAAGTCGGTCTGGAGGTACGGGATCAGCGGCGTCCCCTCGACGGTCTGGAAGGTTCCTCTGCCGATCCCCGTGCCGCCGTAGCCGCCGTTCGCGATCGAGTAGAGACTCTTGACGAGCTGGTACGAGTCGCAGTTCTGGCGATACTCGAGCTTGCCGTTGATCGCGCAGTAGACCTTCTCGTCGGTCCACGGCGCGAGCCAGACGGTGACGCGCTGCTGGACGCGGTCGAGCTTGTCGTACAGGAGCGCCGAGCCCCCGGCGAAGAGCGCCAGGCCCGCGACCACGAACGTGAGCCGGCCCGTCGCCGCGTACAGCATCGCGAGGAAGATCCCGAAGTTGAGGAGCGCGGAGCCGAGGTCGCTCGTCTGGACCAGCACGAGCATCGCGGCTCCCCAGATCGCGAGGAGCGGCCCGAAGTCCTTCAACCGCCACTGGGCGAGGGCCTCGCGCTTGTCACGCAGATAGCCCGCGAGGAAGATGACGAGGAAGATCTTCGCGATCTCGCCCGGCTGGAACCGCAGCGGGCCGATGTCGACCCAGAGCTTGACGCCGTTGACCCGCTGGCCCAAACCCGGGACCGACGGCAGCATCAGGAGCACGATCGCGGAGACGCCGAAGACGTACTTGTAGCGCTCGAGGACGCGGTAGTCGTAGCGCAGCCAGACGAGCACGAGCACGAAGACGGCGACGCCGACGGCGACCCAGACGAGCTGTCGGCGACCGTCGTAGGGGTTGATCCTGTAGACGAACGTCAGGCCGATCGCGCAGAGCAGCGCGGTCAGCGGCAGCAGCGTGGGGTCCGCGTCGGGGACGATCCAGCGGGTGAACGCATGGGCGACGAGGAAGACCGCGGCGAGCGCGCCCGCCCAGGGCAGCCATCCGTAGTCGACGGCGCCGAAGCCCGAGATCCAGGCGCTCGCGAACGCCGACGACGCGACGAGCGCCGCGAGGAAGAGCGTGGCGAGCTCCCGGTTGCGCGCGCTCATTGCACGAGGCTCCACCAGACGGCGAAGGCGGCGACGGCGAGGAGCGCGAGCACGAGGAGGAGGGCCGGCCAGCGGCTGCCCTGTCCCGCACCGTGGCGCGCGACGTCGTCGAGGACCGACTCGCTCGTGACGGCGTCGGGATCATCCGGCGCGGGCCGACCGTCGGTCGGGCCGGCGCTACGGCGCTCGCGCTCGGCTGGCTCGCCCTCGAGCACCTCGAAGACGACCACGGTCACGTTGTCGTCGCCGCCGTGCTCGTTGGCGGCCTCCACGAGTGCCCCGGCGGCGGCGTGGGGATCGCGGCCGGAGGCCTCGATGACGCGTGCGATCTCGTCGTGGCGCACCATCGCGCTCAGGCCGTCGGAGCACAGCAGGACGAGGTCTCCCGGTGCGACGTCGAGCGCGCGCGTGTCGACCTCGACCTCGGCCTCCGTCCCGAGCGCGCGCGTGATCACCGACCGGTGGGGATGCACGGCGGCCTCCGCCTCCGTCAGGCGCCCGCTCCGGACGAGTTCGGCGACGAGCGAGTGATCGGTCGTCAGCTGCTCGAGCTCACCGGCGCGGTAGCGGTAGGCCCGCGAGTCCCCGACGTGCGCGAGCGTGAGCATCCCGGCTCGCTCGTCCACGAGCGCCACCGTTGCGGTCGTCCCCATGCCCGCGACCGCGGGATCGTGGAGCGACCGCTCGAAGATGAGGGCGTTGGCGGCCCGCACGACGGCGACGACGTCGTCCTCGTCGTTCACGGCGGACGCCGCCTCCTCGATCGCGGCCGCGGCGAGTCGGGACGCAAGCTCGCCGGCCTGGGCGCCGCCCATGCCGTCCGCGATCGCGAAGAGCGGCGGGTCGCAGACGAAGGCGTCCTCGTTGTGCCGACGCCGCCGGCCCGTGTCGGTCAATCCCGCAGCCCGCCCGATCACCATCGGCGACGCACCCCCTACGCCTCCACCAGCAGGTCGGTGTGCCCGATCCGGATCACGTCGCCCGGCTGGAGCAGCCGCGCGCTCGTCACGCGGGCGCCGTTGACGAACGTCCCGTTCGTCGAGCCGTCGTCCTCGACCCAGAGCCCGTCCGCGCGGGTGTCGATCGTGGCGTGGCGGCTCGAGACCGTGGTGTCGGCGTCGAGCCGGATCGCGTTCTCCGCCCCGCGTCCCACACGCGCGCTGTTCGTCAGCTCGATCGACGTCCCTGGCTCGAGCGCCGGACTCGTGAGCACGACGACCCGCCGCGGCCCGATCCGGTGCGCGGCCCGGAGCGCTGCTGCCTCTGCCGGAGGGATGATGATGCTCTCCTGCGGCGCGCCCGCCGAGAGCCCGCGCGTCGCCGAGCGCACGACCAGCCAGACGAAGAGGTAGAGCAGCACGAGAAACCCGACCTTGAGGCCGAGGAGCGCCTCGTCGGCCGTGACGGCGACGGTCACGAGCCGGAGCGTCCGAAGACGAGCTCGGTGCTGCCGATCGTGATGCGATCGCCGTCGTCGAGGCGTTGCTTCCTCGTGAGGCGCTGCCCGTTGAGCTCCGTGCCGTTCGTCGACCCCAGATCGGCGACGGTCCACGTCGTCGGGCCGTCCTGCGCGACCTCGCAGTGGCGCCGCGAGACGTTGCCGTCGTCGACGCGGACGTCGCACTCGCGCGACCGGCCGATCACCACGCGGCTCGTAGTGAGCGGGAGCACGCGACCGTCGACGGTCAGTGTGACTCGTTCTCGCACGACCTCGGGCGGCGGGCCGTCGTCCTCCGCGAGCGGCGTCTCGGGCCGGTAGACCATGGTCGCCGCGGGGGCCTCGGGGAACGCCGCAGGCGGAATCGGCACGGGCGCGGGCGGCGCGGGTGGCGCGGCGGCCGGAGCCGGCAGCTGCACGGCGGCCGCCGGCGCGCGAACCTCGTCCGCCTGGACGACCCGCGTCGCGATGCCGAACTCGCCCATGGCGAGATCGTCGTCCGTCTCGATCAGGACGTGCGGGGACGTGAGCAGTGCATAGCCCTCCCGGCGCGCGTGCTCGACGAGGTACTCCTGGAGCTCGCCGACGAGCGAGCCCTCGTACGCGGCGAACTGCGCCCGGTCGGACGACGAGAGATAGAGCGTGTACTCGTTCGGGACGTACACCCGCGAGACGGACACCGAGCGGTGCTCGTCCATCTCCTTCGCGAGCTTGCGCGCGAGCTCGACGGGCTGCACGTGTGTCCGGAAGGCGCGCCCGAAGACCCCTTCGAAGAGGCCCTCGATCTTGCTCTCGATTGCGCGAAGGACGCTCATTGACCGGGGCGCCTCCCCCGAGCGAGTCTAGCGACCACCACGCCGGGCGATCGCCGCCAGATACGGGGCAGCCGCCAGGGTGCCGCAGAGGATCCAGGTGCCGAGAACGAAGCCGGGCCAGGGGATCGACGGGCCCCACGCGAGCACCAGGGTGAGCTGGAGCGCGCCGAGGACGGCGATCCCCCAGGGCCCACGCGAGCGGGCCCGCGGAAGCAGCATCGCGACGAGCGCGAGCGCGAGGCCGGTCGTCGCGATCGCCCGGTTGGCGCCGAGTACGGTGCCGAGCGCGGAGACGACGTCGGTCGGCCGCTCGCTCTCGGCGACGCCGAGGTCGCCGACGGACGCTCCCCCGAGCGGCAGCGCATTGCCGGAGAGACCGGCCACCGCGGCGGCGGCGAAGACGCCCGCACCTGCGTGGAGCCCGCGCCGCCAGATGCCCCGTGCGGGCTGGACGGCGAGCGGGAGGAGCGCAAGGAGGCCGAGCGGCGCGAGCACCGGCCCCGCGCAGAAGGCGAGCCCTGCCCGCGCGTCGCGCCACGTGACGGCGAGCCAGCCCACGGCAAGGACGCCATAGACGACCGCGGCCGCCTGGGCGAGGTTGCCGAGCGGGAAGACCGGCGCCGCGAGCGCCACGGCGAGGCCGAGCCGCGGGGAGCGGAGCGTCACCACGCCCGCCGCGACCGCGAGGGCGGCGAGCAGCGGGCCCGGCCAGAATGGGAGGAGCGAGCCGCCGACCGCCGTCGCGACCGCCGCAAGGCCGGCCGGGACGAGGCGCTGCGGGAGGGGAACCGGAACCGTCGCCGGACGGGGGCGAGGGGCCGGGCGCGCATTCTTCCGGGCGGCGGGCCTGCGGCGCTCGCCGGAGGGACGCCGGACGACGACGAACGCCTCGCGTAGCTCGGCCGCCAGCCGAGAGGCGGGAGGGCGCTTCGCCGGGTCGACGGCGAGCGCGCTGTCCACCGCCGCCAGCAGCCGTCGAGGCAGGTCGCCGCGGCGGGCCGACAGCGGCGGCGCGCCGGAGGCGATCGTGGACGCCACCTGGGGCAACGGCACGCCCCAGAACGGGTGGCTCCCGGCGAGCGCCTCCCAGAGCATCACGCCCACCGCCCACACGTCGCTGCGCTCGGTGGCGTCCTCGCCCGTGAGCCGCTCGGGCGAGATGTAGGCGAGCGTGCCGGGGACGTCGCCGACGGCGGTCAGCGTGTCGGCCTCGTCGAACTGCGCGAGGCCGAAGTCGAGCACCCGGATCGAGACCGGGTCGCTCTCCTCCACGAGGACGTTGGAGGGCTTCACGTCGCGGTGGACGATCCCGTGCCGATGTGCGTGCGCAAGGCCCTCGAGCACCTGGGCCGCCATCTCGACCGCCTCTGCGTCGCCGAGCCCGTCCGTGCGCAGCGCCTCGCGCAGCGTGCGGCCGCGGACGTACTCGTAGGCGATGTAGACGTGACCGCTGTCGCCGCCGAAGTCGTACGCGCGGACGCAGCGCTCGTGCCGCAGGCGTGACGCCGCCTCCATCTCCCGCGCGGCCCGCGCGGCGCGCTTGCCCTCGCGTGGAACGATCTTCAGCGCGACGTCGAGGCCGGTGCGCTCGTCGCGCGCGAGCCACACCGATCCCGAGCCTCCGCGGCCCAGCGGTCGGAGCGGGCGATAACGGTCGAGCACGAGCGCTCGGTCGGGGACGGCAAAGGCTGCGGACGACACCGGTTTCCCCCCTTCGCCGTACCAGGGGAACGTCCTCCGCCCCCGAATCTCCCGTACACTCGGCCGCTGACGACGCGCGAGGCGGCACGCATCGTCGATCGTCACCGGCTCCGGGCTGAGACCAATCGTGACCGTGCACGACGACGACATCCTCGACTTCGACTTCGTCGACGACGAGACCCGCGAGATCGCCCCGCCGTCGCGTACGACCGGCCGTCCACCGGGCGGCGGGCCCCCGAGCGGCGGCGGCCCGCGCCGGCCGCAGTTCCGCGCTCCACACGGGATCACGCCGTTGCTCCGCCTCGCAGGGCTCGTCGCGCTGGCGATCCTCGTCGTCGTGCTGCTCGCGGTCTGGGTGCAGGGCTGCGCCGGGCAGGACGAGCAGACGACGTACGGCGACTACCTCGCGAGCGTCGGCGAGGTCGGCAGCGACTCGGCGAAGATCGGTTCCGACCTTGCGACGCTGCTCACGACTCCCGGGCTAGCGCAGACGGAGCTCGAGACGAAGCTCGGCGGCTTCGTCCAGCGCCAGCAGCTCGACGTCGAGCGCGCGCGCGACCTCGACCCGCCGGGGCCGTTGACACCCGCCCACGGCCACGCGATCGAGGCGCTCGACCTGCGGGTGACGGGGCTGCAGGGCATGCTCGACACGTTCCGCGCGACGAAGGACTCGGACGACCAGGCGGCCGCGGGTCAGCAGCTTGCCGCGTGGGGCGAACGCCTCGAGGCGAGCGACGTCGTGTGGAAGGACCTGTTCCAGGACGCCGCGCAGGCGACGATGGCGTCCGAGGGCGTCGAGGGCCTCACGGCGCCGGCCTCCGTCTTCGTCGAGAACTCCGATCTCTACACCGCTCGCTCGATGAGCTCGATCTGGCAGCGCGTCCACGGCGCCTCGACCGGTGGGACGCCGAGCGGGCTGCACGGCAGCTCCCTCGCGTTCACGAAGGTGCAGCCAGCGAACGTGCAGCTCTCCACGTCGACCGAGACGAAGATCACCGTCTCGACGGACGTCTCCTTCGAGGTCGGGGTCACGAACTCGGGTGAGAACCAGGAGGTCGGGGTGAAAGTCAACGTGACGATCCCGGCGCAGCCGACCCCGATCAAGAAGACGGGCACGATCGACGTCATCGACCCGGGCGAGACGAAGACCGTCACGTTCGCTGACTTCCCCGACTTCCCGTTCCAGGAGAACACGACCGTGCAGGTCGGAGTCGTTCCCGTTCCGGGGGAGACGAACACGGGCAACAACACGGCCGAGTACCCGGTCGTCTTCACGCTGCAGCCGTCGTGAGCCTCGAGCTCGGCGTGGCGATCGCGGCCGTCGCCGTCTCGGCGATCGCCGTGCTCGTCTCGGGGCTCGCATGGAAGCGCGTGCGCGCGCTCCGGCGGGGCCAGCAGGCGATCCTCGGGGGCTCGACGGCCGATGTGGTCGACTTCGCCGTGTCGCTCCAGGGCCGGATCGACGACCTCCACCGGGCAGTCGACGAGGTGGCCGCCGGCCTCACGCGCGTCGACCGCCGTGTCGACGGCTCCGTGACGAACACGTCGGTGGTGCGCTACGACGCCTACGAGGATGCGGGCGGGCAGCAGTCGGCCTCGTTCGCGTTCCTCGACTCGAACCGCACCGGGACCGTCGTGACGGCGATCCAGGGACGCGACTACGCCCGGGTGTACGTCAAGGAACTGGAGCGCGGTCAGCCGAACCTCGCCCTCTCGCCCGAGGAGGCGGAGGCGGTCGAGCGCGCGATGGCCAGGTAACGCCTCTCACGCGGCGGCGCGGGGCGAGGATCGGGCCTATCCCGCTGCTACATTCGCGCCGTGAGTCACGTGCTGGTCCTGAACGCCAGCTTCGAGCCGCTGAACGTGTGCTCGACACGTCGCGCGCACGTGCTCGTCTGGAAGGGGAAGGCCGAGGTCGTCGAGCGCCTCGACGAGCCGCTCCGGACGGCGACGAACACGTACACGCGGCCCCACGTGATCCGCCTCGTGACGTACGTGCGGGTACCGCGGTCGGTCAAGCGGCGCATCTCGCGCAGGGCCCTGTTCGCCCGGGACGGGTGGCGCTGCGTCTATTGCGGCGACAGCGCCGGACGGCTCACGCTCGACCACGTCGTGCCTCGCTCGCGCGGCGGCGACTCGGTGTGGGAGAACGTCGTGACGGCATGCGCGCCCTGCAATCTCCGTAAGGGCGACCGGCTGCTCGAGGAGGTGCACATGAACCTCGCGCGGCCGCCACGCGCGCCGTCACCCGTCCTGTTCATCAGCCTCGCGCTCCACCGTGTCCCCGACGCCTGGCTCCAGTACCTGCCCGCGGGCGACCACACGCGGGGCGGCCTGGCCGCCGAAGCCGCCTGAGCGGCTACGCCGCGACGGTCTCCCAGCCCTCGTCGCGGTCGGCGCGGTAGGAGCCGAAGACGCGGAGACGCGCCGTCTCGGTGCGCATCTCGGTGAGCGCGGCGGCCACCTCGTCGTCGAGGGGATGCCCTCCGAGCACGCAGTCGAAGCGATAGTCGAAGGGGCGAGAGGGGATCGGGCGCGAGACGAGCTGGACCATGTCGATCTGGCGGCGCGCGAGGGGCTCGATCGCCGTGTGGAGGGCGCCCGGGCGGTGGTGCGTCTCGAACGTCAGCGCCGTGCGCCACTCCCCGTGCCGGCGGTCGAGCCGCGTGTAGGGCGCGAGCGCAGCGAAGCGCGTGTACGCGTCGTGGTCGCCCACGTCGTCGGCCAGCACCGCGAGCGAGTGGAGCCGCGCCGCGCGCGCGCTCGCGATCGCGACGACGCTCCGGTCGCCGAGCTCTGCGACGGCCGCCGCCGCGTCGCCCGTCGTCGGCGCGACCACGGCCGTCGCGTCCGGCAGGGACGTGAGCAGCTTGCGGCACTGGTCGAGGGCGACGGCGTGCGAGCGGATCTCGCGGATCTCCTCGAGCGCGACCTCCTCCGGCCCCAGGAGGCAGTGGCGGATGGGGAGGATCGCCTCGGCGACGATGGAGAGCGCCGAGTCGTAGAGCAGGTCGTGCGTCTCGTTCACCGGTCCCGCGAGGGAGCTCTCGATCGGCAGCACGCCGTACGTGCACGTCCGCTCGGTGACGGCCTCGACGACGGCCTCGAACGACGCCTGCGGGACGAGCCGCGCGGCGGGGAAGAGCCGGTCGCACGCGGCCGCGCTGTGGGCGCCCTCGCGGCCCGGGTAGGCGACGGTGTTCTCGTTCTGGCTCACGCCCGGCCGCCGTCTCCGAGCGCCCGCAGGACGGCGTCTCCCAGCTCGGCGGTCGTCGCGACGCCGCCGAGGTCGGGCGTGGGCGCCGCCTCGAGCGCCTCGTCGACCGCCCGCTCGAGCGCCGCCGCCTCGTCCGGCCGTCCGAGCCCGTGGCGCAGGAGGAGCGCCGTCGAGCGGAGCATCGCCGCGGGGTTGGCGATGCCGGTGCCCGCGATCTGCGGCGCCGACCCGTGTACGGGCTCGAACAGGCCCGGACCGCCGTCACCGAGCGACGCCGACGCTGCGAGGCCGAGGCCCCCAGTTACGGCTGCCGCGACGTCCGAGAGGATGTCGCCGAAGGTGTTCTCCGTGACGACGACGTCGATCGCCCCCGGCGCAGCGACGATCGTCATGGCGAAGGAGTCGACGAGCGCGTGGTCGAGCGGAACGTCGGGATACTCCGTCGCGCCGAGCTCCGAGACGACGTCGCGCCAGAGGCGTGACGTGTGGAGGACGTTCACCTTGTCGACGGAGGTCAGGCGACCGCCCCGCCCCCGCGCGATCTCGAAGGCCCGGCGGGCGATCCGCTCGACCTCGGGACGCGTGTACTCGCACGTGTCGAACCAGGTTCCGTCGTCTCGCGTGCCCTTTGCGCCGAAGTAGAGCCCGCCGACGAGCTCGCGGACGATCACCAGATCGATCCCGTCGGCCCGCGCCGGCCGCAGGTTCGCATACACACCGAGCGCCCTTCGGAGCCCCAGCAGCCCCTGCTCGGGCCGCACCTCCTTGCCCTCGAGCTCCGGCAGCCCGACGGCCCCGAGCAGCACGGCGTCGGCCTCGCGGCACGCGGCGAGGGTCTCGTCGGGCAGCGGCGTGCCCTGCGCGAGGATCGCGTTCCCGCCGAAGGGGTGCTCCGTGTGCTCGACGCCCAGTGCGTCGAGGACTCGCGTCGCCTCCGTGGCGACCTCGGGCCCGATCCCGTCACCGGGAAGCACGGCGACCTGCGTCACGCGATGCCGTGAGCTGTCTCGTAGGCGGCGATCGCGTCCTCGTGCGCGAGTGTCAGAGCGATGTCGTCCAGCCCGTTGAGGATGCGGTGGCGCGTTGCCTCGTCGAGCGCGAAGGGCAGCTCGCGACCGTCGGGTGCGACGATGACGCAGCGCTCGAGGTCGACCGTCATCTCCGACCCCGTGTCGAGGTCGACGCTCTCCACCAGCCGCTCGACCTCCTCGTCCGGCAGAGAGATCGCGAGCATCCCGATCTTCCCTGCGTTCGTCCGGAAGATGTCCCCGAAGGACGGGGCGACGACGGCGTGGAAGCCGTAGTCCTGCAGTGCCCAGGCGGCGTGCTCACGCGACGAGCCGCAGCCGAAGTTACGGCCGGCGAGCAGGATCGACGCGTCGCGGAACTCGGGTCGGTTGAGCTCGAACCCGGGCCGCTCGTTCCCGTCCTCGTCGAGGCGCCAGTCCTCGAACAGGAACCGCCCGTAGCCCGTCCGCTCGATCCGCTTCAGGTGCTGCTTGGGAATGATCTGGTCCGTGTCGACGTCAGGGCGGTCGAGCACCGCGACGCGGCCCGTCACCGTCCGGAGCGGCTTCACGCGGAGACCGCCGCGAGCGCACGGACGTCGACGAAGTGTCCGTGCAGGGCCGCCGCCGCCGCCATCTGCGGGCTCACGAGGTGGGTGCGGCCGCCGCGGCCCTGCCGGCCTTCGAAGTTCCTGTTCGACGTCGATGCGCAGCGCTCGCCCGGGGCGAGGACGTCGGGGTTCATGCCGAGGCACATCGAGCAGCCCGCGAGGCGCCACTCGAAGCCGGCGTCGAGGAAGACCCGGTCGAGCCCCTCGTCCTCCGCCTGGCGGCGCACCTGCGCGGACCCGGGCACGACGAGCGCCTTCACGCCGGCGTCGACCCTGCGGCCGTCGACGATCGCGGCCGCGGCGCGCAGGTCCTCGATCCGCGAGTTCGTGCACGAGCCGATGAAGACGCGGTCGATGCGGATGTCCTCGATCGCCTGACCCGGTCTGAGATCCATGTACGCGAGCGCGCGCTCGACGGCCGCACGGTCTTCCGCGTCGTCGTACGAGCGCGGGTCGGGCACCGAC
This sequence comes from Gaiella sp., assembly GCA_036265415.1. Lineage (GTDB taxonomy): Bacteria > Actinomycetota > Thermoleophilia > Gaiellales > Gaiellaceae > Gaiella. The sequence goes on from DATAPC010000116.1 coordinate 29,122, forward strand.
CCCGTGACCGGCACGACCATCCCGGGATTGGTCCCCCACGTCACCTGCGGGACGAGATCGGCGACGTCGACGACGACGTGCGTGTCGAAGCGCGCGCCGGGATCGCTCGCGAGCGAGCGCCAGTCCCCGACCGCGCGTTCCCAGTCGGCCCCCTGCGGGGCGTGCTCACGGCCCTCGAGGTAGGCGAACGTCGTCTCGTCCGGGGCGATCATCCCGGCGCGGGCGCCCCACTCGATCGACATGTTGCAGATCGTCATCCGCTGCTCCATCGAGAGGGCGCGGATCGCCTCACCGGCGTACTCGACGACGTAGCCCACGCCCCCGTCGACGCCGACCTGGCCGATCGCGCCGAGGATCAGGTCCTTCGCGGTGAGCGCGGAGGGCAGCTCGCCCGCGAACTCGAGCAGCATCGTCTTCGGGCGCTGCTGATAGAGCGTCTGGGTCGCGAGGACGTGCTCGACCTCGGACGTCCCGATCCCGAACGCGAGCGCACCGAACGCGCCGTGGGTCGACGTGTGGCTGTCGCCGCAGACGATCGTCTTCCCCGGCTGCGTCAGACCGAGCTCCGGGCCGATCACGTGGACGATCCCCTCGTGTCCGGAACCGGTCGCGTGGAGGCGGATGCCGAAGTCCTCCGTGTTCGTGCGCAGTGCGTCGAGCTGGGCCTTCGCCATCGGGTCCGTGACCGGCCCCGGCAGCGTCGGAACGTTGTGATCCATCGTCGCGACCGTCAGCTCCGGACGCCGGACGCGGCGGCCGGCGAGCCGTAGCCCCTCGAACGCCTGTGGCGAGGTGACCTCGTGGACGAGGTGCAGGTCGACGTAGAGCAGCGCGGGCTCGCCTTCCACCTCGAGGACGACATGGCGGTCCCAGACCTTCTCGAAGAGCGTCTTCGCCATGGCGTCAGGGTAACGTCGGCGGAGGGCTCGGCCTACGCGGCGATCTCGAGCGCTTCGAGGAAGGCCTCCGCGTCGGCCGCGATGTGGACGGGCTCGTACGTGAAGGAAACCGGCGCGAGGGTCTTCAGGCCGTCGCCCGTGACGAGGAGGACGACGCGGTCGTCGCGGCCGACCTCGCCGGCCTCGACGGCCGCTCGCAGCGCCCCGAGCGTCACGCCGGTGGCCGTCTCGCCGAAGACGCCCGTCGTACGGGCGAGAAGCGCCATGTTCTCCCCCACCGCGTCCTCTGCCACGGCGTGGATCGAGCCGCCCGACTCGCGCGCTGTCGACACCGCGAAGTCGCCGTCCGCGGGGTTGCCGATCGCGAGCGACCGCGCGATCGAGTTCGGCCGCACGGGCGTCACCGTCGTGCTCTCGCGGAACGCGGTGGCGACGGGCTGGCAGCCCTCGGCCTGGCCGCCGACCTGCCGCGGCGCCGGCCCGTCGAGGAGGCCGAGCGCGCGGAGCTCCGAGAAGCCCTGGCCGACCTTGTGGAACAGCGCTCCGGAGGCGATCGGGATCGCGACGACGTCCGGCGCACGCCAGCCGAGCTGCTCGGCCAGCTCGTACGCGAGCGTCTTCGAGCCCTCCGCGTAGTACGAGCGGAGGTTGACGTTGACGAACCCCCATTCCAGCTCGAACGAGAGCTCGACCGAGAGGCGGGAGCAGTGGTCGTAGTGGCCGTCGACCGCGTAGATCGTCGGGCCGTACGCGGCGGCGGCGGCGAGCTTCTCGGGCTCGAGGTCTGCGGGGACGAACAGGGCCGCCGCCATGCCCTCGGCGGCGGCACGCGCCGCGACGGCGCCCGCGAGGTTGCCCGTCGACGAGCACGACAGGGTGGTCAGGCCGAGCTCCTGCGCCTTGCGCGCCGCGACGGCGACCACGCGGTCCTTGAACGAGTGCGTCGGGTTCGCCGTGTCGAGCTTGAGCCAGAGCTCTGCCACGCCCAGCCGCTCTGCGAGGAGCGGTGCCGGAACGAGGGGCGTGAGGCCCGGTGCGAGTCTCGGCTCCTCGGGCGCCGCCACGGGAAGCAGGTCGGCGTAGCGCCAGATCGACGGCGGGCCGGCGGCGAGCCGTTCGCGCGACAGGGTGGCGCGGAGGGCATCCCAGTCGTAGACCGGATCGAGCGGCCCGAAGCAGCGGCTGCACGACCCGAGGGCGACGAGGGGATGCTCGGTCGCGCAGACCCGACAGGAGAGGGAGATGGCTGACACGGGGTGGACCTCCTTCGTCTCGCTCGACACATCCATCCGGGTTTGGCACCGGGCCCTCCGCGGAGGGGGGTTGCCGAGGCGTCACAGGGCCGGTCCCTCAGCCTCTCTCGATGTGGAGCGGGACGAGTCCCGCGCCGCCACCCACTGTATCGGCTGGCGGTGAGACGTGCCGAATCCCTCTCGGGTCGCCGTCCGGGTTGACGACGTGCGAACCGCGTCGTAGGGTCGGCTGACATGTCACCACGGCGTCGAGCCGACGCCGTGCCGCGAAAGGGGAGACGCGATGACCCATTCGATCCGTGCGCTCACCGCCGCACTCGCCGTCGCCGCCACGGCGGTCGTTGCCGCGGCGACGGTCCCGGCCGCCCCCGCAGCCGGCCCGGGCGCGAGTGCCCCGGGGAACGCGAACGGCCAGCTCGGCCTCGTCGGCATGGATCACGTCGGCATCACCGTCCCGAACATCGGGCAGGCGGTGGCGTGGTTCGAGGAGGTGATGGGGTGCGTAGCTCCGCTGACCTTCGGGCCGTTCTCCGACCCGACGGGCACGTTCATGCAGGACCTGCTCGACGTGGATCCGCGGGCTGTGATCCACCAGATCACGATGGTGCGCTGCGGCCGCAGCGCCAACATCGAGCTCTTCCACTACACCGCCCCCGACCAGCGCACGACGTTCCCGAAGAACTCGGACTGGGGCGGGCACCACATCGCCTTCTACGTCACCGACCTCGACGCGGCGGTCGGCTACATGGTGTCCAAGGGCGCGCAGAAGTTCGACGGCCCGCTGCCCGTGACGGAGGGCCCCGCCGCCGGCCAGTCGATCAACTACTTCCGCACGCCCTTCGGGACGTACGTCGAGCTGATCAGCTACCCGAACGGGATGGCGTACGAGCGCGATCCCAGCCGTCCGCTCTGGTCGCCGAAGCGGAACGGAACCGACCCGGTCGTGACGAGCGTGCCCGGGCTCCTCGGGATCGACCACGTCGGCATCACCGTGCCGAGCGTCCCCGAGGCGGTCTCGTGGTTCGAGAACGTCCTCGGCTGCTCCTCGCCCCTCGCCTTCGGGCCGTTCGCCGGAGTGGGCGGGTTCGTCGACGTCGACCCCGCCGCGGTCATCGAGCGCATCCAGCACGTGCGCTGCGGCGACGGGCCGAGCGTCGAGCTCTTCCAGTACTCCTCACCCGACCAGGACCGCACGTTCCGGAAGAACTCCGACTTCGGCGGCAAGCACATCGCGTTCTACGTGCGTCACATCGACAGGGCGGTCGCGCGCATGGAGGCGCTCGGGGCGCACAAGCTCCTCGGCCCGCTCCCCGTCACCGACGGCCCCGCCGCCGGCCAGACGATCAACTACTTCAGGACGCCGTTCGGCACGTACGTCGAGCTCATCAGCTACCCGCAGGGCGAGACGTACGCGGCGACCGCGCCGATCCCGCTCTGGGATCCGCGCGACAACCGTCCGTAGCCACGAGGGGAGCGGACCGGCGGGCCCGCTCCCCTCACAGCTCCTCGTAGTGCGACACCGTCACCGCGCCCTGCGAGGCCGACGAGACGAGCGTGGCGTAGTTCGCGAGCGCGCCGCGGCGGTAGCGCGGCTCCGGCTCCGTCCAGCCCTCGAGGCGGGCCGCGAGCTCCGCCTCGTCGAGCTCGACCTCGAGGACGTGGCGGTCGACGTCGATCACGACGGTGTCGCCCTCGCGGAGGGCTGCGATGGGGCCGCCCCTCGACGCCTCGGGCGCGACGTGACCGACCATGAAGCCGTGCGTCGCGCCGGAGAAGCGCCCGTCGGTGATCAGCGCGACGGAGTCGGATAGGCCCTCGCCGACGATCGCGCCGGTGACGTGGAGCATCTCGCGCATCCCGGGGCCGCCGTGCGGACCCTCGTAGCGGATCACGACGACGTCGCCCGGCGAGATGCCGCCCTCCTTCACGGCTGCGAAGCAGTCCTCCTCGGAGTCGAACACGCGCGCAGGCCCGCGGTGAACCGTGCGGTCGTGCCCCGCGAGCTTCACCGCGCACCCTTCCGGCGCGAGGTTCCCGTAGAGCACCGCGACGCCGCCGCGGGCCTTGAGCGGCGTCTCGATCGGCACGACGACCGTCTGCCCCTCCGCCTCGGCCGCCGCGTCGGCGTGCTCGGCGAGCGTCTTCCCGTCGACGGTGCGCGCATCCTCGTGGAGGAGACCCGCCTTGCGGAGCTCACGTGCCACGACCGCGACGCCGCCGGCGGCGTACATGTCGTTCGCGTGCCAGCGGCCCCAGGGCTTCATATCGGCCACGATCGGCGTCCGGGCCGAGATCCGCTCGAAGTCGTCGATCGTGAAGTCGATGCCGAAGTCGCGTGCGATCGCGACCAGATGGAGCACGGCGTTCGTCGAGCCGCCCGTGGCGGCGACGGACGCGACGGCGTTCTCGAACGACTCCTTCGTGACGTACGAGCGGGGAGTCACGTCGTCGCGCACGAGCGAGACGGCGAGCCGCCCGAGCTCGTAGGCGGCCTCCTCCTTGGCGCGGTGCATCGCAGGGATGCCGTTCGTGCCGAACGGCGAGAGACCGAGGAAGTCGAGGATCGTCGACATCGTGTTCGCCGTGAACTGGCCGCCGCACGCGCCCGCGCCGGGGCACGCGACCGACTCGAGCTCGTGCAGGTCGGCATCCGTCAGCTTCCCCGCCGCGTGCGCGCCGATCCCCTCGTAGACGTCGCCGATCGAGACCTCGCGCTGCCGGTACAGGCCCGGCGCGATCGAGCCGGTGTAGGACACGACCGCGGGGATGTCGAGACGCCCGACGGCCATCGCCGCTCCGGGGTTCGTCTTGTCGCACGCGACCAGCATCACGAGGCCGTCGAAGAGGTGACCGCGGGCGACGAGCTCGATCGAGTCGGCGATCACCTCGCGCGAGATGAGTGACGCGCGCATGCCGGACGTTCCCATCGAGACGCCGTCCGAGACCGCGATCGTGTTGAACTCCATCGGCGTCCCGCCCGCGTCGCGGACGCCCCGCTTCACGTGGACGGCCAGGTCGCGCTGGTTCAGGTTGCACGGCATCGTCTCGATCCAGGTCGTGCCGACGCCGACGATCGGCTTCGCGAGGTCGTCGTCCGTGAAGCCGGTGCCCTTGAGCATCGCGCGGGCGCCTGCGCGGTCGGGGCCGTCGGTGAGTGCCGCGCTCCGGCGCTTCGCGGGGTCGGTGGGAGTGTCGTAGGGAGTCGTCACGGGTCGCCTCTCTCGATCGGGTTGGACGGGTCGCGGCACCATTCGCTGAAGGAGCCGGGGTAGAGCCTGACGTCCTCGCGGCCGGCGAGGACGAGCTGCTGCGCGGTCACGCACGCGGTCACGCCCGAGCCGCAGTACGTCGCCACCTCGCTCGCCTCCGGTGCGTCGTCCGGCAGCGGACGCTCGAAGAACGCGTTTCGCGAGCCGGGGATGCGACCGGCCACGGGGTCGAGCGGCTCGGCGTCGCCTCGCCACCGCCCGGGGGCGCGGGCGTCGTACAGGACGAGCGACGGATCGCCGAGACGCGCGCGGATCTCCTCCGCCTCGATCGTGTCGTCGTGCCGGACCTGCGTCACGAACGGAGCCCGCTCGACGCGCGGCTCGTCGGTCGTCAGCGGGCCGGCGTAGGCGCGCTGGTCGAACGTTCCGCAGAGGTCGTGGCCGAGGTGGCGGAGGAGCCACCAGCAGCGCGCCGCCCAGCCCGTTCCCTCGTCGAGCGCGAGGACGAAGGTCTCGGGGCCGATTCCCGCCGCCGCGAACGCGGCGCCGAGGGCGTATGGATCGGGCAGCGGGTGGCGGCCGCCCGCCGAGGCGTCGTCGGTGGGGGTCGAGAGGGTCGTCTCGGGGTCGAGATGGACGGCGCCCGGCAGGTGGCCGGCTTCGTAGGTGCCGCGCGGACGGCAGTCGACGAGCCGGGTGCTCACAGCGCGCCCTTCGGTGAGACACCGAGGACGAGGACGTCGTGGCCGGGAAAACGCCGCTGGAGGTCGGCTGCGCACGCGTCGGCGTCGTCGGCCCAGACGACGACGGTCGGCCCCGAGCCCGACAACGTCGCGCCGCGGGCGCCCACGGGCAGGTCGGTCCTCAGCGCCTCGAGCGCGGCGGACGGGCGGTAGGGCTCGTGCAGACGGTCATCGAGCCCGGCTGCGAAGAGGTCGGCGTCACCGGCGGCGGCGCCCGCCGCGAGGAGCGCGGCATGCGCGGCGTTCGCCGCGGCGTCGGCGTGCGGCACCGAGGCGGGGAGCGCGCGGCGGGAGGCCTCGGTCGACGTCCGCTCGCGCGGGACCAGGGCGACAGGCGCCAGCGGCAGCGTGTCGGCGATGCGGACGGCCCGGCTGTCCCACGTGAGAGTGACCCCGCCGACGAGCGCCGCTGCGAGGTTGTCGGCGTGGCTCTCGAGCTGCAGCCCGGCTGCGAGGAGCTCCTCGACGGGCCCTCCGGGCCGGGCGGCGGCGAGCCCGAGCGCGATTGCGGCCGCCGACGAGCCGAGCCCGCGTTCGAGCGGGATCCGGTTCGTGAAGCGGAATCTCCTGCCGGCCGGGTCCGCGAACAGTGCATACGCGCGGACGGCGAGGTTCGTCGCGTCGTCGGGAAGCTCGCCCGCGCCCTCTCCGGCGATCTCGACGCCGTCGCCGTCCGTCACCTCGAGCTCGTTCCAGAGGTCGAATGCGACCGCCGCCGCGTCGAATACGGGGCCGAGGTTGGCGGAGGTCGCGGGCGCGCGGACGATCACGTTTCTCTTCTAGCGCTTCCCGGGCCCGGAGGCGCCGCTTGGGCGGGTCGGGGAGATCGCCGTCGTCCTCGAGGCCGGGTGTCAACATCGCCTTGCAGTGGCGCGGGAGGGTGCAGAACGACGCGGTCGCAGAGTCATCCGGCGAGAGAACACTGGCGCAGGCAAGCGAACTGCAGCAGGGACACGCAACGACGTTCATGCATCGAGTCGAAGGATGACCTCCTCCGTCTCCTCGTTCCGTCCGTGTGCAAATCCACGATCGACTCCGACGCGCGTAAAGCCGCATGTCTCGAGGACGCGAATGGAGCCGGCGTTGTCGCTCGCCGCACGGGCGTACAGCGAACGTGTCGTCTCGATCCTCGTCAGAAACTCCTTCAGCGCGCGAGTCGCGATCCCCTGGCCCCAGTACTGCCGGTCGATCCAGTACGTCACCTCGCGTTGACCCCCGAGGTCGAAACTCGCGATGTGACCCACCACTCGGCCCTCGGTCTCGATGACCCTGTTCGTGTTGCTTTGGTCGCGTCTGATCCTTGCCCACCGTGCATCGAAAGCACCGCGGTCGTCGGGATCGGCGGGGGTAAAGGCCGCCATCCGAATCGCCTCACGATCCGTCCAGTGCTCGAAGAGCACATCCAGATCCCGATCCTCGAGCTCGCGGAGGACAATGTGCGCCGACCCGTTCCCCACGACCGGCGACGCTAGCAAGGACCCTTCGAGCGGGTTGCGAGAAAGGCGATCAGGTCATCGAGCGCCTTCGTCGCCCAGGCCGTCAATGCAACAAGAACCCGCGCAGGGGACATTCCCGCACACGCGCGCAGGCGACCCGCTGCTCCGCGGATGTCAAGACGAAGGCGCCGCGCGGCTTGGTGCAGTCACCGCCGTTGTGTAACGCCTAGCATCGTCGCATGAGCGCCTTGCGTGAACCGGTGCCGTTCGTGGTGTACGAGGCGGGCGTTTACCTGCACGGTACGAGGGCGGACCTCGCGGTGGGCGATCTGCTGGTCTCGGGACGCGAATCGAACTTCGAGGCCGGCCGGGCGATGAACTATGTCTACTTCAGCGCAACTCTCGACGCCGCGGTCTGGGGCGCTGAGCTCGCCAGCGGTGAGGGCCGCGGGCGCATCTACATCGTCGAGCCGACCGGGGCGTTCGAGGACGACCCGAACTTGACCGACAAGAAGTTCCCGGGGAATCCAACCCGGTCCTTCCGTAGCCGCGAGCCGTTGCGCGTTGTTGGCGAGCTTGTCGACTGGGTGGGTCATTCGCCCGAGAAGCTCGAGGCCATGCGAGCCGGACTCGACGCAATGCAGCGGGACGAAACGGCGCAGATCGAGGACTAGAGTCGCCGCTTCCCAGGCTTCAGAACCATGGCCGAAGACGGAGTCGATCTGTCGTCGGTGACGCTCGACCTCTCGGCAGCCGAGGCTGGTGGAGCTCCCGCCGGGGGAGTCAGTAGGCGTCCGAGTGCAGGCGCTCTCCGAGGCTCTGGAGGATGCTGGTGGCGATCGACGGCGACTGCGCCAGCAAATCGCGGAAGCCGCGATCCGTCAGCACGAGGAGGTGCACCGGCGTGGACGCCGTCACGGTCGCCGTGCGCCGAACGTCTGCCACCAGAGCTATCTCACCGACGAAGTCGCCGGGGCCGAGGTCGTTCACCTTCCTCCCCTTCCGCGTCACGCGCAGGGAGCCGTTGACCACGACGAAGAACTCCCGTCCGTACGCACCCTCGTGGATCAGCGTGGCTCCCTCGTGCAGCTCGACCTCGTCCGCCAGCGTTGCGATCCGGCGCAGGTCCGCCTTCGAGCATCTCGCGAAGAGCGGCACGGTCTTCAATAGCTCCAGCTTGGCGTCCTTCCGAAGTCGCACGGGCCGAGCATACGCGAGATGTGCGTTTCCGCACTTGCGTCGGTGACCGTTGCTCCCGGCGGTCAGCCTTGCACGGAGCGGGAGGCGGCGTCGATCGCGTCGGGATCGGGATGGACCTCGACGGGCGCAGGCGCGAGGCGATCCGCGATGGCGGGGTCCTTCAGGCCGTGCCCGGTGATGGTGACGACGAGACGGTCACCTGCGACATCGCCTCGGAGGACGGCCGCGAGCCCCGCTGCCGAGGACGGCTCGCAGAAGAGCCCCTCCTCCGCGGCCAGGAAGCGCCACGCGGCGACGATCTCGTCGTCGCGGGCGTGGAGCACACGGGCGCCGGCGGACCGGACCGCGTCGGCGTGCACGGGGTCGCCGATGCGGATCGCGCTGGCGAGCGTCTCGCGCCGCTTCTCGGCCTCGACGGAGACGATCGGCGTGCCGAGCCCGAGCTCCGAGAGCGCCTGCGCGTAGGACGACGTGTTGCCGCCGCCGCCGTAGGGCAGGACGAACGCGTCCGGCGCGTCCTCGAGCTCCTCGACGATCTCGAGCACGGCCGTCTTCTGCCCCTCCCGACGGTACGGATTGAGCGAGTTGACGAGGACGTGGGAGCCGCGCGCCGCGAGCTCCTGCGCTGCAGCGAGGGCGGCGTCGAAATCCCCCTGCACCTCCAGCACGACCGCACCGAGCATGCGCGTCTGGGCGAGCTTCGCCCCCGCGACGGCCCCCTGTGGCGTCAACACGACGGCGGGGAGCCCGGCGCGCGCCGCGTAGGCAGCTGCGCTGGCCGCCGTGTTCCCCGTCGACGCGCAGAGCACCGCCTCGGCACCCTCCTCGAGCGCCTTCGAGACGGCGAGCGTCATCCCGCGATCCTTGTACGAGCCGGTGGGGTTCGACGCCTCCCACTTGAGCCAGAGCTCGCGAAGGCCCACGGCCTGTGCGAGCCTGGGAGCGGCAAGCAGCGGGGTGGATCCCTCGCCGAGCGTCACCACCGGCGTTCGCTCGGAGACCGGCAACCGTTCTCGGAAGCGCTCGATGAGAGGCACCGTCACGGCGTGTCGCAACCCTGTGGAGCGATCGGCTCACATCCGGCACGGTTGCCCCTTGACGGAGGACGGTGTCTGACACCGTCCTCCGAAACTGCCGTGCACG
>DATAPC010000117.1:0-16534 GCA_036265415.1 Gaiella sp.
CTCCGTGAGGTGCTCCGGGTAGATCACCGGCTCGTCCGGGCCGACGATCGCGTCGACGTTCTGGAAGAAGTTGATCCACGGCGCGATCGCGTGCGACCAGTCGACGTTCTTCGACTCCTCCTCGTGCTCGCGGAAGTTGCCCGCCGTGTGGAAGAACTTCTTGGGGACGATCGGCGCGCGAAGGCGGGTCTCGGCCCGCGAGACGCGCTCCCCCGTCTCGTCGGCGCCCCCGCGCTCGAAGTACTCCCGCATCGTCGGCACGTCGAGGACGGCGATCTCGTCGCCCTCGAGCACCCCGACCCTCCCCTCGCCTTCTCCGAACGTGACCAGCTTCATCCGCGTCCTCCCCTCCACCACCCGTGCGCTGCGTCGGCCGCGCCCGGGCATGCGCAACGGGTGTCAACAGCACCGCCGCCCGACCGGGGCAAGTGACACATTGTCACTTGCCCTCTCACGCGACTCCGCAGACGCGTATCGCCACGTTGGCATACACCTCGGCCGTCTTCACGAGTCCGTCGATCTCGAGGTTCTCGCCGAGGTCCACGTCCATCAGCCCGGTCGAGGTCCCGTAGTTCACCGTCGGGATCCCGTATCGGGTCAGGGCGGACGCGTCCGAGAACCAGCGGGTCACGTCGCGCCCGGGCGGCTCGCCGAAGATTTCCTCGTGCGCCGCGTCGATCGCGCCGACCAGCTCGTGACCCTCGTCGATCTCGGCGCCGGGAGCGGTGACGTAGACCTCGCCCTCGACGCAAGAGTCCGGGAAGCGCTCCGCGAGGCCGCGCACCATGTCGAGTACCTCGCGTCGCGCGACTGCCATCGGCTTCGTCGGCGGGACGCGGACGTCGAGGAAGAGGTCGGCGTGGTGCGGGGTCCGCGAGACACGCCAGCCGAAGCCGCCCTCGATCGCACCGACGTTGACGATCGCCTTGGCGCCCCGGTATCCGTTCGCGGGGTCGTCCTCCCAGGCCGGGATCCATTCCTCGACCGCGGCGAGCACCCGGTGCTGGCGGAGGATCGCGTTCCGGTCGCGCCGCCCCTCGCTGAAGGCGGTGTGGACGAAGTCCCCGTGGACGCGGATCCGCAGCCAGAGCGCTCCGTAGTGCCCGAGCACGACCTTGCCCTCCGTCGGCTCGCCGAGGAGGCACATGTCCGCGACGCCGCCGTGCGAGACGAGGTACCTGGTCCCGGCGCCGTAGCCGCGGTACTCGCGTCCGATCGCGTCGCCCTGCTGGGTCTTCTCGATCTCGCCGCACACCGCCGCGATCAGGACGTCACCGCCGAGGCGCACACCCCCGTCTTGCAGCGCGCGCACGGCCTCGACGTAGCAGGCGAGCGCGCCCTTCATGTTCGAGATCCCGAGCCCGTACAGCCGCCCGTCCCGCACGAAGGCCTCCGGCTGGAAGCCGGGCACGTCGCGCAGCCAGGGCTCCCGCCCCGAGTACGACGTGTCCATGTGCCCGTTGAACATGAGGCTCTTGCCGCCGCCCGCTCCCTGGAGGATCCCGAGCGCGTTTGCACGCTCGTCCTCGACCTGCTGCCACTGGCAGCGCAAACCCATCTCCTCGAAGAGGTCGCGCATGAGTTCGGCCATGCCCTGCTCGTCGCCTGTGAAGGAGTGCACGCCGACCATGCGGCTCGCCGTCTCGACGAGCCGGTCGCGGTCGACCGTCACCGTCGTCATCCCTCAGCCCCGGACGTGCGGCAGAACGTGCTCCCCGAAGAGGCGGATCTGCTCGTGCCGGTCCTCGCCCCACAGCTCGAGCATCACGTGTGTGCACCCGGCGTCGCGGTACTCCTCGATCGCCTCGATGCACTCGGCCGGCGTCCCGGCGATCGGCTTGCACTTGTCGAGCAGCGCGTCGGAGACCTTCGCCTTCGCTGCCAGGCGCCCGCCCTGCTCCATCGCCTCCGCGACCGGACGGATCTCGTCCATCTCGATCCCGGCGAGGTCGAGCAGCGTGTCGGCGGCGCCGGCGATGTTCTGCACCTTGTTCGCGAGGTACATGCCCGCGATCTCCCGCGCGCCGTCGCGGCCCCGCTCCGGGTCGTCCGCGTCGATCGAGGCGACGACCGTGCAGCCGATGTCGATGTCGGCGGCCACGTTGTCCCGCGTGTAGCGGACGAAGGCCGGCGTCGTGATCGACGGGGTCAGGCACCCGTCCGCGATCTCGCCGGCGAGCGCCTGCATCTTCGGCGCCGTCGCGGCGACGTACACCGGCGGCACGCCGCGGGGGGTGTGCGCCTCCGGCGAGAGGGCCGGCACGTCGGCGCTCCACGTGTCGCCGTCGTACGAGAACGCCTCGCCCGCGAGGACGCCGCGCACGATCTCGACCGCGTCGCGCATCGGCCCGAGCGTCTTCTTCGTCTGGCCCTTGATGTTGTTGAGGAAGATCTTCGACGTCCCGAAACCGAGCAGGAAGCGGCCGGCCCCGGCCGCTTCCTGGACGACCCGCGCATCCATCGCGACCTGCACGGGATGGCGCGTCCAGGGCGAGATGATCCCCCAGCCGATCATCAGCTGCCTCGTCTCGCGCGCCATGAGCGCGGAGACGACGGTCGAGGAGCGCGCCTCCATCTGATGCTTGCGCCACCAGGGGTAGGCCTCCGCGAGCCAGACCGTGTCCATCCCCGCCTCGTCCATCACGCGCGCCGACGCGAGCATCTCGTCGAGCGGCTCCATCGTGAGCTGCATGACGCCGATCCGGAACGGAACGTCTGACATGTCACGCGACCCTACCACCTTCTCGGTCATCGGACTGCCGCCCCCCCGGCCTCGGTGGCGTGCGATCGGGAGCGGCGTCTCCTCGCGGCGCGAGCGCCGCTTCCGGATCGGGGTCTGCGTCGCTCCCGGCTCCGCCGACCGGATGGAGCCTCGTCACCGACCCGTTCCAGACGAGCAACGGCTCGACGAGACGCGGGCGCCGCCCGGTTCTCGACCTGTCGGTCACGCCGCGACGTGCTGGCGGGCCGCCGCACCCGTGGCGCGCGCCGCCCGCGCAGGCTGGGCTGCGATGTGCTTCGCGACCCGCTCGGCATCCCTGCCGGTTCCCGCGATCAGCATCGACGCGAACGAGTGGAGGAACAGGAGCCCCACGAAATAGAGCCCGGGAGCCGAGTCGACCACCCCTCGGTACTGCACGGGATAGCCGTCGTCGCCCATCGTGAACGCCACGTCGATCCACGAGAAGTCGGGCCGAAACCCCGTGCACCAGACGACGTTCCGCACGTTGACCACACGACCGTCGTCGAGCAGCGGCATCCCGCCCTCGACGCCGACCGTTCGTGCGAGCGTGCGCTCGACCCCGGCGGCGACGAGCTCCTTCCGCCGGTACCGGAGCAGCGGCGCCCCGCCGTGCCGGATGTGCTCCCGCATGCCCCTGCCCAGCGGGGTGTCCATGGTGAGGATGTGGGATCCGGCGAAGAACAGAAGCCTGAAGCCAAGGCGGCCACGGCGCGTGTCGACGCGCACCGGGAGCTGGCCGGTGTCCACGCCAGAGAGGATCGTGTGGTGCCGCGACGCGGCTTCGTAGGCGATGTCCGCGCCCGAGTGGCTCGCCCCGACGACGAGCGTCGGCCCCTCCTCCAACTGGGACAGGTTCCGGTACTCGCTCGAGTGGAGCTGGGTGATCCGTGGATCGAGCTCGGGCGCGAAGGCCGGGCGATGGGGTCTCTGCATGACGCCCGTGGCGACGACGACGTTGTGGGCTTCGAATCTCCGGTCGCCGGAGCGCAGGACATAGCGGCCCCCCTCCTCCGACAGCGTGTCCACGGCCGTCGCGGACAGGACCGGGAGCTCGAAGTGGGCCGCGTACGACTCGAGGTAGTCGGCCATCTCGTGCGCCGTCGGATACGCCGTGCGCTTGGCGGGAAAGCGCATCCCCGGCAGCCCGTCGTAGCCTGCGGGCGAGTAGAGCCGGAGGGAGTCCCAGCGGCGGCGCCACGCGTCACCGACGCGGGCGCTCGCGTCGAGGATGACGAACGATCGTCCTCGCGAGGCGAGGTGGTATCCCGTCGCCAGTCCTGCCTGACCGCCGCCGACGATCACGGTGTCGAAGGATTCGGTTGCCATGTCGGCCTCCTCGTCGTTTCGCCCGACGGTAGGACGGCCGCGAGCTGCCGACATCGCGCGAACCCACCAACCTCGCGCGGCGCCGGGCGTGGTCATTCCTGACCACGCGCTGTCCGCGTCAGACGAGATCGTGCTCGAACGCGAACGCGGTCGCCGCCGAGCGAGACGACACACCGAGCTTCGCGAAGATGTTCTGGAGGTGGCGCGCGACCGTGTGCTCGCTGATGACGAGCGACGTCGCGATGTCGCGGTTGGTCTTGCCGGCGGCGACGAGCCTGATCACCTCGAGCTCGCGCCGCGAGAGCCCGTGCGGAGCCGGCGCCGCGCCGAGCCCGAGAAGATCCGGCACCGCCCCGAGACGCTCGAAGATGCTCGCCGCGGCCTCGTGTTCGAGCGCCGCAGCCTCCTCGTCTCCGAGCAGGCGGCAGGCTTGCCCGACCAGGACACGGGTTCGCGCGATCTCGTACGGGACGTCGAGCGCCTGCCACGTCTCGCCGGCCCGCCTCAGCAAGACGAGCGCGTCGCGCGGCTCGCCCGCCGCGAGATGCACGGCGCCGTGCGCATGCGCGACGATCGCGCCGAGCATCGCGCTCCCGTAGCCGGCCGCGAGCTCCTCGAGCTCGAGGCAGGCGCGACGGGCGGCGTCGACTTCCCCGGCCGCCAGCATGATCTCGACGAAGGCGGGAAGCAGTCGAGCGCGCTCGAGCGACTCGGTCGTCGCGGATTCTGCGCGCCGGATGGCCGAGACAGCCGCGCCGGTGCGGCCCTGCGCGAGACGAAGCTGAGCGAGCCCGGGCTGCGGCTCCCAGCCGAGGCCGCTCGCCTCTCGATACGCCTGCTCGGCCGCGGCGAACTCACCCTGCAGGCGCAGCAGCTCCGCGAGGCGGTACCGCGCGAGGCCGGCGGCAGGGTTCCCGGTCGCGAGGAACCGTTCGCCGGCGCGGCGAGCCTCCTCGACCGCGTCCCCCCACGAGCCGTCGAGCTGCAGGATCTCCGCGCGGTGCACGAGGCAACGCCCGGTGAACGCGACCATCTCGGGCTGGAGCGCCCACCAGTCCGCGAGCGCACGCGTCCACTCGCGCGCCCGGCGGACCTCGTACACCTCCTGGCAGGCGAGGATGACCCCGCAGTACACGATCCCTGTGACGATCGGCGACAGCTCCTCTGCCGTCACGGCGACCATCCCTTCGTCGAGAAGCGCCAGACCCTCGCGCACCTGCCCGTTCTTCAGCAGCATGTAGCCCTGGGCCTGGATCCCGATCGCGAAGAGGTCGCGATCACCGAACCGCTCGCCGAGGCGCACTGCCTCCCCGGCGACGGCGGCCGCGGCGGCGAGCTCTCCGGCGGCCTCTTTCTGGAAGACCGCGGGAATCAACAGCCAGCCCGCCTCGGCGCACTCCCCCTCGCCCGCGACCAGGCGCTGGGCGCGGCCGAGCCAGCCCGTTGCCGGGCCGAGCTCGCCTCGGATCGCGAGGTTCATGACGATCCACGCCGCGCACCGGACCGCCCGACGCGTCTGTCCGTCGTCCAGGTAGCGCTGATGGGCCCGCTCGAGCCACGTGACCGACTCGTCGTCGCGACCGAGCATGAACGCTCCCGTCGCGAGGAGCTCGAGGTCGGGTGCATCGAGCGGCGCCTGCGCGTGCGCACGCGCGAGCAGGTCGTGTGCCTCGAGCCACGCACGCCTCGCGTACGCGTCACGGCCACGCTCGAGGGTGTCGATTCGATCGAGCACACGCCTAGACTGGGCCATGGGCCGCGAGCGGCGCAAGGTCGCGTCCGTTGTGTCGTCGCGCCGGACGGCGGGATACGGCAGCAGCTGAGCGGCTCCGAGCGATCGGAGCCGGCCGTCCGACGTCAGCCGCCCGTCTTCGCCGCCTGCACCTCGTTCTCGAGCGCCGAGAGGACGTTCCCGACCTGCTGGTTGATGATCGGCTGGAGCACGCGCTGGCCCATCGAGCCGACCGGACCGGCGATCTTGACGTCCGCCTCCCACGCCATGTGCGTCTGCTCGCCCTCACCGGAGAGCGTGAACGACGTGGTCATGTTCATCAGCGCGCCGACGCCCGTCCCCTTCGCGTTGAGCGACGCGAACTCGGGCGGCCGCTCCTCGAGCTTCTCGAAGTTCATCGACATCTTGAGGCCGCCGAGCCCGAGCGGCACCTTCACCTTGGCGCTCCAGTGCCGGTCGTCGGCGATCTCGAAGCTCTCGACGCCGGGCATCGTCTTCGCCATCTTCGAGGGGTCGTTGATCACGCTCCACACGACCTCGCGCGAGGCGTCGAACTCCTTCGTGCCCTCGATCTTCATCCCTTGACCTCCACCTTCTCGCGTGACCGCTCGGGGTGGCGAAGCATCTCCCAGACGCGGTGGTACGGGTTGTGGCTCGATGTGACGATCGCGGCGCCGGATGCGCGCAGGGCGTCCTGCAACGCGGCGCCGATGCAGTGGATCCCGCCGCCGCCGCCTTCGCCCATCCCCTTCGTGCCGAGCGGCGTGAACGGCGAGGGCGACTCGATCGCGGCTGTCCTGAGCGGTGGCATGTCGAGGGTGTGCGGCACGTGGTAGTCGTAGAAGTTCGGCGTCAGGAGGTTGCCCTCGTCGTCGTAGGCGAACACCTCGAACATCGCCGCTCCGATCGCATGCGCGGTCGCGCCCATCACCTGTCCCTCGACGATCTTCGGGTTGACGCGCACGCCGCAGTCGTCGACGGCGGCATAGTCGACGAGCTCGTAGACACCCGTCTCCGGGTCGACCTCGACCACGCACGCGTGGATCTGCATCGAGTACGTGAGCGTCAGGTTGCCGAACTTCCGCTCCTTGTCGGGCACGTCGAACGGCGGCCGGTAGACGAAGCGGGCGTTCATCTGCGGCGGGTCGACGGGGAACCCCGCGTTGTTCGCGTTCGGGATCGCACCCAGCGCCATGAACGGCAGCGCCGCTTCGGGGTTCTCCTTCATCCGGGCGAAGCCGTCGGCCAGCTCGATGTCGTCGACCGAGCACTGGAAGACCATCGAGGCGAGCGTCTTCATCTGGTGCGCGAGCTCCTCCGTCGCGCCCTTCACCGCTCCGAGTCCCGTCACCGCGAACTGGCTGGCGTACGTGCCGGAGAAGCCCGCGTGCGAGTTCCAGTAGCTGTCGTGTCCCGCCCGGACGTGGACGATGTCGACGTCGCAGCCGAGGATGTCGGCGACGACCTGCGCGGCGGTCGTCTCGTGGCTCTGTCCCTGCGGAGTCGTGCCGAGCGTGACGACGACCTCGCCGAAGATGTCGAGCTTGACGGTCGCGACCTCGTTGTTCCCCGAGAACTGCAGGTCCGGGTTCAGGAGCTGTGACTGGCCGAAGTTGTTCGTCCCCGAGTCGAGCGTCGACCCGATCCCGAAGCCGAGGAGCTTGCCGCGCGACGCGGCCTCCTCGCGGCGCTCCTCGACCGTGTCGTAGCCGACGAGGTCGAGCACCATGTCGAGCGCGCGCGGGTAGTCGCCCGAGTCGTAGACGCAGCCGTTCGGCGTCTCGTACGGCATCTGGCCGGGCTGGACGTAGTTCTTCTTGCGGAGCTCGACACGGTCGAACCCGAGCTCGTGCGCGACGATGTCGATCAGCCGCTCGGTGAACCAGAGGTGCTGCATCCGCGAGTAGCCGCGGTTCGGCGAGACGGGCGCCTTGTTCGTCATCGCCTGCGTGAACTCGACGCGGATGTTCCGCCACCCGTACAGCCCGGCGGCGACCTGCGACCAGATCACGCCGCCGAGCGGCTCGTAGCGGAGGTACGCGCCCGCATCGTCGATCGCCTTCGTGCGGAATGCGGTCATCGTCCCGTCGGCCTTGACCGCGACCTCGGTGTCCATGAACCAGCGCTCGTTCCCGTGCGACATCGACTGGTGGAAGTCGGTGCGCCACTCCGTCCACTGCACCGGCCGGTTGAGCTTCCGCGCCAGCAGGCAGAGCGCGACGAGCTGCGGGTGCGACGTGATCTTGTTGCCGAAGCCGCCGCCGATGTCCTGGGTGACCATGCGCAGCTTGTCCGTGCCGACCCGCATGGCGGGCGCCATCATGATCACGGCGAACCCCGGGAACTGGTTGTTCGTGGTGATCGTCCACTGCCCGGTGCCGCGGTTGAACTCGACGAGCGCGCCGTCGAGCTCGAGCGGCGTCGAGTTGAAGCGGTCGAAGTGGAGCTCCGAGATCGAGACGACGTGGTCGGCCTCGGCGAACGCCGCGTCGACGTCGCCCCACTCCCAGACGCCCGTGTACGACATGTTGCCGCCGCACTCCTCGTGGAGCACGGGGGAACCGTCCTCGAGCGCCCTGCGCGCGTCGATGACGACGTCGAGCGGCTCGTAGTCCACCAGCACGAGCTCCGACGCGTCGCGCGCGAGCTCGCGCGTCTCGGCGACGACCGCGACGACCGGCTCGCCGACGTAGCGCACCTTGCCGACGGCGAGCGCGTAGTCCTTCACCTGTCCGCCCGGATCCGCCGCGATCTGGAAGAACGGATCCGTGAGGATCGCCACCTCGTCACCGGTGAGCGTCCCGTAGACGCCCGGAAGCTCGAGCGCGGCGCTCACGTCGATCGAGGCGATACGCGCGTGCGCGTAGGGCGAGCGCAGGAAATGGACGTAGCCCATCCCGTGGCGCTTGACGTCGTCGAAGAAGAGGCCCTCGCCCTGGACGAGGCGCTTGTCCTCGCGGCGCGGCACGTTCTGCCCGACGAACCCCTTCTGGAGGGTCGTCGTCCCCTCGGTCTCGACAGCCGTCATGCGCCCCCCTTTCCGAGAGCAACGACCGCCTCGACGATGTTCCAGTACCCCGTACAGCGGCAGATGTTGCCCTGGAGGCCGACCTTGACCTCGTTCTCGCTCGGGCTCGGGTTCTCCGCGAGGATCGCCGCCGCGCTCATCAGCATCCCCGGGGTGCAGTAGCCGCACTGCAGGGCGTGGTGGTCGGAGAACGACTGCTGGAGCGGCGTCAGCTCGTCGTCGGCGAGCCCCTCCACCGTCGTGACCTGCGTGCCGTCCGCCTGCACGGCGAGCACGGCGCAGCTCTTCACGGCGACGCCGTCGAGGTGGACGGTGCACGCGCCGCAGCTGCCGGTGTCGCAGCCGATGTGCGTGCCGGTGAGGTCGAGGTCGTCGCGGAGGAAGTGCACGAGCAGGCGCCGCGCCGGGACCTCCCGCTCGTACGCCGTGCCGTTCACCGTCACGGTCACCATCAGGTTCGACGCCGGCATCGTGGCCATCTCAGCCCCTCGCTTTCTCCGCTGCCTGGAGGACGGCCCGCACCACCGACGTCTCGGCCAGGCTCCGCCGGTACTCCGCCGAGGCGTGGACGTCCGAAGGCGGATCGAGCGTCGCACCCAGGCCGTCGACGGCCGCCCGCACCGCCGCCTCGTCGACGTCTGTGCCCCCGAGCTTCGCCTCGACGGCGGGGGCACGCACCGGTACGGCCCCGACGCAACCGAGAGCGACCAGCCAGGCGCCGCCCGCCACCGACGCCGCCGCGTTCGCGATGTAGGTCCCGTGCGCTCCGAGGGTGACTCCGGCCATCCCGTCGCCCGTGCCCTTGCCCGCGGCCGGAATGTCGATCCGCGTCAGCAGGTCGCCCTCGCCGACCGCGGTCTCGAACACGCCGACGAAGAAGTCGTCCGCGCTCACGGTGCGCTCGCCGCCCGCTCCGACGATCGTCATCGAGGCTCCGAGCGCGACGAGCAGCGGCGGGAAGTGGTTGGTCGGGTCGTTGACGCAGATGTTCCCTCCGAGCGTGCCGCGGTTCCGCACTTGCACGTCCGCGACCGTCGCCGCGACCTCGGCGAGGATCGGCCGGCTGACCTCCACCTCGGACGAGCGCATGATCGAGGACAGCGTCGCCATCGCACCGATCTGGAGGGTCGTCCCCGAGACCGCGATCGTGCGGAGCTCGTCGAGCCGGCCGAGGTCGACGAGCACGTCGGGCGAGGCGGCCCGTTGCTTCATGACGTTGACGAGCGTCTGGCCGCCCGCGAGGGCACGTGCCCCGTCGTGCTCGGAGAGGAGCGCGACCGCCTCCTCGACGCTGGCCGGACGCGCGTACGAGACCTCTCGCAGCAGCATGAGGCCGATTCTGTCACACCGTCCTCGGTGACATGTCAAGCAACCGCAGCCGTGGTAGCCTCGCCGCGTGGCCGGGTTCGACGCGGTCCTCGTCGGATCGGGAATCAACACGCTGACGGCGGCGGCGCTGCTCGCGCGAGACGGCTGGGCGGTCTGCGTGCTCGAGCAGTCGGATCGGCTCGGGGGCGCGATCCGGACGGAGAGCGACTACACGCTCCCGGGTTTCACGCACGAGGTGCTGAGCTCATGGCACCCGCTCTTCCAGGGCTCGGCCGCATACGCCGAGCTCGCCGACGACCTCCACCGCCGCGGCCTCGAGTATCTGAACACGGACCTGCCGACAGCCACCGCGTTCCCGGACGGAGAGGCGATGTTCCTCCAGACGTCGCTCGAGGCGAACGTCGCCGAGTTCGACCGTTTCGCGGCGGGGGACGGCGCCGCCTGGCAGCGGCAGTTCGACGAGTTCATGGCCAACGCCGACCTCTCGTTCGGCGTGCTCGGCACGGAGCTGTGGTCACCGTCCGGGCTCGGCCTCGGGCGGCGCCTCCTGCAGCGTCTCGGCCGACGCGGGCTGCTCGACTTCGCCGGCGCCGCGCTCGCGTCCTGCCGCGACTGGACGACGGCGACGTTCCGCTCGGAGCAGGCGCACGGCCTCCTCGCGCCGTGGGTGCTCCACACCGGCCTCGGCCCCGAGAATGCAATGTCCGGGTTCATGACCCAGGTGATCGCGTGCGCGATCCAGCTCGGCGGCATGCCGGTGCCCGTCGGCGGGGGCGTGAAGCTGGTCGACGCGCTCGGCGGCATCGTGCGCGACGCAGGGGGCGAGCTCCGCACCGACGCGCGGGTCGAGCGGATCGTCGTCTCCGAGGGCCGCGCGACCGCGGTCGTGCTCGAGGGCGGCGAGACGATCGGCGCGCCCCGCGCGGTCGTCGCAGGTGTGACTCCGACGCAGCTCTACGGCTCCTTGTTGCGAGAGCGCGACGTCCCGGCCGAGGTGTCGGCGGCCGCCGGACGCTACCGCTACGGACGTGCGGGGATGCAGATCCACCTCGCGATGGACGAGCCGCCGCGCTGGCAGGGGCCGGACGCGGAGCGGCTCGCACGGACGGCAATCGTGCACGTCACGCCCGGACTCGACGGCGTCTCCCGGGCCGTCAACGAGGCCGAGCGCGGCCTGCTCCCTGCCGAGGCGACGATCGTCGCCGGGCAGCCGTGCGCGGTCGATCCCTCTCGCGCGCCCGACGGCAAGTGGATCGTCTGGATCCAGCTGCAGGAGCTGCCCGCCGGCCGGGTGAAGGGCGACGCGGCCGGCGAGCTCGACGTCGGCGACGGCACGTGGACGGAGGACCTCCGCGAGGCCTACGCCGACCGGATCTTCGGCCGGCTCGGCCAGTCGATCGAGAACCTCGCCTCCGCCACGCTGAAGCGCGTCGTCCTCTCGCCCGCCGACCTCGAGGCGATCGATCCGAACCTCGTCGACGGGGACATCTATGCGGGTAGTTGCGCGCTCGACCAGAACCTTCTCTGGCGCCCGTTCGCCCAGTCGCCGGGCCATCGGACGACCGTCGAGGGCCTGTGGCAGGTCGGCGCCAGCACGCACCCGGGCCCCGGGCTTGGTGCGGGCTCCGGGTACCTCGTCGCGAAGGAGCTGACGAAGCCGCCGCTCACCCGGCGAGTGCTTGCAAAGTTTCCAGGACGCTCGTGAAGCTGTCGCTGTCCACGATCTCGACGGTGAACGCGTCCTTCAGGGCGGACGTCGAGGCGTACGCCGCCGCCGGATTCGACGCGATCGGCGTGTGGGAGTTCAAGCTGCCCGATGACGACAAGGCGAACCGCGAGCTCCTCGACGCCCATGGCCTGGCGGTCTCGAACTGCGTTCCGACGGTGCCGTCGTTCCTCCCGCTCGCGATTCCCGGGATGGAAGGGCCGGACGACCCGGCGGAGCGAATCGAGGCGATCTGTGACTCCGTCCGCCGCTTGTCGACGTACCGACCGGCCAGCATCCTCTGTCTCAGCGGGCCGCTCGGCGGGCGCCCCGAGGACGAGGGCCGGGCGATCGTCGTGGACGGCCTGCGGCGTGCGGCCACCGCCGCGCGCGAGGCGGGAGTACGGCTCGGCTTCGAGCCGATCCACCCGGCGCAAAGAGACACGGCCGGCTTCGTCTGCTCGTTCGCCGCCGCGCTCGCGGTGCTCGACGAGGCGGGGCTCGAGGATGTCGGGATCATGGCCGACACGTTCAACCTGGCTCACGAGAAGACGCAGGATGTCGTCGCCGCAGCCGGGCGGTTCACGGGCCTGCACGTCGCGGACGAGCTGCCGGAGCCGCTCCCCGGCGTCCGCGCGCTTCCCTCCCGGGACGGGCGTTCCGCGGAGATCGTCAGAGCACTGCGCGCCGCCGGCTGGAACGGCGTGCTCGACGTCGAAGTCTTCTCGACCCCCGAGCGCTTCTGGGCGCTCTCGCCGGACGAGGCGGCGCGCCAGGCGCACACCGCCGTCTCGGCGCTCGCCTGAGCAGCGGCTCGAGCCCACAGAAACGAGCCGGAGCGGATCGTCCGTGACGACGACGAGCCGTTCCGCCCAGCGACCGCGCCACTACGCACGCCGACCGATCCGGAGCTCACGGCCGGTGTCGAGTATGGCCGCGCACGCTCGCTGCAGGCCGCGCTCGCCCTCGCCGGCGCGCCGTCTCAGACAGCGCCGTAGAGCTGCAGGATCACCGAGACGTACTGCTTCGTGTCGTCGAAGAGTCCGCGCTCGCGGACTGCGCGCGCACCCTGGTAGTAGCCGGCGAGCGCGAGACGCACGTCACCGTCGAACTCGTCGAGCTGCCAGCGCAGGTAGCGCACGCCGGCGCGGACGTTCCCGTCGTACGTGCGCGGCGTCGCCTCGCCGAGCAGCATCGTGTCCACCCATTCCCACGTCTGCGGGAGGAGCTGCATCACGCCGATCGCGCCCGCGCTCGAGACGACGTCCTGCTGGAAGCCGGACTCCATCCAGGCGACGGCCCGCGCGAGCTTCGCGTCGACGCCGTACGTCGCCGACCAGCGGTCGATCGCAGCCGCGACGGTCGCCCGGTCGGCGGGTGATCCGGACGACCCGAGGTGCGCACCCCGCGGCAGAACGAGTCTCTGCCCGGGGACGATCGTGGACATCAGCGAGAGCGCGTTCGCGCGCGCGAGCCGCCACGGGCTGACGTGGTAGCGCTGGGCGATCGAGAAGAAGCTTTCGCCAGCTTCGACCGTGTGACGGAGGCGCGGCACCCCGGGGGCCGTCGCGCGTGTGGCCACGACGCGACCCGGCACCTTCAGTCGTTGCCCGGGAGTCAGGACACTCGTCAGGACGAGCCCGTTGGCCCGCGCGAGCTCGACGGCAGGAACGCGGTAGCGCCGCGCGATCGCGATGAATCCCTCACCTGCCTGCACGACGTGGACGACCGTGGGCGCAGCGCGGCGGGGGGCCGCCTTCGCACGAACGACGGCAACGCCCGGGACGCGAAGCCGCTGCCCCGGAGTGATGACGCTCGCCAGGTCGAGCCCGTTCGCGTGCGCAAGAGCAGCCGCGCCGACGTGGTAGCGCCGCGCGATGACGGCGAATCCCTCGCCGGGGCGGACGACGTGCACGACCGCTCGTCTTGCGACATGCGGACGGGCCTTCTTTGCGCTCCTCCCCCCGCGCGCAAGCGCGCGAAAGGTCTTCGTCCCCGCGACACCGTCCGGCGTGAGGCCGCGCGCGCGCTGGAAACGCCGTAGGGCCGCTGCCGTCGCCGCGTCGAAGCGGCCGTCCACCCGCTTCGTGGGGAGGCCGAACGCGCGCAACTCGAACTCGAGCGAGGCAACGTCCCAGCCGACTCGCCCGCGCGCGAGCTGCCGCTGGCCGAGGAGCGGGCTGCCGAGCTTCCCGAGCTTGCACCGCGTCGCCATGCCGACCTTCCCCGTCGCCCTGATCCCGTTTCGGCGCTGGAAGCGGATCAGCGCGTCGCGGGTCATCGGGCCGGAGATCCCGTCGACAGCGCCCGTGTACAGCCCGTGCGAGCGCAGCGCGACCTGGAGCGCGGCGACCTTCGCGCTCTGCGCCGCAGCGCACGGCGCGGCAGCCGCCAGGGCTGCGGCCGCAGCGACGACGATGACGATCGTTTTCCGCACGGAACTCCCGGTCTTCGCCGCACGGTCTCGTGCTCCTCCGCCCCACCCGCGGCCGGCTCGCGGCCGCCCGCCCCGGCTACACTTCGCCCTCGCTGCCTTCCCCGGTAGCTCAATTGGCAGAGCATCCGGCTGTTAACCGGAGGGTTGTTGGTTCGAGTCCAACCCGGGGAGTCTCCAACTGCCTGCATATGGCGAGAGACGCGAAGGGCGCCCGTGTGGAGCGCCCTTCTTGGTACCGGACCTGTACCCCCGTGCTACTCCTCGCCACCCCCGGCGAAGAAGCCAGTGTGGCCGTTGCAAGAGTCTCCGGGCTGTTCTCCCTCTGTGGCGAGCACGTCACGGACCGCCTTCGGGATCTGACCCCACGACTGCGTCCGCCCCGGCTCGAAGTCCGGATCTGACGGGTCGAGGAACGCCTCAGGGTTCTGTCCCGAGAACGAGCAGATGGAGGCCGCGTGAGGGGCGTTATCGGGCGCAGCGCCAATCGGCGTCTGCTTTCCCGTCCTCTGGAAATTGCCGGTTGCCTCGCCGGCGAACGCCGAACTAGCACCAAAGGCCGCAAAGAGGACTGCGCAGAGCGCAGCCACCCACAATGATGTCTTGCGCATTACTCCTCCCCATTTCTGTCGCCGATCGCCCGGCGCCGTTTGGGCGCCAACCGCGACCCTCGAGCTTACACAGCCCGATGTACATGTTCAACGCCACGCCTAGCATCATTACCCGAGCTTTCTGAAAAGCCGGGCCTCCGCCATGTCGGCCGCGTCGGGATAGCTGGTCTTGTGCGCGTGCAGGTACCGCTCAGTGGTCGACCCGTGAGCGTGCCCCGCCTTCGCCTGCACGAACATGCCGGGGACCCCGGCCGCCGCAGTCTCGGTCAGCGCCGTGTGACGTAGCCCATGCCACGGGCGGAACGAGTCGGGGCACGCCAACCTTTCGCATCGCGATTCGAGCGTGCCGTCCGAGCTTCGACGGGTCGAGCGGTGTCCCGAGCGCCGGATGGCCGAAGACGATTGACTCGTCAGCCCGATGGCGGGTCACCCGGTGCTGCTCCTCGAGAACGTCGACCGCGACCGGGCCGAGCGGGATCGACCGCCTCCCTGCCCTCGACTTCGGGGTGGTCAGCTCGTTACGGACGTATTGCTGGCGGACGCTCAGACGCCGTTCCAGCAAGTCGACGTCCATCCACCGCAGCCCAAGCAGTTCTCCTCGTCTGAGGCCGGTAGAGAGCGCCACAACGGTCATCCTGCGGGCCGCCGCGAACCACGCCGCCTCCGTGTCGTCGGGCGGAACGGCCTCGAGCTCGCGGTAGGCGGCGATGAGATGCGCGATCACCGCTGCATCCATCGTTCCGTTTCCGCGTCGGACATCGCGGGTGTCTCGACGAGGTCGAGCGGATTCTCCTGCACCCACCGCCACCGCCTCGCTCCTGAACATCAGTCCCGCGAGGACGAGGTGGTTCCTTACGGTCCTGGCCTTGTAGTCGATCACGGTCGACTTCTTCCGCGGCCGAGCAGCGAGGCCGACGGCCTCGAACTCGTCGGCTAGACCCGCGTGAGATCACCACGGAAGCTCACGCCCACGCCTTCGCCTTTCGGCGCGGGCTTACATCATGAGGATGTGGAGGGTCGTCTTCGCCGAATCGAGGCAAGCCGCGCGACGAGCGAACGGTAGCCCTAACCCGGCGCGACACGCGGCCGCGACGGTGTAGGCGACGGGCGATCACCAACGTCTTCGCGACACTGCGCCGGCGCCTCTGAGCGAACACGGCGGTAACGCGTTGCCGTCTGAACACCTGGCTGAGGAGCTTGCGGGCGTCGGGCGTCCCGCCGCCCTGCAGCGCCGTATGCAATTGATCGAGCGTCCAGCCGTTCTCGAGGGCGGTTCCGACCATCTCGACATCCGCAATCTCCTGGCCTTCACCGCCGCATACGACGACCGGAGTCTTCGGCAGGATCGCGGCCAACAGGTCGCGGTACGTCTCATACGTCATGCCCTTGAAGCCGCGCCGATAGCCGCGTTCCAGCATGCCGAAGGCCTGATCCGGCGTTAGTAGGCGAGCGCCCATGTCCTCGTCTCACTCATGCGGCCCCGATCGTAGAGATGGCTTCGGAGGTCATCCCGAACGACGACGGGCCCCACGAGGAGGCCCGGACGTCGGCATGTGTGAGACGCGGAACGGCTTTAAGGCTACATCTCGGTCCGGTCGGGACATGTCCTCGAGCGACCCGGCGATG